>DBTH01000070.1:677-11525 GCA_002306945.1 Methylacidiphilaceae bacterium UBA1321 | reverse complement strand
CCGTGTCCGCACGGGAAAAACCGAAACGACAGTTGAGTTCGTCTTCCTTCTCGCCCCCACGGCCGACCCCGCCGTTCTGGTCGATGTCTGCCTCGCGTGGATTTTGTCGATCGGACAACGCGGTACCGGACTGCCGCTGTCGCCCCTGCGCGTTGAACTGGCCCGTCCGGCGATGCATCGCGAACTTCTCGAATCCCATTTCCGCTGCCCCATTCACTTCAACTCGAAACACAATGCCCTCGTTTTGAGGGCCGGCGACCTGACGCGCCCCTTCATCACCCATAACGCCGATCTGCTCCAAATCATTGGCAGCCGCCTCGACGCCGAATTGGAAGACCAGAACGCTTCCCTTACCCTGCGCGAGCGGGTCAAAAACATTCTCAAACGCCTCCTGGCCGGGAAACGTCCCGCACTGGGCGACGTTGCGCGGCAATTGGGTTTGAGCACCCGCACCCTCCAACGTCGCTTGACCGAAAACGGAATTTCCTTTCTCGAAATTCTGGAAGAAGTCCGTCGCGAACTGGCCCACCATTATCTCCAGCAGGGCTCCATTGAGTTGAGCGAAACGGCCTATCTTCTCGGATACGAAGACGCCAACTCCTTTTTCCGCGCCTTCCAACTCTGGGAAGGCACGACACCGGGGCAATGGCGGCAAAACTCCAGTCACAGCCTTTCAACAGCGTCCGGTCGAGTTCTGCGCTGATTGAACTTCGTCTGATACGTAGCGAGGTCGAAAAGGCTCTGGCAAAAAACAGATCCCATGTTATCATCGCTCTATTACCGACCCAGAAGCATCCATGCCGCAAGACAGTCACCTCGTAGGCGTTATCGACGATGAACGCAACATTCAGACGACTCTTTCCTCCATTCTCGAACGGCGGGGCTATCAAGCGCTGGCCGCTTACACAGGCACTCAGGGATTGCAGATGATTGCCGAGCACCACCCCGAAGTGGTGCTCCTCGATCTGGGACTGCCGGATGGCGAAGGACTCGATTTCCTCAAGCAAATCCGCGCCGACCACCCGCAATTGCCCATCATCGTCGTCACCGCTCACGACTCGCTCAACAACGCCATCGAGTCGATCAAAATGGGCGCGTTCCATTTCATCAGCAAACCCTACGTCCCCGAGGAACTTCTCAGCCTCGTGCGGCAGGCCATCGAACAGCAATCCCTGCGCGCCGAGACGCTCCAGTTGCGCGAGGAGACCACCCGCCTGAAGAAAAAGATCCAGAGCGTCGAAAGCGGCACCGCGCCCGTATTCAAAAATGCGAAGATGGTCGAACTCTTCGAACTCGTCGGCCAGGTCGCCCCGACTGACGCCAACGTGCTCATCGTCGGCGAAAGCGGCGTCGGCAAGGAGGTCTTTGCCAACGCGATTCACGAACAAAGCGCCCGTGTCAACGGCCCGCTCGTCAAACTCAATTGCGCCGCCTTCCCCGAACACATGATCGAGGGCGAACTTTTTGGCTACAAGAAAGGCGCCTTCACCGGCGCACTACAAGATTTTCCCGGCATCTTCAGCAGTTCCTCCGGCGGCACGCTTTTTCTCGACGAAATCTCCGAGATGCCGATTGAACTCCAGACCCGACTCCTGCGCGTTCTTCAGGAACACGAATACCGCCCGCTCGGCAGCACCCACAACCTCAGGGCCGATTTCCGCCTGATCGCCGCCAGCAATCGCCGCCCCGACACCGCCATCCGCGAAGGAAAGTTGCGCGAAGATCTTTACTATCGCCTCAACACTTTCACCTTTGTGATTCCGCCGCTGCGCGAACGCCTCGAAGACATCCCCGCGCTGGCCGAGCAATTCCTGCGCACGTTCGAGGCGCGCGTCAACAAATCCAAGCTCACCATTCTGCCGGAAACCTACGAGATACTGCTCAGCTACCACTGGCCCGGCAATGTGCGCGAATTGCAAAACGTCATCGAACGCGCCACCGTCCTGGCCCGTGATGGCAAAGTCAGTCCGCACAATCTGCCACCCGAACTCTTCGATTCACGTCCCGCGCCCCATTTGGAAACAGCGGGCGAAGCCGCTTCTTCGACAGCGGCTGTGTCTGCTCCTCCCGAGCAAACCCTCAACCTGGCCGGACGCGAAAAAGCCGCCCTCATCACCGCATTGGCTCAAGCCAACGGCAACAAGAAAAAAGCCGCGCAACTCCTCGGCATCCACCGTCCGACGCTCTACACCAAGATGCGCAAGTTCGGTCTTCCTCTCTGAACCGGCATCAAGTCTGCAGCAGGCTGCTAGCGGAAGACGGGGTTGTTTTTTTTGGTTCCTCGATATTTTAAGTGGCATAGAGGATTGAATATACCCAAGGCAGCCGTGATGAGGCCCATCAGAAAACAAGAATCGACCTCTTATAGGCATCTGAAGCGATCCTTCGACAGGCTCAGGATGACGTGGAATGAAAGTATTATTCTCAGTAATAGTCACCTCTGTAATGAGCCCTTCGCTACCTCTTGAGGCTGCCATCCCCAACCCGTCATCCTGAGCAAAGTCGAAGGATCGCTTTAGATAAGGGCAATGGCCGCTCCCCTGTTTAATGATAGACTGCCTACTCCAGATCTTCCCCTTTATTCCACTGAAATTACCGAAGAAACTTTTTTTATATATGGCAAGCAAAGGCTCGATTGCAAATAAACGGCTCCATTTCGATCCAGTCATTCCAAGTAAATGCAAACAACATATTTAGAAGTTGAGCTACCGATTCGGAATCGCTATTTATTTAGCAGATGCTTAAACCCAAAAGAGTCAATCAACTGAGCATTGCCAAGGCGCTGAAAGTTTCCCGCGCCACGGTCTCCCTGGTCTTGCGTGGAGGCACCGGCGCTTCGGAGGAAACAACCCAGAAGGTTCTCAATCTGGCGCGAAAAATGGGCTATCGTCCCAATGCGCTCGTACACAGCATCCGCAGCGGAAAGAGTCGAACCATTGGTGTGCTGGTGTTGCCTCACGATTCCCACTGGCAGGCGGTTTGCTATGGCATCCACGACCGCTTGACCGAAGCCGAACATCTTCCCCTCTTTCTCTGGGACACGGAACATCACACTCAATCGCCCGAAGCTTACGCGATGACCCAGATCAACCGGTTGCTCGACCGCTGGGTCGACGGAGTCATTCTCTGGCCGCAATTCTCGACCTACTACGCCAAGCATCTTTGCGAATTCCAGAGCCGCAATATTCCCCTTCTCATCATCGACCACCGGGTGAAACAACTCGAAGCCGATACGATCAACTCGGATGAGAACATGATTGCCGATCTTCAAGTCTCCCATCTCCAATCGCTCGGCCACCGCCATTTCCTCAACATCCAGGGGCCGGTCAATCTCGGTTGGGCCGACATGCGTTCCCAGTCGGTCATTGACCGGGTCAAATCCATTTCCGGGTCGAGCATCACGACACTGCGGCCGGAGTTTCATGCCGATGTCGAATCCGCCATCGCCGAAACTCTCAAACAAAATCCGCATCTCACCGCCGTGGTTTGCGGCTCGGATCATCTCGCACGGATGGCCTGCAACGCCGCCGGAGCTCTCGGCGTAACAGTGCCCGGCAATCTCAGCGTTATCGGCGTCGGTGACTTGAATTTCGCCAGGGCCATGACTCCACCCCTGACTTCGATCAACCAAAACGGCTACGAAATCGGACGCAAGGCCGCCCAACTTATTCTCGAACGCAGCGCCGGAATTCTCGCCGGAGCGCCGCGGCAATATTCCGTTCCGGCCCAACTCGTCGCCCGCTCGACCACGGCGAAGGCTCGAAACTGAATTGACGAAATTCCGTTAATCTCGTCACAAATTCCGAGAGGCGGAAAACCACTTCGTCCAGGTCTCGGGCGGAATCTGGTCGAGTTGATCGACCACGAGATCGGCATCCTTCAACGACTCGCGCGGATGAGTCGTCGTCAACGCCACGACGCGCATCTTCGCCGCGCGTGCCGCCTGAACGCCGACATGCGCATCCTCGAACACCACGCAATGCGACGGTGCATATTTGATTTTTTTGGCCGCCGTCAAAAAGACTTCGGGATCGGGCTTGCCCCGTTTGACATCCTCGGAACTGACGATCTGGTCGAAATAACCGCTGAGTTTCAACTGCGCGAGAGCTGTTGTGATATTGAGCCGTTCGGTGGACGAACCGATCACGCGGGGGATCTCGTTGGACTTGAGATAATCGAGGAATTCGACGACACCCGGCAGCGGTTCAATGCCCCGCTCCTGCACGATCTCGCGATAGAGCTCCTCCTTGCGCAGGGAAAGACGCTGGATTTCCTTCGGCTCGTGCGACCACTCCAGAAGCTCGGGAATGATGACGGCATTCTTCATTCCGAAACTGCGTTTGAAATGATCGGACGGCAAAGGCTTGTCGACTTCCAGGGCAAGACGTTCCCAGCTCTCTTCGTGTTGCGACGCGGAATCGATAATGACGCCGTCAAAGTCGAATACGGCGCCCCAGGTGGATTTAGACATACATCTTTACGTTACGGAAAAAAAACTCAACGTCAAAGGGCAAGACTTTTTAGACAGAATTGAAAAAAGTTTTCAGTTCTAGGTTCTAAGTTTTCGCATTCGATTCACCGCAGCGAAATTGCCGATTCCCGGCTTTCTTGATTTCCTGATAAAATCCGGTGTCTTTAAATTTTGTTAATTCCGTCTAAAAATGTCTTGGTCTTGTTTCAGGAAGGCCTGCCGCGACCGGTCTGGATAATCGCATCTTTCAGTAACGCCAGGCGCGCTCCGTAAACCGGACTGCGCGAATAATCGGCCAAGGTCAGATCGAGACGCAAGCTCCAGTTGGAGTCGTTGCACGAACCGGGCAGATTGAAGCGTTGCGTCGTGCCAAGAATGTCGGTGATCATGAAGATCGCCATGCAGCAGGGTGTTTCGAGCAACCGCTTGATAAAGACTCCGTGCAACGCATCGCTCCAGATCTTCGGCGGATTCTTGTCGTCGAGGCCGAGCCAGCGCATGAGCCGTTGGACGTCGAGCCATGCTTGATGGCCATCGCGACCATGCCAGCGCTTGACCAGGTCTTCGTAATAGTTCACCAACGGCGCGTGATCGTGCGTTCCGTAAGTCGCCAGCGAAAGCGCAGGGTAGCTCTTGAGTGGCTTGAATTCGCGGTTTTCGTCGCTGATGCGTTCGAAGATCGGAATCGTGAAGCCGGGAATACCGAGTTTTTGGAGAAGAGGACGGACGTACTTCGGCACCACTCCGAGATCCTCGGCCACGACGCCGACTGCTCCGGCGGCCTCAAGCACCATGCGGAGAAGTTCCTCACCCTGCGCTTCGTTGATCGCAGCGCTTTTCTCGGGCTCGTCGGGTCCGGGCAGAAATTGCGGCAGACGGCCTTCCGTCGCGATCTTGGCCTGTTCGGGCGTCAGACTGACGAAGGTTTCATTGTCCTTCGGCAGCCAGGGGAACGCGTAGATGCGAAAAAAGCCGAGGACATGGTCAATGCGGAAATCATGGAAGCAAGCGCCCAGCAGGCGAACGCGTTGCCTCCACCAGGCGAAATTCTCGGAGCGGTGCGCTTCCCATTTGTAGACGGGAATGCCCCAGTTCTGCCCCCACTTCTTGATAAATAAATCGGTATCGAAGAACGGTTCCGGCGGCGCGCCGCCCGACCACGTCAGGTCGAAGAGATCGCGGAAGGCCCAGACATCGGCTCCGTAACGGCTCACGCCAAAAGGCATGTCGCCCATCAACCGCACTCCCTTGGTATCGCCATAGTCGCGGATCGCTTTCCACTGGCGGTAGGCGATCCACTGCACATAAGCGCAGAAATCGCGAAAACGTTCGAGTTCGTCCGACTCGGGAGATGCCTCGATCCATTCGAGAGCTGAATCAAGGGATTGATGCTCCGGCTTCCACTGAATCCAGGTCGCGTTGCCCTCGTACTCGTTGACCAGGGTGCGGAAGAGCGTATAGGCGGGCAGCCACGGTTCGTTGTCGGTGACGAAAGCGGTAAATTCCTTCGCCAGTGGCGTATCGTTTTCGAGGTCGTTGCTTTCGAATTCGGCGAACGCCGCCGCGAGGAGTTGCAATTTCAACGCCTTGACCTTCGGATAATCGACCGCATCCGTTCGCAACGACTGACGGACTTCCGGCGAAAGCGATTCGTCCAGGATTTCCGTAGTCAGTCCGGGAATTTCCTGGGGGGTGATGGAAAGCAATTCGGGAGCGAGCGCGACGGAGCTGATCGCGTTATACGGACTGTTGTCGCCGCCGGTTTCGTTGATGGGCAAAACCTGGAGATGCGTCAGTCCAAGCGAGGCGCAAAAATCGATGGCTCCGTGCATCGAACGGGTATCGCCAATTCCGAGATCCTCGGGGTGGCGCAGGGCAAATACGGGAACCAACAATCCGGCAGTCTTGCGATTGGCGTCAATAGGCATGATCTTGTTCTACAGGGATATAGGTGGTTTAGGCAACACTAGACGATGAAAATAGCAAAAAGTTATAACTTCTTCTGATCGACCCAAACGTTGCGAAAATTAATGACTCCGTTATACTTTCGCGATGATTAGCAAAAGCTACGTGGCTCTTTTTGGAAAGCCGCTTGAAAAAGAACACGTTACCAGTTTTGTGGCGTCGTGGCTGGAAAGGTTCGAGAAGGTTGAACAGATCACCCCGAATTCCGGCACCGACATTTGCGCCATCTCCGTTAACACCTCCGATGAAGTTCTCTGGGAGAAGCATCTCCAGTTCCGCGTCACCAACGGAGAGGAGTTTTCGTGGGTCTATCTGACCCTGGAACGCTACGTCATTGAAACCAGCAGCCTGCCGGCCGACGAGATCGCACTCTGCCTCGACGTTCTGCTCGAATTGCCCGGAGTCGATGAAATCATCGAGGGTCATAACGACAGGCGTCTTGACGAACTCGAAGCCAAGGGATTGATGTAGCCCCAACGGCCGCCCTTTATTGAAAATGCCCTTGCCGCAAGAAGCAATCGACTTGCCTGAAAACGGCGGGGGAAATCAGCAACCCAAAATGATTCAGCGGCGCGGTGATGTGGGCTGTGGCGCCGGACAATTTCGTCTCCTCAACCGTCACCGTGCCATCGCTGCCGGAGGGGATTTTTCCAAGCACCGTTCCGATTCCGAGTGAGTATGTTCCCGCAATGATGCCCAGCGAGCACGAGCCGTCCCAGTTCACATTCTCCCGCGACAGCAGTGACAGCAATGTCTTTCCCAGAGTCCAGCGCGGCAATCTCAATTCCCGCACGCGGCGGGCCGTCCAGGAACCGTTGAAGGGTGTGCCGAGAGCAACGATGCGACCGGGACGTTGCTCCGGATATTGGCGGAAAAACTCGTGCACAAGCAGACCGCCCATGCTGTGACAAACAAAATGAACCCTGTCGCCGGAAAGCGAATCGACGAACCGCTTCAACCGCTCGACATTGTCGCGCAGTTCGCCCCGGATAGACGGATAGCTGAATCGCCGGACATCGTAGCCCGCCTTGCGCAACTGCCTCGCCAGCCAGCTCATTTCCAATCCGGTCATCCAGATGCCGTGAACGAGCACCACCGTTTGGCTCTTTGTCCCGGATATCGTGTCGACTGTTTTTCGGATCGTCATGGATTTTCTGAACGCGTCGCGCCGTTAAAAGAATGTCGGCACATAACGATAACAAAGTAAGTCCACTACACAAACCCCGATTCATCGGGCTTGTCGCTGCCGCTTTCTCTCCATAGAGTTGTTGCACATCGCCATGGTCGAATTCATTGATAAATTGTGTCAGACCGCCCGAGCCAATCACGCTTCCGACCTTTTCCTGCACGAAAACCGCATCCCCCAAATCCGCGTCGAAGGCAATCTCCTCGATCTCGGCACCGAGCCGGTGCCAGCCGAGTTGATGGAAAGTTTCTGGCGGTACTGCGGCGCTGACGATTCCACTCTTGATCTCGACACTGCTTACAGCACATCCGACGGAGGCCGTTTCCGCGTCAACCTGTTCCGCTATCTCGGCCAGCGCGGCGCTGTCTTGCGCGAGATCAAAATGGTCATCCCCGATCTCGAATCGCTCCACCTCCCGGTCGAATTGCTCACCTCGTGGGTTTCGCGCCCCTCCGGCCTGGTCATCATTGCCGGACGCACCGGATCGGGCAAATCGACCACCCTCGCCTCTTCGCTCCAATGGCTCAATCAAAGCATTCCGCGGCACGTGGTCACCATCGAAGACCCCATTGAATATCTCTTCCGCAACGAAGCCTGTCTCTTCACCCAGCGCGAGGTCGGTCTCGACACCCCGACCTTTGAGGAAGGCTTGCGACGTTCGTTGCGCCAAAGCCCGGACGTGATTTTCCTCGGTGAAGTCCGCGATCACGCCTCCGCCGCCACGGCGTTGCAAGCCGCCGAAACCGGTCACCTCGTTCTGACTACGCTGCATAGTTCCAGCGTTTCGGAAACCATCGAACGCTTTATCCAGATTTTTCCTGCTACGGATCGTGACGGCGCCCAGCGCATCCTGAGCACGCTCCTGCTCGGCGTGTTGTGCCAGAGATTGATCCCCTCCTCGACCGGATCGCTGGTTCCCGTGCTCGAATTTCTCCAGAACGAAGGACTGAGCCGCAAACATATCCAGGAAGGTCGCACAACTGAACTCGACGATCTCATCGCCCGGGGCGAAGGCGGTACCGGCCAGTCATTCCTGAGCGCGTTGGCCCGGATGGTTCAGTCAGGCATCATCACCCAGGAAACCGCTCTCGAATATTGCGATAATCCGCATGAGCTCAGCCGCACCCTACGCGGCATTTCGAGCGGTTCCTCGACGCGACCTAGTACCTTGTAATACTTTGAATTTCGCTAAATCCATGAGCTATTTTGAGCAGGAACAAGACGCGAGCAAGGAGCGTATATGAAATATATCCGTGACGAGTCGAGTAACGCAGTGCCTGCCCAAAAGAGCCATGGCCCTTCGGGTTGCGGCCAAAATCAGGCCATACCTTGTCGCGGACTTGGTCGAGGATCGCTGCGGATACACTTCCGCGCCCGCTTCGTGTCTGCCCTGATTTTGGTTCCGCAAATTTACGAAATATTAAATATTACAAGGTACTAGCTGATTTCGAACTTTCCTCCCTTCTTTATGCCTCAGGACAACATTCTCGACGTCGTCTACTTCCTCACCGAAGCCGTTTCCCGCCATGCTTCCGATCTTCACCTCAGCGTCGGCGCACCACCCATGGCGCGGCTTCATGGGTCGCTCATTCCCTTGGCCAATTTTTCACTGACCGCGGAAAACTGCCGCGACATGATCCTCGGCATTCTTACCGAAACCCAACGAGCCCGTTTTGAGGAGGAATGGGAACTCGATTTTGCGCTTCAGATTGACAATCTCGGCCGTTTCCGCGGCAACGCCCACTATTCACGCGGCGCGATGGAAGCCGCCTTCCGTCATATTCCCAACGAAATTCCCGATCTTTCCACTCTCGGCCACCGCCCTTTCATTCAGAATATCTGTAACATGGAACAGGGCCTTGTTTTGGTCACCGGTATCACCGGTTCCGGAAAATCGACCACACTCGCCGCCATGATCCAGCGTATCTCGGCCCAGCGTTCCGGCGTCATCATCACGGTCGAAGATCCCATCGAATATCTCTTCCAGAACCAGCTTTCCATCGTCAAACAACGCGAAATCGGCACCGACACAAAGAACTTCCCTACCGCATTGCGGCACGCTCTGCGGCAAGACCCCGACGTTCTCATGATCAGTGAAATGCGCGACCGCGAGACAATGCAGACCGCGATCACCGCCGCCGAAACTGGGCATCTCGTTCTGGCGACGGTTCACACCATCGACGCCCCCAAAGCCATCGACCGCCTAGTCGACGCTTTCCCTTCCGACCAGCAACCGCAGATCATCGCCCAACTCGCCAATTGCCTCCAGGCCGTCGTGTCCCAGCGATTACTTCCCCGCGCCGACGGACAAGGCCGCGTTCTGGCCACCGAAATCATGGTTTGCAATAACGCCATCCGTTCTTGCCTGCGTGACCGCCGGGGCGAACAGATGATCGGTCTGATGGAAATCAGTTCCAAGGACGGCATGCACACCATCGACGAAAGCATTGTCGAACTCCTCGATAAAGGACTCATCACTCGCGAGGAGGCGTTCATCAATGCCCGCGATTCCGCCCGCGTCCAGGCAAAGAAGAAAAAAGGATTCTTTTAAACTCGACCGGCGTTTCTATTCTCTTTCTCCATGAGTTCAGACACACCCTGGCTGCAATGGGCGCAACGGCTTCAGGCTATCGCCCAGACCGGCCTCACCTACTCCGAGGGCCATTACGACCGCGAGCGTTACGAGGAAATTCACAAGATCGCCGTTGAAATCCTCGCCGCGCAAACCGCCGCTCCCTTCGCCCGAATCGAAGAACTTTTCCGCAATCAAACCGGTTATCCGACTCCGAAGGTCGATGTCCGCTGCGCCGTTTTTCGTGACAACAAAATCCTTCTCGTCAAGGAACAGGAAGACGGCAAATGGACGCTCCCCGGCGGTTGGGCCGACATCCTCGATGCGCCTTCCGAAGCCGCCGCCCGCGAAGTGTGGGAGGAAGCCGGTTTTCATGTCCACATCACGCGGCTACTGGCCGTCTACGACCGCGCCAAACATCCTCATGTTCCGCCGTTCCCTTTCCACATCTATAAGCACTTCTTCCTCGGCGAGATCATCGATGGCAAGCCAACCCCCAGCCCCGAAACTACCGCAGTCGATTTTTTCGCCCGCAACGAAATTCCAGAATTATCCGTCTCGCGCGTTCTTCCCGAGCAAATCGAGCGTCTCTTCCAACTCCGCGATTCTCCCAACGCCCCCACCGACTTCGACTAGGCAGCGTGACGCTGCACC
>DBTH01000070.1:0-435 GCA_002306945.1 Methylacidiphilaceae bacterium UBA1321 | reverse complement strand
ACTAGGCAGCGTGACGCTGCACCCAACGATGCGGAGCGTAGAGGATATGTCTGGGTTCCGGCGATAGCATTTACTGGATGCAACCTCACGTTGCCCCTTGCCTTTTGAGAGGAAAGCGAACTAAACTTCTGCCATGGGTACAGGGACTTTTTCGCCAGAGCACCTGCATGTCGTGGTGAACCATTTGCCGCTCATCGGCCTGGCGGCTTCAGCCATTCCCCTCCTCTATGCGTTACTCCGTCGCGAATCGCACACCCTCCGAGTCGGTTTTTTCATGTGCCTGCTTTTCGGTGGATCGGTTGCCCTGGTCATGGCTACTGGAGAAAACGCCGACGAAGACATCGACCATGGCAGCCGCCTCGGTTCTCTGCTCGACACTGAAGGCAGCCGCTGGCTTCACGTTCACGAGGCACATGACGAGAACGCATCTCTTGT
>DBTH01000316.1:17979-18408 GCA_002306945.1 Methylacidiphilaceae bacterium UBA1321 | reverse complement strand
CCCTGATACCAGATGGCACCGCGGATACCGTAAGGAATCAACGGGGCCAGCATGGCGTCGTACAAGGCACCAGCGGTATTTTGCAGGCGAACCTGTTCGGGGCGAAGACCGAGATTTTTGTCAACGAGGTACTGCCACTCTCCGGCGAGTTCGACTTTGGCACCGGCCTCGTTGCTCAGAGTGAGCTGCTCGGGCTTGCCAACCAGACCACCGTACTGTCCGGCGTCAACAACACGGACAAGAATGACGTTCTGACCGGGTTTGAGGGAACCGGCGGGAAGCGAATAATTGCGCGCGATCGAAGAAGGCTTGGGACCGGCATTCTTGCCAGTCTGGCCGACTAATTTGCCATTGACCCAGGTGAAATCGTAGTCATCCACATTTCCCAGGCTCAACGTAGCGGAAGTTGCCGCGAGATCGGCGGGGACA
>DBTH01000316.1:17316-17721 GCA_002306945.1 Methylacidiphilaceae bacterium UBA1321 | reverse complement strand
AGGCGGGAACATCGACCACCTTGCGGAACCAGATTGCGCCATTGAATTTCAGATCCGGGCTGTTTTGCCAACGGCCAGGGACGTTGATCTTCTTCCAGTCCTTTAGCCCATCAGCGGGATTGAACCAGGCAGCGTTGACCTTGCCGGGATTGGCCAGAAGCGGATCAATCTGCTTGTCCCAGGCAATCTGATCCTTTTCGATCTTGGCGTGGCTTTCCGGAGAGTCCTTAAGAACATTGTCCGCGCGAGCCTTGAGCAGGTTTTCGTAATCGGGATCGTTTTCCAATGCGCTGGCGCGAGTCCAGGCTTCCGCTGGAGTGCCGCCCCAGTAGGTGCCGATCAAACCGATGGGAACATGGGTCTGGGCCTGAATTTCACGTCCGAAGAAATAACCGACGGCGGAAA
>DBTH01000316.1:16854-17065 GCA_002306945.1 Methylacidiphilaceae bacterium UBA1321 | reverse complement strand
CGAAGAAATAACCGACGGCGGAAAATCCACCCTGCTTCAGATTGTCCGCAGTCGCCAACTTCCAGGACGCTTCGACAGTCGTCTGGGAAGTGGTGGCTGTCGCTTTCTTGACGAGGAAAATACGAAGTTTCGGATTATCGGCCTTGGCGAGAGCCTCGGTCGCAGTGCTCGCGTTGCTGATGCCGAATTCCATGTTCGACTGGCCGGAGCA
>DBTH01000316.1:7373-16610 GCA_002306945.1 Methylacidiphilaceae bacterium UBA1321 | reverse complement strand
TGGCCGGAGCAAATCCACACATCGCCGATGGCGACGTCCTTGAACGAGATCGGTTCCTTGGTGGCGGAGCCGGTCAGAAGCAATTCGAGCTTCTCACCCGAAGCGACCGCGGGCAAGCGCACGAGCCATTTACCATCGGGTTCGGCCTGTACCGTCACCTTTTGCTTGCCGAGAGTGACCGTCACCATTTCACCGGGATCGGCCTGACCCCAAACGGGAATGGGGAGATTTCGTTGCAAAACCATATGCTCGCCGAAAACCGACGCAGGCTTGATTTCGGCCTGGAGGGATATAAGCGTCGTTGCGAGAAACAACGGCATTAAATAACGAATTTTCATATTAAGCGATTAAAGAGCCCCACGCCAGATTGTCAATCATCTCACACGCTCAACTTGCGGAACAGCGTTCCACTTTTATGAGGCTACAGGCCGTACTCAATACGAATCTGCCAGGTGCATGACAGTGCTATCGCCGGAACGGGCGCTGGACATTTCCGCGTTAGTTCCCTTCTTAACCGCACTGAAAACCTTTTTCACCGCCTCGACTGTCCGAGTAAACGCGGGTGAGGATTCTCCATAATAGAAAAGCTCAGGGGTGGAATTCAAAGCAATCGTTAAATCTCCACTGGCATTTGACGAAAGCGTTTGCTTCTTGTCCTCATAAACCGAATAAATCTCGTACTGTCGACCAGGGGCGACTTTTAAAGTCATCGACTCGGGCGCATCCAGCCCAACCCGCTTATACAGGTTATCTTTTTTCTGTTGCATCAGGACGGACTCTTTCCACGCCACAAGGCTGAAGCCCCCTGGAACCACATACCGATCAAATGACCAGTTGGGAAGATAGGAGGCAAAGGGAGATTGATTCACCAACTCCAACACTCGCTGGATCAAGGATATTCCCAAGGGAGACAGGGAAGCCGAGGAAAGTTCCGCTCGCACATGAATAACCTGATTATTTCCAACATTCCACTGACTGATTAATGTCTCGCCGTTTTTAGCAGTCACCACCGGCTTGGCATCCTCATGAGAATTCCAGAGACTGGTGCTGATGGAATTGGAGCCTAAGTAAAATGTACCTTTGTCATTAGCCGTAGTGTGAGGAAGCACGGCGTTGCTCAATTCAATATCGGTAGATGGAGTCACGCTATCTCTATATGAAGAATCATCCTTCCATACCACCGGGCTGGTTGATGGCCGTTCAGTAACGCTGTCCAGGCGCGATGCCGATCCCGCATGAATGACCAACACCTTTCCACTTCCGGTAGCAATCCAGTGTTTCACGCGAGCCAGTTCGTCGGGCGTTGAGATGGCGGGAGTATAAAAAAGCACTTGAGTTTGCTTGTCTCGATCAGGATTCCATGCATCGCGACCAACTTGTACAAAATCGATATTCAAGGCATGCAAGTACGGAGCCAGATTGGTTTGTTGCCTCAAGGTATTGGTCGAACTATCCTGATAGTCCAGTATGGATCGACTTGCCACGACTGTGACCTTGGGCAATTCCTCTGTAATATGACTTGATTCCTTGTGACGTAGAAGAAACGCATTGGCCCCGGCAAACCAGTGATCGAATCGAGTGCGTTCCGCTGCATCTAATGAAGACGGGTTGGTCCACACTGTATTTTTGACATATTGATTGTTGTAATAGCGAGGCGCGGATGAGGCCGTCGCATCATAGTAAAAAGCATAAGCGAGATCCCTATCGTAACGGCTCTCGCGCCCGCCACCACCCGCGTTGATTTCACCGACGAGATCTAACACTGGACCGTCTTCGCGAAAACGTAGCGGCAGCAACGTATGCCTCCACGCCCCGAGCGCAATGGGATTCCCGAAATATTCAAAACCGATAGATTGAAGATGACTCAATCTGGCCAATAACGTCATGTCCACTCCGTTATTCGGATCCTCGGCATTCAGCGATACGGAAAGTTCTTTACCCCGCTTTTCGGCTTCCCTCCCCAGGCGATCAATGAATACGAGATAATGGTAGTGCCACAAGGCATTGAATAAGCGAAGTCTCCGGGCATCTATCTGGCTGCGCTTTGCATCGGCTTCGGTCACAGGAACGAATTGGTCCCAGCTTTTCCATCCAAACTTGCGCGGTTCCAGCGGAATGGAGCCGAAGTTCTTCCAATAATCGGCGAACGACCATGTTGCGCTGGGATTGACTAAATCAATAGTCAGCCCGTCACCGTTCAAATATTTTCTCCATTGCGCCACGGCCGCATCACCATAACCCCAACGCCCGCGAATGTAGAGCCAGCCATAATCCATGATGAGAAAACCATCGAATCCCAGGTCAAAAGACGCGTTCATTCTGTCACGAGTCATATTGAATACCTCCTCACGACAAATATCGTCCCCATGAAAATCGACAGCACGATCGGTCAGATCCGCCGCAGGCCAGATGGACTGGTCTGGATTGAATCCGTCATATCGCGTGGCGCTCATTCCATGATTCCGGCACCAGGCCATCCGCCCAGGAAAGAGGCGATGGGCCTCGTTAATGGCTATGGAATTATGTTGATGCATCAGCCGGACACGCTCGGCCAGGTCGCCGTAAACGGAAGCGTTTACGTCATATCCGAACTGTCCGGGAAATTCTTTATCCGCCCATGCCATCCATGAATTCAACTGACTAACTCTCTGAAATCCGCTGCTTCCTCCGGCGATAAAAACCCTGGGTGTTTTCCGGTCTACATTAGCCGATTCAGCATCCACCTTGACCTGTGGCAAGTAAAACGGATGCGGCACCGGATTATCTTCGAACAGACTCTCATTCAGCTTATCGTCTATCACCAATCTACATCCGGATAGTATCGTCGACGAACTTGTTGTCGCATGAACCTCCCAGCCGATTCTCATAATTTTGAGAGGTTCCGAAAATTGATCTTGTGCGAATTTCGGACTGGTCAAAACAAAGTCTTTCGGAGTCCATTGATTTCCCCCTTTCTGGGCCGCCAGAGTGCCTTTCCATTGATTACCTTGTTGGTCGAAAAGGATCGGAAATAGGGACATCCCCTGCAAGTCTCCAAAGGTACAGGTCAATCGCTGCCACGAATCGATTGCCTGCGCGTCTTCCTTAAATGAAAATGTTCCCGCTTGTGCGGCCTGAATTTTAAGATCTCCCTGTGATTGACGGATGAGTTCAAAGGCATGCGTTCCCCACTCTTTTTGATAGTAAAACCGCTCCTCTCCGCCATTGACATTGCCAACAAAAGTTATGAGCAAAGTCGTTAATGATACGAGTCCAGATAGATGCTTGATAAGACGACCGAATGACATAAAACCGTTTATTTTTTCCAGAGAAAATATTGTTGGCCATATCCCACTGGTAAGCTGTTGCTCGCAGTAGTATTTTGTGCGGGAATGCGCTCGACATGATTATCACAGAATAAATAGTGCGCATATCCCCCGGATAACGTATTGGGAATATACTGATAGCCGTTATAATCCAATAGAGCCCAGTTCAGGCCGCTACTACCACACTGTCCATCAGCAACCAGAATGATTGTTGCAGGATCAAGGAGAGTCAGTAGAGATTGCCTTTTCACATTACCGGGATTGGACTCATTGTATGTAGAAGTGTTCGTAAAACCGTTGAGTCCATATCCGCCGGCGTTCGTGAAGTTCGGATGTTTTCTCCGGGTTATCGGATTATAGAGCAATTGCAGGGAATTCTTTGTGACGGACTTTCCGGAAACGATTTGCAGAATGCTGTCATTCATATACCCGTAATAAACGAGAAGATAGGGCCAGGGAAAATAACCATCACTTGTCTGAGTATAGATCGCAGGTAACTGCATCTGGTGATCCGGCGCATAGGCAGCTACCGCCAATCCGATTTGATGCAAGTTCGAAAGCGTTTTGGCGCTTTCTGCTTTATTTCGAACACCCTGTAAGGCAGGCAACAAGCAGGCGGCTAAAACCGCAATAATCAGCACTGTTACCAGAACCTCTGTCAGCGTAAATGCCGCTTCGCATTGACGACTCCGTCTCTTCAGAAAAGAGACAAATGCCAGCACGTCATTTTTATGCATAAACTAACCGATTTATCTATATTTTCGGCTTTAAAGTCGGTGGCTGAAGCGTTGTCTCACGTTCAACCACAACTGCGGGAAATGTCCTGCGTTGATAGCCGGTAAAGTCTTTTTGGAGAACATCCACCATTTCCTTTGCATAGCAATTGCGAGGGAATATGAGAGTGCTCAGTCTGGGACAGCAGGTGGTGGTCAGATAGGTTCCGTCATAGCTCAGAAGCGACACTTCCCTGGGAACGGATACTCCGCTTTTTTGCAGCCATCCCAGAGCCGCTACGGCACTTTCATCCGAGACAAAAAAGACGGCGGAAGGACGCCTGGAAGATTCCCACAGGGATTGAATTCCCTCCAGGGTGACCGGTATGTCACTCTCCCACGAGTGCACGCCGCAATGCAATACACTCGCCTCCGAAAGACCAAACTCCCGCGCCGATTCTTCAAAGGCATGACTACGGATTTTCACAACATCATACTCCTCCGGTTCTGCCACAAGAAGCGCAATGCGACGATGTCCCAATTCCTTCAATCGCTGCACCCCCAACCGGACGGATGCCACTTCATCCGCGCCTACAAAATGCCCCTGGTAATCATCGATGTAGGTGCTGGTGACAGTCCGATATCCCTTCTCATGAAGAACCCGTGTCAACTCAGCGGTCACACGGGGAGGATTTTCAATCAGCACAACTCCACCCTCCTCCGGCCCAAAGGAAAGACGCGTCTGAAGCTCCTTCCACGAGTCGCCACGCTGAAAACGAATCATCTTCGAGCTGATGTGACTTTTCTGGGCATATAGATCCAACTCCAGAAGTTGTTGATCGATGACCGATGAGGGATAGTCCGGAGCAATCACCGCGATTTGACGAATCGTCCGATCCTGCCGTTTTGTGACCTGTGTGCCAACGCCACTTCGGCGTTGAATCAACCCCTCATCCTTCAATGCCATGAGCGCCTGCCGAAGCGTGCTCTTGGAAACCTTCAATATCTCCCGCATCTCCATTTCCGGCAAAATCACGTCCCCATCGGAAAGTGATGTGAGGATAATTTTCCGCAACGCAACGCGAATCTGTTCGTGCAACGGAAGAGCTCCATCCGGATCCAGGAAAACCCCTTCCAGCAGCTTATTCCATTTATCCGTTTGAAGCGTTGAAGATTGTCCTAGCATAATGCGGTATACACTTTTTTCCTGATCACAATCAACACCAATGCAGCCAATCCCACCAGAGCAATCGAAGAGGGTTCAGGCACCACTCCAGCCACATCGGAAACCAGAACATCCGAGAAAACACCGGATGTATTTCCCGACAAATAAACCCTGGAGAAGCTATCGTAAATATACGAACTGCTCGGTTTGTAGGTGGTCAAGAGAGCACCGTCGAAGTATAGAGACAAAGTTGCCGCTGAACTGTTCCATGAAAAGGTGACGTTATGAAGAGCATCCGTGCCGCTGGCGGTGACAGCGTAATCAGTAGTAGTACGCGCCACATAGTTAGACGTCGTACCAGCAGTATAGGTAGTGTAACCACCTGAGGTGTTACTAACGTCATAAACCAGCATTTTCAGACTGCTGGCAGAACTGCCACTACTCCAGGAAAAACAATACCCGTAAGTTCCCGTGCTATCAAAAAGGCCAACTGTTTGAATTCGACTTGCAGTAGTCGATTCCAATTTAACATTAAGACTCCAATCGCCCGTAATCGTTGAAGGAAGTGTTTCATACACCGTTGAGTTAGCCAGCTTGATAGCCGAGTCCGTACCAACGGTTGTCAAAGTCGGAGCGTTATTGCCAGTGTTCGACCGTGTCCAGGGAGTCAGGCTGGACATATCGTCGTGCAAAATCGTCGTCGCATGAGCTTGGCGAAGGGTCAAAAGGAGAAGCCCACCCAAGAGTAAAGTGATGGATGATTTCGTTTTCATGGAGGCATAATATCCGAATGTTCGAACAAATCAAGCTTCTATTTGGAATTTAGGAAACTTACATGGCGCTAGATTTAGTGTAACTTATTATTTTCATTTTAGTTACGTTGATTCAATATTTAGAAATTCGATTTCACCTCATTAAATAAAGCTGTCAGTTTCATAGTAGAACGAGTTTTATTCATCCCTTCTTTCCTGCCCTATTTGCAAAACAACGTTTCACCCTTGTATCTGTTTTTCCATCTGAAGAGGTCATTGACTTTTGGCTCCATTACGTTGAGATAAAGGGGCATGAGCAAGGACCTCGGCCCGATCCTGCACGGTTGGGATTTCAATTCCGGACAAGTCATTGTCCGGCTGATCACAGGCGACGACGGCAAACAAAAAGTCCAGTTGCGCCTCGACCTCGGCTTGCTCCAGATGGAAATGGACGGTCGCCCCGACGGACTGCGGCCCGAGGGATTTGAATCGTTCTTCGACCTGTACCAGAGCCGGGCGCGCGAGTTCATGGACAAGGTTTCCGACGAACCCCGTTTCACGCTCAGTCCGACGGACTGCGCCAGGCTGCAACAGGAGGCGGTTCAATATTATCACCGTTACCTGGCGCTCTTTCAGGTCGGCGACTGGATGCGGGTCATTCGCGACACGCAGCGCAATCTGAACCTATTCGATTTCGTCGAGCAAAATACCGAAAGCGTCACCGTCTCCTGGCTCTTCCAACAATTCCGCCCCTATGTCCTCATGATGCTCACGCGTGCCAGGGGCCAGCAGGCCCTCGATAACGACGACACCGCCGCCGCCCACCAGCACATCACCGATGGGATTCGCGATATACGCAATTTCTACGATCTTTCCAACCACCCCGAGATGCTCGAACAAAGCCAGGAACTTCAATTCCTCGAAACCTGGAAACTCGAAGTCGAAAAATCCTCCCCCTCCAACGAACTCGTCCGCCTCGAAAAAGCGCTCACCGAAGCCGTGCAAAAAGAGGACTACGAGGCCGCCGCCAAACTCCGCGACGACATCAAAAATCTGAAACACCCCAAGGACGCTTCTTCCCAGTCCAAGTAGTCCGCTCCTTCTCCACTCGTAGTACGTTTATATATTCCAGAATTAACGCTCCAGCCATTGCGCTGCCGTATTGTCTCCGTTAACGTAACGCCATGGTCACCCTCGACGCCTTCCAACAACTGCGCCTTCCCGACGCGTGGCAAGCCGAGGCCATCCGCGCCCTCAACGACGGCAGAGACGTCATCGTCCAGGCTCCGACTGGCGCGGGCAAGACCTTCGTCTTCGAGCAATTCTATTCCCAACGCCGCCACTCCGGCCAGATCGTCTACACCGTTCCCACCCGCGCGCTGGCAAACGACAAATTCGCCGAGTGGAACCGCAAGGGCTGGCGCGTCGGCATCACCACCGGCGACCTCGTTCTCGATGTCGAGGCGCCCCTCATCGTCGCCACGCTCGAAGCCCAGCAATCGCCCGGCTCCAACATCAGCCTCTACGTCATCGACGAATATCAATGGCTCGGCGATCCGTTGCGCGGCAATCACTACGAAGGCGTGCTCATGACCATGCCTGCGACAACCCAGCTTCTCCTCCTCTCCGGCAGCGTAGCCAATCCCCTCGCCGCCCTCCACTGGCTCCAAACTCTGGGCCGTCAGGCGACGCTCATTGAGCAAAAGGAACGCCCTGTTCCGCTTGAAGAAATGGAGATCGACTCCGCTGCGCGCCACGTCACGGACAAAATTCAGGGCTACTGGACCCGTCGGCTCGCCGCCGCCCTGCGTGAAGATTACGGGCCCATCCTTGTCTTCGCGCCACACCGCAAGGCCGCCGAAAAGATCGCTCTCGACGCCGCCGCGCAAATCCCCTGCCCGCAACCGCTCCCCCTCACCGCGCAGCAGGAACAAGCCGCTGGCCCGTCGCTGGCCAAACTCCTGCGCCAACGCATCGCTTATCATCACAGCGGCCTCTCCTATCTTCAACGCGCCGGACTGGTCGAACCCCTCGCCAAGGGCGGACAACTCCGCATCGTCGTCGCCACGCTCGGCCTGAGCGCCGGGATCAACTTTTCCCTCCGCTCCGTTCTCGTCACCGGCACGCAGTACAATGTCGGCGGCATCCCCACCGAAGTCACCCCGGCGGAACTCCTCCAAATGTTCGGCCGCGCGGGCCGTCGCGGACTCGACGACCAGGGTTACGTCCTCGTCACCGACCATTCGCCCCGCCTTGGCCAGGCCCGCACGCGCAATCTGCGACGCAACACTCCGCTACCCTGGCGTCCGCTCCTGCGCAAGCTCAGCGCCGGAGAACCCATCGTTCAAGCCACGGAGGAATTTCAATCCCGACTTTTCACCGAGGAAAAGATTCCTCTCGGAATCGAATCCTCCTGTCACATTGCCGAAAAACTTCCCTGCGGTCTGAAAACCGACGCCGGTCGCGCGCGCCTCGTTCGTCGCGAGAAAAACCCGGCTCCGTTCTGCGTCGCCTGCCCGCATCGCAACGACTGTCTCCAACTCGATACCAAGCCCACCCTCCTCTGGCTCTGGAATCGCGTTGGCCTGCTCGACCGCGAACTCGCCCTCACCCGCCGCGGTCGCGTGATGAGTCAATTCCTCGGCCCGGAAGGTCTCGGCGTCATCGCCGGACTGGAGGACGAACATTATCCCGTCGAAGAGTTGATAGACGACCTTGCCAATCTCTCCGCCGGAGACCGCTTCAGCGGACAAGAATCCCGCTACGGCGGACGGCTCGCTATGGCCTGCCAAAAAGCATTCAAGAAATTCTCCTACGAGGGATTTCTCTGCGACGGCATCCCGATCAATTACGGCAGCGGCGGCGAGGAAATCGTCCGTACCCTGAGAACGAAAAAATTCGTCCCCGTCAAAGCCGAAAGCGAAAACGTCAGCCGCGGCGACATCGACCGTCTCGTCGTCGAATGGAAAAGTCTCCTGCGCCAAATTGCCGGAGGCGCTTCATTGCCCGAATGGCCGCGCTGGGAGGAATTGCGCGAACGCTGCAAAATCGAAATGGCGCAATACCGCATCGACACCCTGCCCACCTTGCCCCCACTCACCGCCGAGCAGGAAAAACCGGTCAGCCATCACCTCGCCGGAAAAGTCTGATACCGGAAAGACAGAACAGCTTTTAGACGGAATTAACGGAATTTTAGGAATTAAAAAACAAAAGGAAAAATGGCTTTTTACGAACTCAGGAAATCAGAAAAGGAAGAAAGTTTTCAGCTCAGCCGTAACTATTCAAAACATCATGCTTGGGAT
>DBTH01000316.1:0-7037 GCA_002306945.1 Methylacidiphilaceae bacterium UBA1321 | reverse complement strand
AGTGACCGACGCGCAACGAAGCCTTCGCCTCGGGAAAACTCAAGATCGGGCGTGAGGTTTTGAATAGTTACGGCTCAGAGTTTTTTCTTTTCAGTGAAAGGCGGGGAAAATGCCAGGTTCCAGTTTTTTCAACTCCAGTAATTCAGGATATAACATCCCATACCTTCTTGATTTCCTGAGTTCCCGATAAAATCCGCTGCCTTTTAATTTTCGTTAATTCCGTTAATTCGGTCAAAAAGCCTTTTGCTTTTCCGCTTCAAGCAGCGCATTCGCCCTTGCGCGCGCCGACCTTGAAATCGCCGTCGGCACCGAGGTCGCGGTAGACCGCCGGAGCGACTTCGAGCGGCGGCACTTGCGCCAGCGCGGAGAGTTTTTCCTTGAATGCGGCCACGCCCACGCGCTTCACGAATGCGGCGAATGTTTCCTCGTTCTGGCGCGAAGAGCGGTAGAATAGCAGCGTTGCTTTAACTGCCTGCCCGACGCGCAGGGCCGGAACTTCCGCGGCGCGTTGGCCGAGAATCCCACCCTCGGAGGAACCGCCGAGCACGAGCGCGTAATGCGGCACGGGCCGGTCGTTGATCTTCCTGGAAAGTCCGAAAACACCGATGTCGGCAGCGTAGTGGTGACTGCACGAATTCGGGCAGCCGGAAACGCGGATGCGGAGTTTTTTCAAGACCGGATCACGGTCGAGCTTGCCCTTGAGCGCTTCGGAAATCGTCGCCGTCGCCGCGCGGGAATTTGTAAGGGCCGAGAGGCAGACGTCCGCGCCGGCGCAACGGGTGATGTCGGCCAGTTCGTTGGCGCAACAGGCGGAAAGACCTGCCTTTTGCAACGCCTCGTACAATTCCGGCAAAGCGGTCTCCGGCACGCGACGCAAAACCAAATCCTGTTCGAGCGAGAGGCGAAGACTGCCCGCAAAACGGCGGACAATGTCGCCCACCTGACGCAATTGCGCAACGGAGAGGTCGCCTTCGGGAACGCGCACCCAGACGGTCGCCAGCCCTTTTTGATTTTCCTCCGCGACGTTGGTTTCCTTCCAGACCGGGTAGAGATCGGTGGCCGGAGGTTGCGCATGAAACGATGAGGCATCCACAGCCGTTTCGACGATTTCCGGCAACTTCACTTCCGGACGTTGGCCTGACTCCTTGAGATGCTTCTTCGCGGTGGCGAATTCCGTTTTGAACCACTCCAGGCCGCGATCTTCGAGGAGCCACTTGAGACGCGAATGCGCGCGGTTCTCGCGGTTGCTGTATTGAACGAAAACCTTAAGAACCGATTCGATTTCCCAAAGGATGTCTTCCGCCGGAACGAATTCCTCCAGCACTTGCGCGATCTTCGGCAACGCGCCGAGTCCGCCGCCGACGGTCACGTGAAAACCTTTGCGTCCATCGCGCACAACCGCGCGCGCGCCAAAATCGGTCGCCAGGGTGCGAACGTGATCGGCCTTGGCGCAACCTTCGAACGCGATTTTGAATTTACGCGGCATCGCCTGATATTCTTCCTTCGATTGGAAATAACGGTCGACCGCGAGCGCGTAAGGCGTGATATCGAAAGCCGCATCCGGCGTCACGCCGCTGAGCGGACAGGAGACGACGCTGCGAACGCCGTTGCCACCAGTCAGAAACGTTGTGATTCCGGATTTTTCCAGCAGGCGCAAATAACCGATCACCTTGTCGGCGGGAACGCCGGGGATTTCGATTCCCTGCCGGGTCGTGAGATGAACGCCGAGCGGCCAGCCAACCTGTTCCGCAATGCCCGCCGCCAAATCGAGTTGATCCGCAGTCAGAATTCCTGACGGCACGCGAAACCGAATCATGTAATGACCCGGCTTGTCGCGCATGCTATAAACCCCGCGACGCACGCGGGCTGACTTGGTCGCATCAGTCGAACCGGTTCCGGTTTCCTGGCGAATGGCTTGATCTACGGCTTCAATACTCATGGGAATTTGAATTATTTTAAATCTCTATCGGAATAATATAGTATAGATTAGAGTAACTCCCTCCAATCTACAATCCAGAACAGCGTCTACGCTGAGTTTGAAGTACGCCTTATCGCCATTCACAGCATTTCTAATCTCCTTTCATTGTAATAAAATCGAGCGATTCAGATCGGGCCTTGATTGGAGCGCCTCGCTCTGGCATCGTTGACAATCCGCTTTCCACCACGAAAGCGGTTTATCTGTCATGAAACTTGTCATTGCCATCACTGGAGCCAGCGGAGCGATCTACGCCCAGCGACTCCTCACGGCTCTGGCTTCGGACGACAAGACCAACCGGAACGAAATTCACGTCTGCCTGAGCGATTACGCCCGGCAGGTGGCGGCCACAGAGCTCCCCGGCGGTCTTCAAATCCCGGCCGCGTTCACGACGGTCGGCACCGACACAATGAACGTCCCGTTCGTGAGCGGATCGGCGGCGTTCGACGCGATGGTCGTGATCCCCTGCTCAATGGGAACTCTCGGACGGATCGCGCACGGTTACGCCGACAATACAATCACCCGCGCCGCCGACGTTTTCCTCAAAGAAAAACGCAAGCTCATCGTCGTTCCGCGCGAAACGCCCTGGAATCTCATTCAGGCCCGCAACATCGTCACACTCATCGAAGCTGGAGCCCACGTCATCCCAGCCTGTCCTTCCTTCTATAATCAACCCCAAACCGTGAACGATGTGGCCGACACCGTCGTCGCGCGCGTTCTCGACCATCTCGGCATCACACACCATCTCGTCAAACGTTGGATGTCGCCCGCCAGCGAAAGTCCCGAATAAATTTTTCACTCTGTTTTCCGCACATGAACGCCGCCTCTCTCTCCTCCACTCCCGCACCGCATCCCCTTTGGCAGCGGATCGCCAACATTCTCGAATTCATCAAATTCAGCCACACCGTTTTTGCTCTGCCCTTCGCGCTCATCTCGATGCTGGTCGCTTCGCACGGATTGCCCGGCCTGCGGACGTTTCTTTTAATCCTCGTTTGCATGGCCTCGGCGCGCACGGCGGCAATGGCGTTCAACCGCTGGGCCGACTGGAATTTCGACCTCACCAATCCGCGTACCGTGCGCCGTTCCAAACTCGCCTCGCGTCCAACCGCCGCCGCGTTGACCATCGGTTCGCTCCTTATTTTCTCCGCAGGCGCGTTTACCCTCAATCCGCTCTGCGGTTGGCTCAGCCCCGTTGCCGCCGTCCTCATCCTCGGCTATTCCCTGACCAAGCGTTTCACCGCATTCACCCACGCCTTTCTCGGACTCGCCCTCGCTGCCGCGCCGATGGGTGCCTGGGCCGCCGTCACCGGCGAACTTTATTCCCCGGCGCCGTGGTGCCTCGCCGCCGCCGTCTGGTGCTGGGTGTTCGGCTTCGACCTGATCTACGCCACACAGGACATCGAACACGACCGCCGCAGCCGTCTTTTTTCCTTCCCCGCGCAATTCGGCATTGCCGCAGCGCTTCTGATGGCCCGCGTGCTGCACGTTGTCACCTGGCTCATTCTTGCCGTGTTTGGGTTGCTCGCCGCGTTGTCTGTGCCATATTGGATCAGTCTTGCCGTGGTGGCCGGAGCGTTGCTCTACGAGCACCGTCTTTGCCGCACCGGGGAGCTGGATAAAATCAACGTCGCCTTTTTCCAGATGAACGCTCTGGTCGGCGCGGCCTTGTTAATCGGAGTCAGTATCGCCTTATGGATGCCATTTTAAAGAACGCCGGGATTGAGGACATCGGGGAAAAAGTATTCTCCGGACAGCGGATCAGCGATGAGGACGCCCTGCGGTTGTTCGCCTGCCGCGACCTCCACGCCATCGGTCGTCTCGCCAATTTCGTCCGCGAACGCAAGCACGGCAACGTCGCCACCTACGTTTTCAATCTCTACCTCAACTACTCCAACGTCTGCATCCTCTCCTGCCAATTCTGCGCGTTCGCACGCAAGCCGAAACAAGAGGGCGCATTCGAGTACACCATTGACGAAATGGTGAAGGAAACCAAGACCGCCTACGACCAGGGCATCACCGAAGTGCACATCGTCGGCGGACTCCATCCGAAGCTCCCGTTCGATTACTACACCACGATGCTTCGCGAATTGAAGAGCGCCTGCCCGAAGATCAGCCTCAAGGCTTTCACCGCCATCGAAATTCGTCACATTGCCCAGCGCGTCGCCAAAAAACCGATTCTCGAAACGCTCCAGATCCTGCGCGATGCCGGACTCGACGCCCTCACCGGCGGCGGCGCGGAAATCTTCAATCCCGAAGTCCGCGACAAAATCTGCCGCGGCAAGGAGACCGCCGAGGAATGGCTCGAAGTGCACCGCCTCTGGCACGGTCTCGGTATGCGCAGCACCTGCACGATGCTCTACGGTCATATCGAATCCCACGCCGACCGGATCGACCACTTGCGCCGCTTGCGCGAATTGCAGGACGAGACGCACGGTTTCACTGCCATCGTTCCCTTCGCCTTCGAGCCGGAGAATAATCACCTCTCCCATCTCCACCGTGCTTCGGCATTCGAGGATTTGCGCACGCTGGCCATCTGCCGCATCTATCTCGATAACATCGACAACATCACCGCCTATTGGATCAGCATGGGACTCCAGACCGCCCAGATCGCCCTCAGCTACGGCGTCAACGACCTCCACGGCACGATCAAACAGGAGAAAATCTTCCACATGGCCGGTTCCCAAACCCCGCAGGAACAAACCACCTTCGCCCTCGAAAAAGCCATCCGCGAAGCCGGTCGCATCCCGCGCCAACGCGATACCCTTTACCAGATCATCGACAAGGACGGCCCCGCACCACGATTAGATTTGCCAACCGGCGTCCTCGTCTGACTAATATAGACATCGACCAACTCAAACCGTGGAACCTTCCCAAACCAGTCCAACCACTCCTCGCAATCGCCGCCGCCGGGGCCATTTCGCCCACGACCCCGTGCCGTCCACGCTGCCGCCTCCACTGCTTCAGATGAACACGCCCATTCCGACCTCGGTTCAGGGTCTGGAATTTCCCGAAGGTTTTCACATGCCGCGCGTCGGCTGCGTCCAGTATCTCAACGCGCGCCCTCTCTGCTATTTTCTCGGCGACAACGTCACGTTCGGCCATCCGGCCAATGTCGCCCGGCTCCTGCACGACAAAGAAGTGGAAATCGCCAACGTGCCGATCATGGAAGTCTTCGACCATCCCGAATATGAAGTGGTCGATGGGGTCTGCGTTAGCAGCCGCGGCCCGGTCTATAGCGTCATCGTCACCCACGAGGTTCCTTTCAACGAGATTCAAAGCGTCGCACTCGACAGCGCCTCAAAAACATCCGTCATGCTCGTGCAAGTCCTCATGCGCAAGATGATGAATCACCCGGTAATTTTCGTCCGCAGTGGTGAAAAAGCCGATGCCCAATTACGCATCGGCGATCACGCAATGGCCTACCGCAAAGCCTACCCGGCGCAGAATTGTTTCGACCTCGGCGCGGCGTGGTATCAAATGACCAAGCTGCCCTTTGTCTACGCCGTCTGGGCCATGCACCCCCGCATCGACAACCGCACCGTCGCCAACGCCCTGCGCGCCGCCGGAACCATCGGCATCGCCGCCCGCGCGGAAATCGCCAAGTCGCCCGATGAATACCGTTATCTCACCCAGAACGTCCGCTACGAACTCGGCGACGAGGAAAAACGCGGCATCTCCCGCTTCGGCGAACTCCTCGTCGAGTGCGGACTCATCGACCAAGCCCCCGAATTGAAGTGGATATGATACAGCCCCTCGTCAACGTCGACATCAAATCGAAAGTCCTCGCCGGAGAACGCATCACTCCCGAAGATGCCATCGCCCTTTCCCACGCGCCGCTCCACGAACTCGGCGCCCTCGCCGACGCCCGCCGCCATGCCATCAAGGCTCCCGCCTACGACGGCAAGGGCAACCAGGTCGTCACCTACATCGTCGACCGCAACATCAATTACACCAACGTCTGCAACGTCTATTGCAAATTCTGCGCGTTCTATCGCACCGAAAAAGACGCCGACCATTACGTCATCACCCACGAGCAACTCAGCGAAAAAATCCGCGAACTCGAAGCCATCGGCGGCACGCAAGTCCTCCTCCAGGGAGGGCATCATCCGAAGCTCACCATCGATTTCTACATCGACATGCTCTCCTACATCAAGAGCCACCACCCGACCATCAACGTCCACGGATTTTCCCCGCCCGAATTCAATCACTTCTCGAAAGTCTTCAACATGCCCATCGCCGAAGTGATCCGCCGTTTCCGCGAAGCCGGCCTCGGTTCCATCCCCGGCGGCGGCGGCGAAATCCTCGTCGACCGCGTGCGCGACCGCATCGCCCCACTCAAATGCAAGAGCGACGATTGGCTCGAAGTGATGCGCCAGGCTCATTTACAGGGACTCAATTCCTCCGCGACGATGATGTTCGGTCACGTCGAAACGATGGAAGACCGCATCGAACATCTCACCCGCCTGCGCAATCTTCAGGACGAAACCCACGGCTTCACCGCCTTCATCTGCTGGACATTTCAACCCGAGAACACCGCGCTCAAGGCCACGCCCGTCGGTTCACACGAATATCTCCGCATGCAGGCCCTCGCCCGCATCTTCCTCGACAACTTCCCCAACGTCCAGGCCAGTTGGGTCACACAAGGCCCAAAGATCGGACAGCTCGCACTCCAATTCGGCGCGAACGATTTCGGCAGCGTGATGATGGAAGAAAACGTCGTCTCTTCCGCTGGAACCGCCTTTCATCTCACCGTCGCGGAAATCAAACGGCTCATCGGCGAGATGGGCTATGAAGCCCACCAACGCAACAATTGGTACAAGCTCCTGAATTGACGCAACACCTGAAAAAACAAAACAGCTTTTGACGAAATTAACGGAATTTACGAAAGGCTTTATGTCAGAAACCTCCGGCAAAACCGGAGGCTTGGCAGAGGCAGAGCGGCTCGCAGCCGCTTTTTGGAAGTCGATTAAACGCGAACAATCTTGGAGCTTTCACACCGATCCTTCGCCCAGCTCAAGATGACGGTGAGTGAAAGTAATAATTTCACATAACACCGACCTCC
>DBTH01000325.1 GCA_002306945.1 Methylacidiphilaceae bacterium UBA1321 | reverse complement strand
CGGCTTTGCCGGAGGTTTCTGACTTTCGTTTTTAAATTCCGTCCATTCCGTTAATTCCGTCTAAAAAAGCAGGTCTGTTTTATTTCACACCGACGTAGCAGGCGCCGACGCCGTTGCGGTGCAGAATCTCGTAGTTGCGGAAGCTTGTGGCCTTGAGGAGATCAAGTTGGTAGGGCAGGGATCGTGGCGAATCTTCCTTGTCGATATAGGCGAAAACCGCGTCGCGGTACTTTTCTCCCTTGAGCGAAACGAGATAATCGCCGTAGCGTTTCCACTGGATTTCCTGCAAGTCGGGCAGGTCGAAACAAACGAAATCGGACACATAGAGTCGTCCACCCGGTTTCAACCACGAGTACAATTTGGCGAAAGTGGTCGCCCAATCTGCATCGTTTCGCAGGTGGTGCAAAACCGCGCCCGCCAGGATCGCGTCGAAACGGGTTTCTCCAAAATCGAGCTTACGGAAATCGCCTTGATGTGTCGTCACGGAAGTCGCTCCTGCCGGAGTAATCCGCTCCCTGGCGCGGTCAAGCATCGGCTGACTCAGGTCGGCAAGATGACAGTGCAGACCGCGGACTTCGTGAAGCACACGAAGGGTGAAATTCCCTGCGCCGCAACCGATGTCGAGCAAGTGGTCGCCCGGCTTGAGAATGGCGCGGCATGACTGGGCGACAAGTTGCAGGATCAGCGGCGCATCGAGAGTCGCCTGCTGACCGGTTTCGAGTTGGCTGAAGCGTTCGACATCGTGATCGAAACGTTCGCGGATTTCGTCGAGAGTTGATTTGTTTTCGAAAGAAGTTTTCATGGGAGTTTATTCTTTGTAACCGATGGCTTCGAACCATGTCTGTGCGAACATGGCTCCGGGTTTTTTGCCCCAATCCTTCCAGACGGCGGCATGTTCCGGCAGACCAGCTTCCTGCATTTGAGCGGCGAGGTGGTCGACGATCAGGGAGAGGTCGTCGTAAAATTCGTAACTGGCGGAGACCTTGACGGAAGTGAATCCGGCTTCCTTCAGCCACGGCCCGAGATGACGACCGGCATAGACGTTGCCGCCGCGTCTGTTTTGGAGTTTGAGCCGGACAGCGAGCGTCTTCTGAATTTCCTTCGTATCCGGATAAAGAATCACGCCGCCCCAGTCGGGGCTGCGCAGGCCGATGAATCCGCCTTTTTTCAGGACTCGGTGCGCCTGCCGGAGCGCGTCGACCGGCCGGGCAAGGTGTTCGAAGAGTGCGTGCGAAAAGACGCCGTCGAATGTCTCCGGTTCAAATTCCAGGTGATGGGCGTCCATGCTGCAAAACGCCAGATTGAGCTTCGGGAACGGACCCTGCGGGAATTGTTCCTTGTAGCGGTCAACGCCGATGACGCTTCCCTTGGGGGCGACGCGTTGGGCGAGTTCGAGCGTCATCGAGCCCGGTCCGCAGCCGAGATCGAGAAGATGCTGACCGTCATGGAGCAGAGGAAGGATGAATTTTCCGAAAACGGGCAGGGTGCGCCGTCGCATGAAATGGAGGGTGCGGTTGTCGTAACCGTTGATGTAATTCTCACGGGGCTTGAGTGTCGTTGTCATGATTGCGGATTGTTTTTTAGCAAAATGGCTTATTCTACGGAATTGCTATGACCGAATAAGTGTATTACGATTTGAGTATGAACAGGCCCGATATCCGCGAGTTGGAATGTTTTGTGGCTGTGGCGGAGCATCTCAATTTTTCCCGAGCGGCGCGGCAACTTCATCTCTCCCAGCCTCCGTTGACCCGGCAGGTGCAGTCGTTGGAGGAAAAGCTCGGTGCGCGACTCTTGGAGCGCGATACCCATTCGGTTGCCTTGACCGATTGCGGACGGCTTTTCCTGGAGGATGCACGCGCGATTTTGGGGCAGCTTGACCGGGCCGGAGAAAGTGTCCGGCGGGCTGGGCGAGGGGAGCCGTTGCGGTTGCGGCTGGCTTTTATCGGCGCGTTGCTGGACGAAAAACTCGTGCGGTTGATTCGTCGCTTCCGGGAAGCGCATCCCGATTGTCAGGTGCAGATTGTCGATTTGCCGCCCTCCGCACAATTGGAAGCCATCGGCAACGGGCAGCTTGACGGAGGCTTTATCGGAGCCATGCCGAAGAGATACTCGGGCGACATCTCTTTTCTGGTCTGGAACCGGGAACCACTTTTGCTCGCTGTGCCGGAAAATCATCCACTGGCCCGAGTCCGCTCCCTGCAATGGAAGCAACTCGACGGTTTGAGCTGGGTGCTGGTTTCGGGGCAGGCGGCTCCGGCCTATCGACGGCAATTTTCTGATTTGCTCGAACGTCACGGTCTGAAGGCCCGTATCGTGCAGGAATCCGAGCGCGTCCCTGCGGTGCTGACAATGGTGGCGGCCGGGAGCGGTGTCACGATGGTATCGCATTCTGCTGAACATCTCATTCCGCAGGGAGTTGTTTTTCGACGGTTGCCAACACCACAGCCGGTGTTGGAGCATGCCTTTGCCAGCCGTACCAAGGCGCGTCCGGCGCTGTTGGAGGATTTTATCGGGTTGTTGCGCCGCGATGCGGAGAGACGGTAGCGGCGAAATATCCGGGCTTGGCGTGAGAAACTGTTTGGCTAAGATAGCTCGGTGCAGTTGCAGTTTCTCTTCAACGACATTCTTGGACTGAGGCCGAAGACGCCTCCGGCTCCCGTGGCGCCGAGCGCTCCCGATGAGTGTCTGTTCGAGGACGGACGCAAAGTTCCGATGATCTTTGCGCGCAACGAGCGGGCACGGCGCTATCTTTTGCGGTTGACGTCCGATGGCATGGCGCGGGTGACTGTTCCCCGGCGCGGTTCGATGCGCGAGGCGCGTGCCTTCGTCGAACGGCATAAGAAATGGCTCCTGGGGCAGGTGCTCAAGTGGGAAGTGCGTCCGCGCGTTGGGGACGAATGGATCGACGGCACGGAAATCTTTTACCGTGGCGAAAAAATCAGACTCGCGGTCGATACGGCGCAAAAACGCATCCGTTTCGGCGATCAGGATATTCCCTTGCGCGCGGGCGTTGCCGTTCGGCGGCAGGTGGAGAATCGACTGCTCGCTCTGGCGCGTCAGGAATTGCCCGAGCGGATTCAGCTCTTTGCTGCGCAGCAGGCCTTTTCCCTTCGCCGCGTGAGCATTCGCAGTCAACGTTCCCGGTGGGGTTCGTGTTCTTCGCGCGGCACTGTGTCGCTGAACTGGCGACTCATCCAGATGCCGCCGCTGGTGTGCGATTACATCCTCTGGCACGAACTGACGCATCTGCGGGAGATGAATCACTCCCGGCGTTTCTGGGCGCGCGTGGCGGAGGTTTGTCCAGACTATCAGGCTGCCGAACGCTGGATCAAACAGCATGGCGTAGAATTGGGATTGCGGTGAATGGGCTTTCCCATGGTGTTGCAGCCGGTTCTTTCGCTGAATCACGGGTTCTGTTCTCATTTTACAGAGTAATTCCTCATGCAGAGGGTGGGGATGAGAAAACTGGCGCCCCCGCGACGATCCGCGACAAGAGGCTACAAGGTTCTCGATCGGCATGGGAAAGCGCCCGGTATTTGGATCAAAAGGGGAGAGACAAAAAGCCAAAGGTGGTCTGTGCCAAAATTGGAGAGTCCATTCTTCCGGCGCAGCCTTCCAACGGTTATTCATGCGCGTATTTTAAACGAACGTGCAGAAGAGACGTTAGTCTTGGGTGTGTTGCTTGAGCTGCGTGGGCTTGATATTTCCGTTATTCTGCCGATAGCGATTTAGTATTGCGCTGAAGTCAAAAGGGCGGTAGCTCATTGAACCTACACATGTCGGACCCACAGGAAATGGAAGAGCGCGCCAAACGGGCAGCGCAGATTATCGCTTCACCCTCAGGATACAAAGTTTGCGAGGGATGCGAATCGATTGTCGTGCGCAAGGCGAGCACTTGCCCCAATTGCAACGGTTACCGTTTTGATACGACTGCCGAACGAATCGTCTCCCAGGCCAAGCTTCTCGGGTCCCGCGCCGCAACGTCCCTTTCCCCGAAGGATTTCGAATAAAGCGCTCTCGCGTTTTTTTGACGGTTGCTCAACGAAGGCCCAGAAGTCTCTTGAGCCTATCCTTGAACTTTCGTGTGAGCGAACGGCGTTTTTTCTTCGGTGGGTTGAAATAGCGGTGGTAGGAAGCCCCGAATGCATCATCGGCGGCGATGGATTCCGGGTGTTGCAACGGATCGGGAAGGGATCGAGGTGTGAGCCGCGCGAACGGGTTGTCGCTGCCGTGGGTATGGGTGGCATCGGTGTTGAATCCGATATTCTGAATCAGGTTACGGCGCGGAACGATGGAAAGTTTTTGGTGTAACAACCGCGCGAAGCTCCACTGCATGTCCCAGGTGTTGATTTGACCCTGATAGACCGTTTCGTAGAGAGATTCGCGCCAACGGATTTCCTCAGGACAGGAGCAGGCTTGGGCGAGGGTGTTGGCGGCCTTGTAGGCGGGCCACCCGGACATGGAGAGATCGTAATGTTTCCACGCGCGGCTCCAACTCGCCCATCCCCAGATCGAGCCGAAATTCCAGAAGCCGTAATCGGCCGAGGAGGTCCACTCTGTTTCCGGAACGGGGTTGAATCCCGATATGTGGGCGATGCGTTCGTCGGTGCGGTAACGTTCGAGCAGTTCGGTGCAATAGGCGAAGAAAGTTGGATCGGGAAGGCAGTCGTCTTCGAGCACGATTCCGCTTTCCTCTCTCTGGAAGAAGGTGGTAATGGCGTTGCTGACGGAGATTTTGCAGCCGAGATTGGTGTCGTTGTAAAGACGGGTGACTCCGCAATTCCAGTCGACCGCTTCGACAATCTGGCGGGTGGAGGCGCAAAGGGCCGTGTCGTCGGTTCGGTCGGAACGCGGGCCGTCGGCGGCGATATAGAGGCGGGAGGGTTTTGCTGCACGTATGGTTTCAAAAACACGCCGGGTCGAATCAGGTCGATTGAAGATCAAAAAAAGTATAGGCGCGGTTTTCATTGGGAATAAATATAGTGCGGTGAGGTAATGCTCGTAGCTGGTTCAAGCTTATTTTCTAATCGTACAATTTAGGATGAGTGTACATTCTGTCCGAATGGCGGGAATCCTCTTGTCTAGAATATTTCAAAAGCCTAGGAAAGAGAGCGGTGTTTAGTAAAAAAATCGAACCAGCATTCTAATCGGACATTTTGTGAAATATGGGGCAAATTAAAACAATTCTTTTTACTGGAAAGGTTTCCCTGTCCGAAAATAATACTCTTTTTCGGATTACCCGAAACTTTGGCTGTGTCATTATTGAGTACCGCAATATTCGCATTAGGTTAAAAAATTTTTGCTTTCTAAATTGCCTCAAACAATTTCAAGCATTGGCTAGGGAAACGGTTGAGCGGTTTCCCTACCGTACGGACAAACATCTGGAACCGGTTTGTTTTCAGAAATTGTCTCCTAACATGGCTTCTAGCAATAAAGTTGAGTGGCGTGATGACGCTGATGGCCGCTTTGTTGTCAAATATCGTTATCTTGAGGCCGATTTTTCGCAACAGGAAGGGAATTTATTCCGATCGTCGGTTAGCCCTGCTGTAGTAAAAAAGAAGAAGCTCCGCCACGCTTTGCGTGATTTCATTAAAAAATTAATGGGACGTCGGACGTTGGAAGAACCCCTTTTGTATGGACGTCTTTCAATTGACCTTTGCGAGAACATACACATCCATTTTCAAAATCTTCGCTTTGAATTCGATTTAAATGAATTCCTGTTTTTGTGGGATGCATTGGCAGCGGTCGGCATGAAAACGCTTAGGTCGGGTCGCGGAGAATTGATATGCCGGCGAGATTTACCTGAAAGTACGGAATGGAACAATCGCTTTCAGGTTGAGGAGCAGGCCGAAGGGCATTTCCATTTACACTATAGAAATTTAAGAATTGAATTTCGGGATTTTAGCGAAGTGGGATTGCTGTGGAAATTTGGCGCGATCTATGGAGTGGATTCCGATTACGAGAACCGCTGGATTGGATCTAACTGGAGATTGGAGGGAATTCGGACTGAGACCATTTCGAATTTGAAGGCTATCGTTTATACACCTGAGGGGGAACGACTTTCTCCGATTAAGGATACGCCAATCTATCGATCGCTGGTTCAAAATAGTCCAGAGATTTATTATCGATATAAAGATGTTATTCTACGTTTTCATCCAGATAATTCAAATAAATGGGAGACTTTTCAAGAGTTGAGACGATCGATCGAGCAGTCTGGATTTGAGGATAACAAGCTCATTATCATAAAGGGGCCTGAAAGACGGATCATGGATGGCCAGCACCGGGTTGCCATACTGACTTATCTTTTTGGAGAGCAATTCAAGGTGAAAGTGGCTCATTATAAATGAGCCATTCTAATTTCTAATCTTGCCTGAGCGTTCAAGTGAAAATATGCCTGCCATAGCTTCATTCCGAAATTCACTGCAACGGTTTTTGCCGGGCGACCGCTGCAAACGCCGGTTGCCGCAACGTCCGCCGGGGAGTGTGCTTTTTATCCGCACCGACCGGATCGGCGATCAGGTGATTTTCGGCGGCGTGCTGGATCGGCTGCGCACGGCCTGGCCGCAGACGCGGATCATTCTGGCGGCGTCACCGGAATTGAAACCGTTGTACCGTTCTTGCCCATGCGTGGATCAATTTATTGAACTCGGATCAGGACGCGAAGATCGGGAGCGGATTTATGCCGAGGTCAACCGTTGCGCGCCGGAGTGGATTATCAATCCGATGGTGGGTCGGACGATGTTGAGCGATCGGATCGTGCGTTATTGCCATGCGAAGGTGCGGCTGGGACTGAGCGTTTCGGTGCCGGAAGCCGCGCACGAGCGGAGCGGGGAGTTCGATCCGTATTATACGCATCTCTTGCGGATCGGGGATTATACGCCGTGGTTTTCCGAGTATGAGGCGAACCGGCGGTTGCTACGGCATTTGGGTGTTGAGACGGCGGATTACGGGCCGCGAATCTGGACTTCGCCTGCGGATGTGGATTTCGCACGGTCGGTCTATGAGAAAAATGGGTTCAATCCGGCACAGACAGTGGTGTTTTTTTGCGGCGCATCGAGCCATGAACGTTCCCATTCGGAATTGAGCCGTTACGTGGCCCGCCAGGCGCGGGAGCGGGATTGGTTCGTGCTGGCGCTGGGAGTGCGTGACGATGCTGTGGCGCATGAATGTCCGGAACCGTCTTTGAGTTCGCGTTGGGGCAATCTTTGCGGGCAAACGACGTTACAACAGACCGCGGAGATTATGCGGTTGTCCGGTCTTGTCATCGGAGTGGACAGCGGGCCGATGCATCTGGCTTGGGCGGTTGGAGCGCGGACGGTTCTTTGTTCAAACGGGGAGTATTTTGGCCGTTTCCAGTATCGGACGGGCAATCTGCACGCAGTTTGTAAGCCGATGGCGTGTTATTATTGCCGGGGCAATTGCATTCATCCGGAGCCGTATTGCCTGACGCAGATTCCTTATGCGGCATTTGAGCGGGCCGTGGAGGGGGCGCTGACCGGGGGGAATTCCTCCGCGATGCTCTACATTTCGGAGCCGGAATCGGGAACGCAGCCGCAGACTCTAGCTCCCATCCAGACGTTGATTGGTGGGGAGTTGCCGGACGGTTTCGCTTTGATGCGGGTGTGAAGGAAAGGTCAAGACGACAACTCAAAAGGCAAAAACCAAAAGCCTTCGCATAAGCGGCGATATATTATTCTAAATCCATAAGGTAATTCTCCAGCGCTGCCCATAGGCGTCAATCTGACCCGGATATTTCACCATGAAACGGGAAAACTGGTTTGATCTTCGAGCGAACATCGTCGTTGCTCCTCGGTTACAGATCGCATTGCAATAGGCGTCTCGCTCGTTCCTCGACACGGCTCACAACCTCTGGCGGCGCGGTGATCCCTTATTTAGGGATAAGCTCTAACTAAAATTACCTCTGTAGAATCGGAAGTAAATAGTCCCAACGGGATTCGAACCCGTGCGCCAGCCTTGAGAGGGCTGTGTCCTGACCAACTAGACGATGGGACCTTTTTGGAAGCGAGTTAAACTTAAAGTCGACGCCGTTCCGAGTAAATCAAAATGTGTCGTTTCCCCAGGGGAACCGCTTTTGTCTCTGTAAAAGTGGCTACCCGACAAGGATTCGAACCTTGAATAACGCCTCCAAAGGGCGCTGTGTTACCATTACACCATCGGGTATTGGGGAACGCCTATTCTCAAAAGAATGCGGCATTTGTCAAACACCGAGTCGTACTTTTTTGGGGATGATTGCGTTACTGGGGGGGCAACGTCACGCCGCAGGGTGCAGGGTTATTGCCCCCGACGGAGAGCTTCGGCGATGAGACTGACGGGGTGAGTGACGGTCAGTTTGATATTGCGAATCTCGGAGAACTTTTCGAGTTGCAGGAGACAACCCGGATTGGCCGTCGCGACGGTGGTGCAACCGGTCTTGACGATGTTATCCATCTTGCGGTTGGCCAATTCCGCAGCCGTGTCGGGCTGGGTGAGATTGTAAACGCCTGCGCTGCCGCAACACCAGTTCGACTCGGGGAGCTCGACTAGTTCGAGGCCGGGAATGGATTTCATCAACTGACGCGGTTGCTTGACGATGCCTTGGCCGTGGGCGAGATGACAGGATTCGTGATAGGTGATGCGCTGGGGGCTGGTCTTGAGATTGAGGGCCTGGAGCTGTTTGTCGAAACCGATTTCAATCAACCATTCGTGAATGTCCTTGAGCTTCGCTGACCAGACCTTGGCGCGTTCGGCGTAGGCGGGATCGTCGGCGAGGAGACGGTCGTAATGGCGCAGGTGCGAACCGCAACCGCCCGCGTTGGTGATGATCGCGTCGACTTCGTTCAGGTCGAACTGATCCATGAGCTTGCGGCTGAAATCCTTTGCGAGTTCGAGGTCGCCGTTGTGGGCGTGGAGCGAACCGCAGCAGAGCTGGCCGCGTGGGGTGACGACCCGGCAACCGGCGGCGAGGAGTACATCGGCGGTATCGCGATTGATCGTCGCGTACATCATATCCTGGACGCAACCGGTGAGCAGCCCGACCGTGTAACGCGGTTGGGCGGGCGCTTCGAGGTACTGGATCAGTTCGTTCGAGAACCGCCGTTCCATGGTGGGCGTGAGGCGTTCCATTTTCTGGAGACGTTGCGGCATGAGCTTCATGATGCCGCTGCGGCGGATGAGGGTCTGGAAACCGAGCGCGCGGTAGAGATAAAGGCAACGACCGAAGAGATGCATCATCCAGTAATTGCCGAAAAGAACCTTGAGTAGGCCCCAGCGGATGAACTGGCGCGGGGCGCTGTCGAGAACGCCGCTGCGTTCGGCTTCGGCGCGGGCCATTTCGAAGAGATGCGGATAATCGACTCCGGCGGGACAGGCGGTTTTGCACGCCAGACAGCCGAGACAATAGTACATTTCTTCGGCGAATTCTTTCGATAAGGGAATGCGATCGTCCGCGATGGCGCGCATCAGCGCGATGCGACCGCGTGGGCTGTGGCGTTCCTCGCGGGTAATGTCGTAGGTGGGGCAGGTCGGCAGGCAGATGCCGCAGTGCATGCACTGTTGCACGACGGAGTAGTCGAGATGCTTGAGGAGATTCTCGGAAGGGGCGGCGGTGCTCATAGAACGTCGAAGATTTTGCCGGGATTGAGGATGTTTTCGGGATCGAGTGATTTTTTGACGGTGCGCAACAGATTGAGACTGCCTTCGTCGAATTGCTTGGGCAGGTACGGTTTCTTGGCGACGCCGACGCCGTGCTCACCGGTGATGGTACCTTTGAGCTGAATGGTGTAGGCAAAGATTTCGTCGAGGGCGGCGTGGACGCGCTTGAGTTCCTCCTTGTCGCGTTCGTCGGTGAGGAAAGTGGGGTGGACGTTGCCGTCGCCGAAGTGGCCGAAGGTGCCGACCTGAACGTTGTGGCGCGTGGCGGCGTCCTGGATGAAGCGAACGAGCTTGGCCAGTTCGCTACGGGGAACGGTGACGTCTTCGAGCATCGTGGTCGGACGGCGGCGGGCGAGGGCGCTGAGGGCGGAACGGCGCGCGGCTGCGAGGGAAAGGCGTTCCTCCTCGGTCTTGGCGCGTTCGACTTTGCGAGCACCGTTGCGCTTGGCGATTTCCTCGACGGCGGCGATTTCCTCAAGAATCACACTGGGGTGGCCATCGGTTTCGATAAGCAGAATCGCCTCGGCATCAAGCGGCAAGCCGATCTTGGCGTAGTCTTCGACACAGGCAATGGTCGTTTTGTCGAGGAATTCCATTGTGCAGGGAATGACCGGGTGGGCGATGACATCGGAGACGGTTTGTGCAGCACTTTCGAGGCTGTCGAATGTGGCGAGAATGGTTTCGCGGGCGGCGGGTTTGGGTACGAGCGTGAGGAGAATCCTGGTGACGATGCCGAGTATGCCTTCGGAGCCGATGAAGAGATCCTTGACGGAAATACCGGCGACGTCCTTGGTGCATTTGTTGCCGAACCAGGTGATGGTGCCGTCGGCCAGGACAATCTCAAGCCCCATGACGTAGTCGCGCGTGACGCCGTATTTCAAGCCGCGCAGACCGCCGGAATTGTTGGCGACGTTGCCGCCGATGGTGGAGATTTTGATCGTGCCGGGATCGGGCGGATAGAAAAGGCCGATTTCAGTGGCGGCGTCGGCGATTTGCTGGGTGAGAACGCCGGGCTCGACGAGAATGGTGAGGTTCTTGCGGTCGAGTTCGAGGATCTGGTTGAACTTGGTCAGACACAGAACGATGCCGCCTTGTATGGCGACGCTGCCGCCGGAAAGGCCCGTGCCGGAGCCGCGCGTGACGAGGGGCTTGTGGTACTTGCGGGCCAGGAGAACGATCTGGCGGACTTCCTCGGTGGTCTTCGGGAAGACGACGACATCGGGAAGGGCGTTGAGAGTGGGCGTGCCGTCGTAGGAATAGGAAAGGAGTTGTTCCTGATCAGTCAGAACGCGGTCGTTTCCGAGGAGTTGCTGGAGTTCGCTATTGAGGGTGGAATCGCTCATGATATTGCGTGGGCAAGGGTGGAGTTAAATGGAATCCAAGACGGGATACACTTTGAAAGAGTTTGGGCTAATTGTCGATAGCGATTCGCTCGAATGAAAGGCGGAGGGGAAAGGCTTTTAGACGGAATTAACGAAAGACAAACGGAATTTACAGAGATAGGAAAGGGGAAGAAGAAAGGAAAAGAAGATACAGCGGCGGCACTGTATATCTATTGACAAAAAAATAAGGAATCGGGTTTCCCTTATATTCCTAGATTCCCTGAGCCGTATCTATTCAAAAC
>DBTH01000057.1 GCA_002306945.1 Methylacidiphilaceae bacterium UBA1321 | reverse complement strand
ATCTTCACGAGGAATTCTCGCTCGGGACATCGCTGCAGCCATTCCTCGACGGCAAACAGGCAACCTCGTTCTTTGCCACCTATCGCAAAACCCCAAAACCCTCCGGCGCCAAGGATGTGCGCACGGTCTTCTGCCAATACGGATTCAACGACCTGACTCCGGGTCGACGCAGCCCCAGTCCTTTCTCAACGGCACCGCTGGTGCGCGATCACATTTTCGAACACGGTCGTTGCGTGGCCTTGCAGGAGCAAAAAACCGCACTGGTGCTCTATACTCCGAAACTGGCACTTGAAAATTATCCGATCAGCCGGCTTTTTGTTCAAATTGCCCTGCCCATCCATTTCGGTCCCATCGCGCACATCTGGCTGGGTCGCAATCCTGTCTCAAAGGGGATAGCTCAATCTTCCCGGCACGAGCCGGTCACCATTTGGGAAGGGCGCACACTACTCCATTTCCGCCCCCTTTGTCCGACCAACTGGGGTTGCTGCCGCCTGGCAACATTGCTCGAAGAACGCGAACGCTACCAGGTGATCGAATTCCAGAATTTCGAGAGCTGGGCTCCGCGCATCTTCACCAAACAAGAATTGATCAACACATTGAGCGGTTTCGTGGTAGAGGCCAGGACCGCATATTCCGAGGAAGAAGCCGAAGCCGTCATTGAGGAATTGAGCCACGCCACCGTCAGCGACGAATTCTACGCCGAGCGCCGGATCGTTCATTATGACAACGGCAAGACCAAGCTCGCCATCGCCTATTCCCCCCGCACGACAACCATTCAATACGCCACCATCAACGGGCATGCTTATAAATAAGCATCGCGAAGCGTAAAATATGCCCTGCGAAAATAAACCCGACCGCACCGCCTTAGGCGTTGCGGCAACGGAACGCCATTACGGCGTTGGCACCCTCAGCTATACGCGACATGGGCTCTGGATGTTGTTTTTCTGGCTGATGTGGAATGACTTCACCCTGATGCTCATGGAGCAAGTCACCACGCTCACCGATGTTTTGATGAAAGATCGCGGTGCCTCCTACACGACACTTTCGCTCTTTGCCTTAGTCAGTTCACTCCTGGGAATGTGGATCAACCCGTTTTTCAGCACCTGGTCCGATCGCTTGCGAACACCCTACGGCCGACGCAGGCCCATACTCTTTTTCGCCGTGCCCCTGTTTGCCGCCAGCCTGGCCCTAATCCCATTCATGCCGGACCTTTCTGTTTACCTCAACGGCATTCCAACCGTGTCGCGCCTGCTGGAAAAAATCCCCGTCAACGGGGCTGTTCTCTTTATCGGAATCGGCAGTATTGGCAATCGACTGATTAATGCCATCGTTCTGGCAATCTTCAGCTATTTTTATTGGGATGTCGTGCCGGAATCTGTGCTGGGACGCTTCAACTCGATTGCGCGTATTGTTACCCTCGGAGCCAGTCTTGTCTGGAGCTTCTTCATTGTCGGACATGCCGAGCACCATCCCAAGGCAGTTTACATCGGCGTTTCTCTGTTCTGCCTTGCCGTTTACGTGCTCTCCATTTGGCGTGTGAAAGAGGGCAAATATCCCGATCCGCCCAAACAGGAGAACGAGGGATTTGCCGGAGCCATTAAATCCTATTTCGACGATTGTTTCCGGCACTCGTACTATATGTGGATCTTTGTTGGAATGCTGTTCTTTCAAATCGGAAATCTTGGAAATAATTTCAAGTTCTTCTATCTCCGCAACGATCTCCATCTCGACCTGGCGGCAACCGGATGGATCGATGGTATCGGGCAGACTTTCACCGCTGTCTTTGGCCTGCTGTGCGGATATTCAGCTGGTGCGGCCATCGACCGCTTCAAGCCGATCCGGGTGCTTCCAGCCAGTTTTCTGGCTCTCTCCCTGCTCAACATTGCCAGCTATTTTTTCATCTGCGACAAGACGACAGCCGCCGTTTTTTCCATCGTCAACAATATGATCCTTTTCGTCTTCTACGTGGCCATGGCTGCGGCCACTGTGGAATTTTTCCCTCGCGAGAAACTGGGACAATTCTGCTCGGCACAGACTTTTTTCTACCAGACCATCGTCATGGTGCTCAACCCGTTGATCGTTTCCCCGCTTTTCGATTACATCCAGTTCAACCGGCTTGCCTATTGCTGGTCGGGCATCTTCTACCTGCTGGCGGCTGCCGCCTACGTCAAAATTTACCTGAACTGGAAGGAACTCTCCACGAAGACCGCCTGTTAATCACGGATCGCTCCACGACAATCCGGCAGATCGCCTCACGTAAAAAAACACACAGCCCGGCAACCGGCATGCAGCAAAGATATAGTTTGTCGGAGAAGGTTAACCATAGTAAGAATAGTAGACACTATAAAGACTATGGTTGGAAACCTTCAAATTAAACTTAAGGAACCCGAACCGGTTTACCGGCAAGTGGCCTCGGAGTTGCGCGATCTCATCCTGACCGGAAAGCTACAGCCCGGAGAAAAACTGCCCAAGATTCAGACCCTGGCGAAGCAATGGAACAGTAACTATTTTACCGTCCAGTCCGCCATCGCCATCCTCGTCAAAGAGGGGCTTCTCAAATCCCAGCCTCGCGTCGGCACGTTTGTCCGCCAAGCCAANCAGAAACTCATATGCATAGGCGTCTACTATGGCCGCGATTTCTGGGCCAGCCGGGAAACGGGATTCTACCGGCAACTTCACTGCGCGATCCAAAAACGCCTCGCGAAGGAAAAAATCCAACTACTGAGCTGGATCGACGAACGCAGCGAAAAAGACCAAGCCACTCCCCTGCCTGAATTGAAACGAGCCCTCCTGCATCATGAGATACAGGGCCTGATCGTTCCCCTTTCGACCGAAGCCGATGAAGAATGGCTGCCGCGGGTCTCCGTGCCCATCTCCGTCATGAGCACAAGCAAGATGGCGACCTGCATCGGATTCGACGACGAGCAATTCCTGCGTCTCGGGCTGAAAAGCCTCGCCAAACAAGGATGCCGCAATATCGGTTTCATCAGCGTTCTGCAGCGTATCCCCCAACGCCCGGACGGCAGCCTCCACCCTTACGAGACGTACTACAGAAATCTCGAATCGATTGCCAAAGAGTTGAATCTCAACCTCCGGCAAGAATGGATGAAATACCCCCTCGCCACGCAAAATGTCGGTGGCCGCTTCGAGCAATTTGGCTACCGCGCCTTTTGCGAACTATGGGAATCCAAAACCCACCCCGACGGCGTTCTGGTCTATCCCGACGTCGTCGCTTGGGGCGTCATCGTCGCCATTCTCGAAAAAAAGATACAGGTTCCCAAAGAACTCAAACTGGCCTTCCATCAAAACCCCGGAATCGATTATCTGTGCCCGTTCCCCGCGACATACATTGCCGCCAATCCGGCGGAAGCGGCCGATGCCTTCTTTGAAATGATTCGAGATCAACACCAAGGCAAAACCGTCAAATCACGCAAAGTCTCCTTCTCCGTTTCCGCCCCGGAAATTCATATCGACAAGACGAATTGACCCGCTGGCTCAAGCCCGTCCCCGGCATATCGCACCCTCGACGGAGGGCGTATTATAACTTTTCAATATTCAATCATATCTAACATATTTTTATCTTGCTCCGGCGCGAATTAAAGCTATATTTTTAATATGCCTCCGGATCTTGCAAGCGTCTGCCGCAGAGGACAGCCCACCCGATTCGGGAGAGCCTTCAGTTTGATTGAAGTGGTGCTGGCCATTGGAGTGGTATCCTTTGCTCTGCTGACCATTGTCGGACTTTTACCCACAGGTCTGGCGACGATGCAGAAAGCCCAGCTTCTTCAAGCCACCGCCAATATCGCCAATCAAATTCGCGGACAAGTTCTTCTCCTGTCCTTTTGTTCGACCAGCAGCAATGCCATCCAGCAATTGCCCCAGACTCACTACTATTATACATTGGACGGCATCCCGGTGGAGTCGGGGGACTCCGACGTCTACTACACGGCCAGCTTCACCACCTCCTCCATCTCTGCATCAAGTGCTCAGATATCCGACGCCAGCTTCAGTTCCGATAACGCCCAGACCATCACCGTCACGGTCACCTATCCTCCCGGAGTCAATAACCAGACCAACACTTTTTCCCTGCTGGTCGCACGTCAAACCAACAACTGATTGCCATGGATCGCTCCATGCCCATTCAATCGACTATTCATTCCGGGAACTTCTCCCGGGGAGGTCTTTTACATCAACACCCATCGGGAGGCTTTTCCCTTCTTGAACTGATCGTCGCGGTTGCCGTGTTGGCCTTATTGATGGTACTGCTGGGAGCCGTCTCCCAGGGCACCATGCAGACCGTTCACCGCGCCTCGGGCAAGATCAACGTCTACGCTTCGGCACGCACGATCTTCGACATCATGAACACCAAATTGTCGCTGGCCACCCTTAACACCTACTTTGATTATTACGACAGCACCGGCCAAACGCGCACCGCCTCCAATCAATCGAATTTCGTTCCCACTTCCTACGGCCGCGCTTCCAGCCTGCAATTCCTCATCCAGCAAAACGTCCAGAACAACAGTTACGGGCAGGAAGTTTACTTCCAGTGCCCCGTCTCCTATTCGAACCAGTCGAACTACCAATCCACCGCGGGATTGCTCAACGCCTGCGGTTATTACATCCAGTACGGCAGCAACCAGACGCTCCTGCCATCAATCATATCGATGTCCAATTCCAAATGGCGCTATCGCCTCATCCAGGCCATCGAACCCACCGAATCGCTCCAGATCTACCCCAACGCCTACAACGATGCCGCCACCGGTTGGATCCGCAACATTGCCAACACCGGGTTGCCCACGACCCAGGCCAAGTACGCCCTGCCTCTGGCCGACAACGTCATCGCGATGATCGTCTGGCCCAAATTGCCCGCCGGACTCGATTCCACCGGAACTACCCTGACATCGAATTATCTCTACGATTCCCAGCTCAACGTCGCACCGGTCAACGGAACTCAACCTAAAACCGCCAATCAGCTCCCGCCGATCCTCCAGATCACCCTCATCGTCATCGACGAAACCTCTGCCACCCGACTCGACACCCACTCGGCCACACCTCCGTCCGCGATCGAAAATGCACTGCAAGGCTCGACCTTCACCAGTGTGACCGACTACCAAAACGATCTCACGCGAGTCACTCAAAAACTTATCGAAAGCCACATCGACTATCGCGTCATCAACACTTCCCTCGTTTTACGCGAATCCAAATGGAGCCAATAAACACCATGTTCCCCTCCTTCCAGCCGCATCGACTTTTCAATTCACGACGTGCCTTCAGCGTAATGGAACTCCTCATTGTTGTCGCCATCATGGCCATCATCACATCCGTTTCCCTGCCCGCCATCACCTCGCTCCTCCAAAGCTCAAACCTTGCGCAAGGCGGTCAGGATCTGGTCGGAGAAATCGGCAAGGCCCGCCAGTTCGCCTCGACCCGTAACACAACCATCGAAGTACGCTTAATCCAGTGTTCAACCTACGGATACAACGCCATTCAACTCTGGTCAGCTTCATCCGAACAAGCTGCCGCCACTGCCCTGACCCGCATGGTTTATCTGCCCTCCACCGTGGTCATTTCCAAGGACTCCTCCTATTATTCGCAACTCCTCTCCCAATTGAGTTCAGGACAAACCATGACCGTGAACGGAGGCAAAACCGCTTCCTACGTCTCGTTTTGTGTCATGCCTTCCGGCCAGCTCCAATTGACCAGCGCCAACTCCGCGACGGAAACCCTCACCATGTCCAATCTCTATCTCACCGTCGTCCCTTCCCGCTACGGCACGACAAGCCTGGAACCGGGCAGCGCCGGATCGCCTTCGAATTATTTCACCGTTCAAATCAATCCCTGCACCGCCGCCGTGCAAACCTACCGTCCATGAGGGATCTGCGCCGCTCCTTGCAACAGACCGGGAACTCCAATGGAGCCGCCCTCATCATCGTGCTGGCGATGGTGGTTCTGCTCACGGGTGTCATCGTCGGATTCCTGCTCAACTCCACCACAGAGCATGTTGCCGCCAAATCCTACCGGGTATCGGCTAGCACACGCCTTCTTGCCGATACCGTCGTCAATCTCATCCAGGCCCAAATCAATGAAGCCACGCTTCAAGGCGTCACCTATGCATGGGCCTCACAACCCGGGGCCATACGGCTTTTCGACAACAACGGCTCGCTGTGTAAAATTTACCGTCTCTATTCCGCTCAATCCCTCGTCGCCAGCGGCAGCCCCCTCAGCGGCACTCTCCTCGCCAACGACCTGCCCCCCGCCAGTTGGACCAACTCAACCGCTCTCTGGGTCGATCTCAACGCCTCCCGCAAAGACTCTTCGGGCGTCGCACACTACCCCATTTTCGATGCTACCAAGGCAGCCAACGTCGACGGTTTCTCCATCAACACCGGCAACACCGTCGGAGCTTCCACCTCGAAAGTCCCCATGCCCGTGCGCTGGCTTTACGTCCTGCAAAACGGTCAGATCCTCTCTCCCGATTCCGATAGCAGCGGCGAAAAAGCCACCTTCAACAATTCCTCAGTCCAACCCAGCGTGACCAATCCCATCGTCGGACGCATCGCCTTCTGGACAGACGACGAAACCAGCAAGGTCAACGTCAATACCGCGGGAGGAGACGGAGTCATGACCACGGCCGGAGATCCCACTCCCATCGCCAACGCCACCTACTGGTCCCCGCCACACTTCTGTGCTCCCGACGATGTCACCCTCGCGCTTTGTCAGCCGTGGGCCGGTGAATTTCAACGCTACCCCGGTCATCCCGCCACCGTCTCCCTTAATAACGTCCTATACGGTCTCGGCTGGAATCTGGGATTCACCACTGGAACACCCGCCACCATGCCCACCAGCGGCACCGCCGGAGGCACGCCCGCTTTTTACAATCAATACGACATCTCCAACGGCTCCACCAGCATCACCACTCCCGGCATCACTCCCTGGTACGCCTATGGCGGATCCAAGGGAGGAAACATTAAAATCCCGACCACCAACACCATCCCCTCCATTCCGTTGATGCCCCGTCCCTACAACCGCCTCTACTCCTCTGTCTCCGAACTATTATTCAACTACGACCGAACCGCATCGAAAATCAACGCCTCCGATTCCACCACACGCCAACAGATCGAAACGGCGCGCTTCTTTCTCACCGCTCACAGCCGCGCCCCGGAGGTTAACCTCTTCGGACAGCCCCGCATCTCCATGTGGCCGGTCTGGAACAGCAGTTCCTCCCGCACCGCCATCGACAAGCTCCTCTCCTTTAGCTCCACCAGTTCGGGCAATGCCTATTACTTCACCCGCACCAATTCCACCAGTTGCACCGCCGATCTCAATTTATCCCGCAACCATACCCTCCTCGATTACCTCGACAAACTCACCTCCACGACAATTCCCGGTTACGGATTAAGCTTCAAAAGCAAGTACACCCAACAGGGCATCCGGCAAATTCTGACGGAAATGTTCGACTACATCCGTTGCATCAACCTCTCTGACACGTCGACCGGAGCCACCACCTACGCCGCATCCTGGTCGACCGCATCGGGAGCCAGCGGCTGGGGCTGTTATCAGGTTGCCCCCACCGTCAACTCCTCATGGAACACCATTGGCCTGTCCTCCTTCCCCCTCCTGAAGGAAGTCGCCATCCAATTCGTCGCCATGGGCCAAAACACCACCGCCTTGTCCAAGCCCCTCCACAGCTCTTACTCATCCGCCCAATCGGCCCTCTTCATTCCCGGCGACACCGGCACCGATAACCTCAGCACCGTCACCCTCTCTTCCGGCTCCCGCGTCTGTCCCCTGGGAACCCGCGCCGTCCAGGCTTTTCTCCTGCTCGACTTCGCCGTTCCCGCTCAAATGATGATTAACGACACCACAGGCACGAACCTCGGACGCGTCTACCCCTTCTGCTGGGTCACCGTGTCCGGGCTCAACGGTCTGACCCTCAACGGACATTCGCTCAAGTTTCCCCAAAAAGACGCCATCATCTGGGGCGGCTACCTCAGCAGCATCGGAGCCACCACCAGCTCCTGGGGAGAACTCTCCTTTCAGGGAACACTCCTCAATCGAACCATCGGCAAGGGAGCCATCGGCACTGGCGGCCTCATCAACAACACCCTCGACCCCGTCAGACGCGACCCTTTCTACAGCGGAATATTACCCATCACCATTAACGCCGCCAACACGATGAGCTTCAGCGGAGCCACCATCACCATCACCGTCCACATGGAAAATCTCGATCCAGGCAGCGTCACGCTGCCAACCAGTTCCACGACCGACCAGACCTATACCATCCAAATTCCCGGCGGCACCTTCCCCCTTCCCGACTTCGGCCCAACCATCGCGGCACACACACTGCTTTCCGGTTCTTCGACCCCCGGAACCGCCTCTCCACCGCTCATTGGAATGAAAAACACCATGGGCGTTCCCTCAGTCGACAACTGGTACAACATCGAACCTCCCTTCGGCAAAGCCATCATCAACGACGGCGACGTCGTCGAAAGCATGGTTCTCTCTCCCTCATGGAGCGACCTTCGCATGCTCGCCATCAAAGCCGTCCCCCAAACCGCCTTCACGGCTCACCCCAACTGGGGACAACAATTTGCCCACAATCTCTTCTATTCAATCGGCATCCCGTTCAACGGTAACACCACCTACGGAACACTCGTCTCTGGCGCCACCTACTCCAGCTACACCATGAGTACCGGAACGCCGGAAGCCTATCCAACCATTCCACCCATCAGCGGCAGCACCAATCCCGCCCTCACCGGCGATTGGGATAACGGACTCGGCTCCTCTCAAGACGGCCCCTGGATCAATAAAGCCGACGAAGGAAGCCTGCTACCATCCACCTCGAAAGCCGTTCCCTACTACTACACCAGCGGCAATTACCCCGGACCCACGTTCTTCTCCCCAAATCGCCAGGTTCCCTCTCCCGGAATGTTTGGCTCGCTCCCGACCGGGATTGATCCCACCGGCAGTTCACCGACCCCCTGGCGCACTCTCCTGTTCCGCCCCGGTCCAACTGGACACCTCCGCGCCACCAATCCCCCCGATCACCTGCTCCTCGAACTCTTCT
>DBTH01000081.1:18590-21792 GCA_002306945.1 Methylacidiphilaceae bacterium UBA1321 | reverse complement strand
CGATACCCTTGAAGATTGCCACCCCTACCCGTCATTCTGAGCAAAGCGCAACGACGTCGAAGAATCAGTTGGGAATCGTGACGGCGGATATGGGCGAGTTCGTGCAGGAGAATCGCTTCCACCTGTTCGACGGGCAATCCGCTGAGCACGCCCACCGGAAGAAGAATCACGGGCTTGAACCAACCCACCACCGTTGGCACAGCAACCAGGGCGGTTTCTCCCAGACACAATGCTTTCCGCACGCCCGCTCTCTGGCAAAGGCGTTCGAATCGCTGCCGCCAGTCCCGCGAAATTCCGTCGAGCGGCGCATTCACCAGACGTTGCACTCGTCGCCATCCCAGCGTCAGGCGCAAGGTAAAGAGGGCGACACCCGCAAACCACCCTGCGACGAGGAACGGCAGAAACGGTTGCATGCGCCACCGCAACGACAAGAGCCAGTCGGGCCGTTGCGCAGGCGAAGTCTTCAACTCGGCTGACGATGAGGCTACGACTCGCAGCTTTGTCTTATTGACTTGAGGTAAATTGGAAGCGTTGGATTTCGAGGCAGCGAATGATTCGGCATCCGCCGCTGTTTCTTTGGCGCGAAGGGCTTCACTCCACCGGGCAGAAAAATCGGTCGTGGTGAAATCCATCCACGGCGCAATCATCATTAGCGCCAGAGCCGCGCACGAAACCAGATAGCGGGCTTGCGACGAACGTTCGCGCAGGAAGAGAAGCACGACGCGCAGCAGCGCCCAAATCACCGCGCCCAGCCAAATCGAATGAACCAGCGCCCACCCCAGCCGTTCCACCCATCCGCTCATGATTATTTTCCTTTTTTCGGATTTTTCGTCTGATCGAGCAAAGCCCGGATCGCATCGAGTTCCTTTTTCGATGCCGGTTTGGCCGACAAGGCGCGGAGAACCAGTTCGCTGACCGAACCGCCAAACGCGCGGTCGATCAGTCCGCCCACCAGTTGCTTTTGACTTTCCTGCTTTTCGACCGCCGCCTCATAGACGTGCGTCATTTGCGATTCATCGCGCCGGACGGTTCCCTTTTCATGCATGATCTGGAGAAACTTCAGTGTCGTGGTGTAGGAACCGCGACTGCCGAGCGCTTCCCAGACCTGACGCACGGTCTGCGGGCCGCCGTCCCAGAGGATTTGCAGGATTTCGAGTTCGGCATCGGTCGGCAGGGAGGAATTTTTGCTCATGGGGAAAGTGAATATTCCTACTTACGATAGTTTTCGTAACTAAGCAACGAAAATCTTCGTAGCCTAAAAAAACTTCTACCTTTCAGAAGTCGATTGAACACGAACAATCATGAAGATTTCACACCGATCCTTCGACGTCGCTGCGCTTTGCTCAGGATGACGTAGAGAGAGTATTTCTCTGAATAGCTGGAAACGGTTTTTGGAAGATCACCTGTGGCGAAGCGTAACCGAATCCAGCGTCACGCTGGGCACGCAATGGCACGTTGGCGGAGGAGATGGTCGGTGAGGATGAGTCGAACCATGGCTTCGACCACGGGCACGGCTCGCGGCAGGACGCAGGGATCGTGACGACCACGGGCGCGCAGGATCGCCGCCTTGCCCTGGACGGAAACGGTCTTTTGCGCCTGGGAAATCGTTGCAGTCGGTTTGAACGCGACGCGGAAATAAATGTCTTCGCCGTTGCTGATGCCACCCTGGATGCCGCCGCTGCGGTTGGTGGTCGTGCGAACTTTGCCGCCGCGCATGACGAACGGATCGTTGTGCTGCGAGCCGGTCAGTTTGGTTCCGGCAAATCCGGAGCCGATTTCAAATCCTTTTGCCGCTGGCAGGCTCAACATGGCCCCGGCCAGATCGGCTTCGAGTTTGTCAAAGACCGGTTCGCCCAGACCAACCGGGACATTGCGCACGACGCAGCCGACAACGCCGCCAACCGAGTCGCCTTTTTTGCGGACGCTTTCGATCAGACGAACCGCTTTTTCGGCTTCCTTCGCGTCGGGCCAGCGGACGATGTTGCCTTCAACCTCGTCGTAATCGACCGCGTCAGGCGTGATTTTGGTCGTGAGATTATGAATGGATTGGACGAAGGCGACGATCTCCAGCTTGGGCGCAAATTTCTTCAGCACCTTGGCCGCGACCGATCCGCCTGCGACGCGGCCGATGGTTTCGCGCGCGGAGGAACGTCCGCCGCCCTGCCAGTTGCGGATGCCGTACTTGGCCTGGTAGGTGTAATCGGCGTGCGAAGGACGGTAGAGCGTCTCCATTTCGCTGTACGCCTCCGGGCGCTGGTCTTCGTTTTTGACCAGGATCGAAATCGGCGTGCCCAGCGTTTTGCCCTGGAAAACTCCCGAGAGGATGTGGCCGGTGTCGGTCTCCTTGCGCGGGGTGACAATCTTGCTCTGACCCGGACGGCGGCGGTCGAGGTCGTGCTGGATGTCGGCTTCGCTCAGGGACAGTCGCGAGGGGCAACCGTCTACAACGACACCGACGCCGCCACCGTGGGATTCGCCCCAGGTGGTGATTCGAAAGAGATGACCGAACGTGTTGGGCATAGGAAAATCAAACTATAACCGTTCTCCTCCCTCCGACGCAAGCTGTGATCGGAGGCAGAGTCCTCCATCGAGATTGACTTGCGTTGGAAAGGCAGTGCAGGATGAACTCTTTATGAAGCATGTGGTATTGGTGGGAATGATGGGTGTGGGCAAGAGCACCGTTGGGCGCTACCTGGCAGCCCGGCTGGAACGGCCTTTCATCGACACTGACAGTCTCATTGAAAAGCAGGAAGGCGCGGCCATCGCGCAAATCTTCGCCAGCAAAGGCGAATCCTATTTCCGTCAGCTCGAAATCGAGACGATCCAGAAAATCCTGAACGAACCCTCCGCCGTTATTTCCATTGGTGGCGGCGCATTCATCAGTCCGGTCGTCCGCTTCCTGCTCAAAGACCCGGCAGTGACTTTCTATCTGCAAGCCAAGGCCGAGACCCTCATCCAACGTGTCGGCAATGGCGCGACCCGGCCCATGCTCACGCACGGAGTTCAAGAGAGCGTACCCGACCGTTTCCGCCGCCTGCTTGCCGAACGCGCGAGCACCTACGAACTGGCCAATCACACCATCGAAAGCGACACCCTTTCCCCAGAGCAAGTCGGCGATGCGATTCTGAAATACCGCACCGCATTCGAGTAACAAGCTCTAAGCCGTAACTATTCAAAACCTCACGCCCGATCTTGAGTTTTC
>DBTH01000081.1:0-18326 GCA_002306945.1 Methylacidiphilaceae bacterium UBA1321 | reverse complement strand
TTTTCCCGCACTCGCGCCTTGTTCCCGCACGAAATCCCTCGTGGATTTGTGACTATTTAAATTGAAAGGGCTCTAACCGACTATAGATATCCGGGTATAAAAAACGGGGTGTTTGAGTTTCCTCAAACACCCCGTTATACGAGCGACTAAATCGCAGAGTGAATTACTTCACCAACGCGTAACGCGCTTCGCCAACTTTCTTGATCGACTTGTTTTTCTTGCCGGTCGTATAGAACCAGCTGAAGATATTGCCGGGCTTGACACCGAGCTTGGCGGCGAGATCGCCGACCTTGACACCCTTGGCGCCAGCAGCTTCCAGAGCAGCGAGAATGTTATTCTTGAGCTTGCCTGGAGCGCGCTTGCGGCCCTTGCGTCCGACAACGGCGGTGGCCTTGACGGCGGCAGGTACAATGCCATCGAACTTGGCCAGTTGGCCTTCAATAACGGCGATCTTGGACAAGAGGGTTTCTTTTTTGGCAATAAGGCGTGCGATCTGATTCAACTGCGCACTCGATAGATTACTGAATTTCATTGTAGAACCTTATTCTATCTTATAGAGAATGCAAGCGTTTCTAGATAATGTCAGCCATACTTGTTTAGATACCTAAACAATATCACTCTGCGCGAACCTCTCCTGGCTCACTCATTATCGTCTCTATTATCACCACTATAGTGAATTTTTTTCAGGGTTTAGGATCGATTTTAACCTTGCCGCCCCAGGAGATGATTTTCGCTTTGCCGCCTGCGGCTTCCGCTTCGGAAATCTGATTATTGCGCACATAGGCGAGCGAAAGACTCGTCCATCCGAATTGATTATTCGGGTCGATTTCTGTCGCTTTCTTTCCCGCTTCGATGGCAGCCGGATAATCGCCCAGCTTCATCAACGCCATGCCGAGCGCATGCCAGCCGTCGAAATAATCGGGGTTTTCCGTCACGGCAGCGCGATAGAGACGAACCGCTTCTTGCAATTCTCCAATGGCGAGGGCGCCGTCGCCTTGATCCTTATATTCTTCGTAGCTGGGCATATGACTCACTTTCTCTATGGGTTGGACTGGGAACGATTGAAGATCCTGATGATATTCAAACTCCGTTTAACAGACGGCACACTAATCCGGAAATTGTATAGGACTCGGCTTCAATATCAACGCTATAACCGAGCTTTCTCAATGCCGCGCTGGTTACGGGGCCAATGCTCGCGTATTTCGGTATACGAGCGCCGGGCTGCAACGACAGCTTGAGGGCGTGCCAATTCTCTACGGTGCTCGAACTGGTAAAGGTGATCCAGTCGGCGCCTTCCAGTTGATAACGCTCGCGGGTGCCGGTTTCGTCAGCCGTCTCCGCGACGGTTTCATAGAGCACCCATTCGGTGACCTGGCCGCCGTGTTCGCGCAACGACGCGGAGAGGACGGGATTGGCCAGGTTGCTGCGCGGCAGGAGAAAACGACGGCCCATGATTTCGCCGTCGCTAAATTCGGCGGCAAGCGCCTCAGTAGTGAATTCGCGCGGTTGTTTTTGCGATTCGATATGGAGGGCGCGCAGCCTGGCCGTCGTGGCGGGGCCGACTGCGGCGATCTGGATCGTTCCGAGCGCGCGGATGTCTTTGTGCACGGCAAAGAATTGCTCAAAGAAAATATCGACCGCGTTCGGACTGGTGAAAACGATCCAATCATAGAGACCGGAAAGCAGGCGCAGTTGCTCCCGGCGCAGGTCATCGGCGGCGACGGGCACGATGCGGATGGTGGGAATTTCGAGGACGTCGGCTCCGAGTTCGCGCAATTGACCCGACAACGCGCTGGCCTGACTGCGTGTCCGGGTGACGACGATGCGCTTGTCAAAGAGCGGACGATGCTCGAACCAGTTCAATTCTCTGCGGAGTTTGACCACATTGCCGACGATGGTGACGGCGGGCGCTTTGAATCCGCGCTGCCTCACAATATCGGCGATCGTAGCCAACGTTCCCTCGACCGATTCCTGCCGCCCGGTCGTGCCCCAACGAACGAGGGCCACCGGCGTTGCGGGATCGGCTCCCTCGCTCATCAGGCGCGACGTGATCTGTGGGAGGCGTTCGACGCCCATGAGAAAAATCCGGGTACCGCGATCCGACGCCAACGCTTTCCAATCGAGCGCGGAATTCTCCTTCGAGGGATCTTCATGGCCGGTGACGACAGTGAAGCTTGACGCGCATTCGCGGTGAGTGACCGGGATGCCCGCGTAGGCGGGTGCGGCAATGGCCGAAGTGATGCCGGGCACTTCCTCGAATTCAAGTCCGGCTTCGAGCAGGACTTCGGCTTCCTCGCCACCACGACCGAAAACGTAGGGATCGCCGCCCTTGAGACGAACAACGATTTTTCCCGCGCGCGCTTGCTTCACAAGCAGCGCATTGATTTCGTCCTGGGAAAGCGTGTGATTTCCCGCGCTTTTGCCAACATAGATTTTTTCCGCTCCGGGCCGTGCCCAGCGCAGCAGTTCCGGGTTGCAGAGATAATCATAGATGAGAACATCCGCGCGCTCGACGAGTTCGCGGGCGCGCAGGGTGACGAGTCCCAGGTCGCCGGGACCGGCTCCGACGAGGTATGTTTTTCCAGGTTTTGACATGTCTAATGAAAGTGCCAGCCGATTAATCTATATCGATTTACGGTTTCTGCAATAAGGCCCCGGCAAGCGCCTTGCCGAGTTGCGTCGCTTCGGAAGTCGGGCCGCTGACTTCGCCACTACTGGCATTTGAAGCGTTATCGATCCACGCGACGCCGCGCAATTTCAACGTCGAGCCCTCGACCGTTGCGCTAGCCGCAACAGGAGCCTGACAGCCACCGCCCAGACCGGAGAGAAAAGCGCGTTCAGCCCGAACACAGGCCGCGGTCGCAGGGTCGTGCACTTTCTGGAGAACGGCGTGGTGATATTCATCCCCGGCTCGGATTTGCAATGCGAGCGCACCCTGGCCCGGTGCGGGCAGCATAACCGAAAGCGGAAACGGCGTCAGGGTCAATTGGCGTATATCGGGCTGCAAGCGGTCGAGTCCGGCCTTCGCCAGCACGATGCCGAACCATTCCTGAGTTTCGCGCAATTTCCTCAACCGGGTGTCGATGTTGCCGCGAACCCCGACGATCTTCGCTGCGGGGCGGAACAGGCGGAGTTGCGACGCCCGGCGCGGACTGCCCGTGGCGATGATGGCGTTTTGCGGCACTTCGTCGAGGGAACGAATCGGTGTGCGCGTCACCAGGACGTCGCGCGCATCGGCCCGTTTCGGAATCGCCCCGACCGCGAGATCGCTACGCATTTCGACCGGCAAATCCTTCAGGCTGTGAACGGCGAGATCGATGTCGCCGCGCAAGAGCGCGTATTCGATTTCAGCGGTGAAGATTCCCTTGCCGGAAGGGAGATCGGGCGAATTGATTTCGGAAAGATGGTCACCCGTGGTCTTGATGATTTTGATTTCAAACCGGAGCTCTGGATGGGCGGCTTCGAGTTCACGCAAAATCGCGCGGGTCTGGGCGAGAGCCAATGCGCTGCCGCGGCTGCCCACGATGACCGGCTTGTGGTCGGCACTCAAGCGCTTTTCCCTCCGGGGAACCGGTTGGGATCGAGTTGGCCGAGGCGTTCGATCTCCTGCTGGCGCTGCGCCCAGGTGCAGAAGCGGCCGACGTGCGGCTTGAGAATCTCGCGGCCATGTTCGAGTTCGGCGTGACGTTCGTCGATGTGGCGCTGGGCTATCGACTGGAGATCGTCGATGTCGTAGAGGAAGACGTCGTCGAGCAGATTGACGGCGGGCTCGAAATCGCGCGGCACGGCCAGGTCGATAAGAAAGAGCGGACGCGGTTCGCGCACCTTGAGCATGCGTTCGAGTTTTTCGCGCGTGAGAACGTAGTGCGGCGCGCTGGTGGAACTGATAATGATGTCGACGCTGGCAGCCGACTGTTCCCATTCGTCCCAACGAATCGCGCGTCCGTCGAGTTCGCGGGCGAGATGCTCGGCGCGTTCGTGGGTGCGGTTGGCCACCATGATCGAAGTCACGCCCCGGCTCTTGAGCGAACGGGCGGTTTTCTCGCTGGTGTCACCCGCGCCGATGACCATGACAGTGCGCCCGTCAAGTTCGCCGAAAATCTTCTCGGAAAGTTCCACCGCGACCGAACCGACCGAGACGCTACCTCGCGTGATGCCGGTGTGAGTGCGAACCGCCTTGGCGGCGGCAAAGGAGGACTGGAAGAGGCGGTTCATCCACTTGCCGGTGGCGCCGTGCTTGAGGGCGATCTCGTAGGCGTTCTTGACCTGGCCGAAAATTTCCGTCTCGCCGACAACCATCGAGCGGAGGCCCGCCGCGACTTCAAAAAGATGCGCCACGCACGACTCGTCGCTGTAGTGGAACGAAGGCAAGCGGATGCCGGGTTCGAGGACGTGATAGTTTTTCAGGAACAACGGCCAGCGTTCGGCGGCGCGCTCGGGGGAATCGGTCGCACCGAAATATTCCACGCGGTTGCAGGTCGAAACGAGAACGACCTCGCGCAGTTGCATCTCGTCCTTCATCGCGGACAACGCCACAGGAATGTCGCCGGGCTGAAAGGCGATCCGCTCGCGCAATTCGACGGGGGCTTCCGCAAAGGACAGGCCGCCACAAACGACATGCGGCGTCATGGGAAAACCTCCTGATGACGAGTCGCCAGCGGCGCGGGATTCGACGGCGCGGGAACGGGATTATTGAAGCGGTGATCCTGCGAGAGGGAATTGATTCCCCAGAACGTGAGCAGGAGGAAGATGTAGCCGGTAACCGACAACCACGCCGCTTTCTTGCGGCTCATGTGAACCAGCCGCGGAGCCAGCAGGATGACGGCGTAAACGAGCCAGACGAATGCCGACCAGAAAACCTTCACCCAATCGAAGGCGGTCTGTCGCGGGATGAAAAACCCGAACAGCATGCCGATGGAAAAAAGCAGGAAGGCCCACTTGAGGACGAGCCGGTGAACGGTTTCGAGCCGTCCCATGGCGGGGAGACTGTAGAACCAGTTGTCGAGCGAACGGCGTTTGACCTGGTGTTCCTGGATCAGATACATGAGACCCGCCAGTGCGGCGACGCCGAGCATGCCGAATCCGATCAGGGTCAACGCCGCGTGCGCTTCCAGCGTCCAGCCGAGATGATGCGGCGAGACGGGGACATCGACCGGCACGACGAGCGCGAGGAAGTTGAGCAGAAAAACCAGCGGCGCGGTGAAGGCACCGAGGATCGACATCCGGTAGACCGGGCCGATGGCGAGATAGGTCAGCACGAGCGACCAGTTGATGAACGCGACGACTTCAAACAGATTGGTCAGCGGACACTGGCCGAGCGCCTTACCGCGTTCGTAGAGGAAGATCGAGTTGAGGATAAAACCGATCAGGAGAACCGAATCGTTCCAGGGCGTGGACGTCGCGCGGCGTGCGCCCAGGGCAAACGCGCCCCAGGCTGCACTCCCCAGATAAACCACCGTTGCCGCTATCAACCAGTATCGATCGACCATGTCGGGCGGGATTCAGGCCGCAGCCTGTTTATTTCAAGTGTTTCTGTACGAGTGAAGAAAGTGTCTTGCCGTCCACGCGACCGGCGGCGATGGTCTGCGCGGCTTTCATCACGGCGCCCATCTGGGACTTCGTGGTGGCGCCCACGGCGGCAATCGCATCGGCGACGATCTTTTCGACTTCCGCCGGGCTCAGCGATGCGGGCAGATAGGTTTCGAGAAAAGCGAGTTCCTTCTTTTCCTTGTCGGCGAGATCGTTGCGATTGGCCTTGGTGTAGCTCTCGATGGAATCCTGGCGCTTCTTGATTTCCTTGCGAACGACCGCGACGACTTCCGCGTCGCCGGGGACGAAATCGGCTCCGCCTTTTTCGATGGCGGCATATTTGACGGCGGATTTGAGCATGCGCAGAGTGGAGGTTTTGTCGTGATCCCTTTGAAGCATGGATTGCTTGAGTTCGGAATCGATTTTGGCAGTAAGGCTCATAGGGAATGATCTTTTGTTAGGATGTTGTCTTTATGTGGTGTCGGGCCCCGTCAATGCGTGAGGGATGATATTGCCAAAAATCGGCTCTAATAGCAATCCCGGTAACACATTCCTTTGCGCCAGACGGAATTGACCCGAAAAAGGAAATAGAAATATTCGAAATTCAAATTCTCCAAGGTCCTCCGTTTTGAACCTTTGCGGCCTGGATATTGGAATTTGTTCAGGATTTCCAGAATTCCAGGCAGTCGCCGTTCAGCGCGCCTGGGGAGTCGACGGAGTCGCGGTGGCCGATGTCGTCGGCGTCGTGGGAGCAGCGGGCGCATTGGTTGCCGGAACGGACGCGGGGGCCGTTGCGGTTGCGCTGGAAACGGTCGAGACCGCCTGCACCGCCGCCGAAACCGTGGCCGCTACAGTAGCCACGCCGGGCGTTGTTGAAACCGGAACCGCCGGAGCCGTGCCCGGCGCGGGGGAAACCGCCACCGAAGGCGTCACGGCCGGAGCCGGAATCGGGCGGTAACCGCTGCGGATGAAAATGCATTTGTCGAGAATGTCGTTGCGCGGGTAGATCATGCCGTCGGCCAATGTGGCGGGCGGCAGGAGCTTCATCGCGGCGGGTTGCGTGACACCGAGGTTGTTCTCTTCGGCGAGGCGGGCGACCAGTTCGGGATCGAAGAAAGTCTGGAGCAGCGCGTTGGAGCGTTCCGGTTGCGGGACGTTGGCCGGAATGACCGCGCAGTAGAGGAAGATCACGGAACCTTCGGCAGGCAGGACGAATTGCCAACCCGGCTGGGCGGCAAACTTCTTCTTGAGCACCGCGACGGAGTTGACCTGGATGGGCTGTTCGTCGCCGTTGTCTTTCGCACCGGAGGGCAGCGAAGCGCCGCGCAGGCCCGCCTTGGACAGGAGGGAATTTCGGAAGGCTTCGTCCTCGGGCAAGGCGGCGAGTTTGTAATTGGGTTCGCTGAACAATTGCTTCCACTGGACGACGGGCACCTTGACGTCGGCCTTGCGCATGGCCAGCCCGGTCAGGCTGAAGGCGTAGGGCAGGGAGTATTTGTTTTCGCGGTCGAAGAAATGATGGAGGAATTTCGGCGCAGGCTGAATCTGCACCGGCAACAGGGGCAACGCCGCGAGTTTTTGATCCGCGACAAGCGCGGGCACAATCCGGTAGGAGACCAGCGCGAGATTGTAGGACGCCCCCGAAGTGGAAAGTTTATGCAACGCTTCCTCGGCGGTCGCGTAGGTCTCAACGGTCACTTCCGCGCCGAGCTTGGAACCGAGTTCGCGCCGGAAATCTTCACTGATCTGACCTTCCGGGGCCAGAACTTGAATACCCCTTCTCGTCGAAGGGACGGGGACGAGCGCCGTTGTACCCGCAGCCGGGGAGGTCGCCGTGCTGGAACTGGTGCCCGGCCCGATCAGGGGAGCCGGAGCCAATTCCCCGCCGGAAGAAACCGTGGGCGAGGCGGTTGCCGTCGCTGTGCCGGAAAGGGTCGAAGCCGGTTCGGAAGACGGTTGCGAGGCGGTTCCCTTGGCCGGAGTGGTCTTGGGAGAAGAGGGATGACACGCGTTGAGGAGAAGGAGCGTGGCGATGGAAAGGAGAAGGGCGAGGCGTTTCACAGGTGCGATTGGTAAAAGACGTAACTTGAACGCTTTTTTGCCGGGAAACAATACCGATTTTTCCAGGCGGCGCCGGGAGCAGGGGCGATCACCCCTGACGCGATGTTGGATTCAAACGGCAACACAGCGTGTCGCCAGCCATTGCCCTGTGCAAACCGTTATTTACTGACGAAGGTGGAGATGAATTCGTTCCAGCGTTTCTCGCGCAGGGCCTGAAGGCCGTTGTAATCGAGATTGACGCTCTTCGGAACCAAAGAGGCGCCTCCCTGCCGCAATCCGGGAAAAAGGATGTCGTGACGTTCGTCATCGCTGAGTTCGCTACGGCCGATCCGGTGCCAGACAAGGCCATCGACCTGATAGTCGGCCGACCAACCGCTGGTCAGAATCACATTGGAGAACGAGCGGCGGCTCAAGGGGCGATCCGGCGTCGCGGCGGAAAGAGCCGCCAGATACTTGACGAAATTCTCCTTCGTCACCTTGTCCGACGGGCGGATGTGAATGATGATGCTGTCGATCTGGAAGAAGCCGCCCAGATGCGCGTAAACCGCAACGTCCTTGAACTCGCTGTTATCCTCGGCGAGATTGGCTTTCAACGAGTTGTCGACGTAGTACCAGTTGAACGCGAGCAGAATTACGATCAACGCGACCAAGCCGCCACAAATCGCCTTGAGCCAGACCTGGCTGGCATGGGACGATTCGGTAAAAGTGTAATCCTCAATGGCAGGGGCCGATGTCGCGGCAGCGGTCGTCTCTACAGGAGTCGAAGCTTGGGCGGCGGCTTTGACAGCGGCCACTTGTTTGACCTGAGGGGTTGCCGCTTTGGCCTGGACGGGAGTGGCGGCAGCGGGAGAAGCGGTTGCACCGGCGGCGGGTTGGGCGGCCTTGGCCTGCACATGAACGTGTGGCTGGGCAACGTGAACTCCCCCGATACGGGCCTGAACCGGACGCGGTTCGAGTTTCGAGGCGATCAGTTGGGTGATGTAACGGGCCTGCTTCCAGGCATTGTGTTTCTGGCTCCAGATCAAGGCGGATTGTTTGAGCTGCCCTTTGTCCAATTGCGCTTTTACGGCCTTGCGGGGCATTTCCGCATAAGGCTCTGCGCCCGGGAGGGCTACAAACAACATCGTCTCTTTTTTCACCTGATCGTCCATAATATACCAATTAGTATCCTCCAAAATTCATTAAATTGAAAGTCCTAAATTACAACAGCTTTATTATTAACGATTTAAAATATGTATTATCAACCTCTCGGGAGAATTTTTCAGGGGTTTTTGAAACACGGCGTGAAACATTGTAACCCGCGACCGTTCTTGTAGCAAACCGAATGGGTTTGGGTCAGCGACGACGCGAATCTTTCATCGCCTGATCGATCTCGCGTTTGACGGCGGCTTTCTTCAAGTCCTCGCGTTTGTCGCGCTGATTCTTGCCTATGCCGACGCCGAGGAGGACTTTGATCTTGTTGGCCTTCCAATACATCTTCAGGGCGACGAGTGCGCGGCCCTTGACCGCAACGGTGCCGAAGATTTTGCGAATCTCGCTCTTGTGGAGAAGGAGGCGGCGGACGGCCTTGGGTTCGTGATTGAAGCGATTGCCCTGCTCGTAGGGCTGGATGTCGCAGTTGTACAACCATACCTGGTTGTTTTCCACCCGGGCGAAAGCGTCGCTGAGATTGCCCTTGCCAGCACGCAACGATTTGACCTCCGTGCCGCGCAAAACGACACCGGCCTCGTAAGTCTCAAGGATATTGTAATCGCGCGGGGCTTTGCGATTGGTAATCAATTCCGCGCTCATAAAGAACCTTTATCACAACAAAAGCGCATGAGAAGATCCCATGCGCTTTTTCAATTCTACGCAATCTCTCAAACGGCCAGCTTCTTGGCGGAACCGTCGGGATCGTCGACCAATTCAAAAGTAAGCTTGCCCTCGACGATTTCACGCAGGGCGATTTCCATGAACGACCAGCGGGGCTGGACTTCCAACAGAGGGCGAAAACCCTGACCCAACTGGCGCACCCGTTTGGAAACAATATTCACCAGGTATTCCGGGCTTCCCACTTTCTTCAAGGCGTCCTGAACTAGAGCATTCGTCATATATTTCGTTTACAAAGGTTACTTCCTCCCCACTGGACGGGGAGAAAACTCTCATAGTGGAGAATTCGTTCCCAAGAGCAAGCTTTTATTTCCGCGCCGAATGCGCGCGGTCAATTCACCGCCGTTTCGTCGTAGATGTCGTAGACGGTGTCCTTGACGGCAAGCTTCACGTTTTGTCCGAGGGCGATGTAGGGCCGCGCCTGGGGATTCTGCGAGATGAAGTCGAAGTATTCCTGTGAGCCGAACTTCAACCGCACGGTTTTGCCCGCCTGCAACGTCGAGACATTGCTGTCGATCCATTGGGAGCCGTTCTGGTAAAAAGCGCGACCGGCGACAAACCGCGCGTTCTGGGTGTACTGGACGACGCGCGTATTGGCGTCCCGCGAGAGATCAACCTGGGCGCGGTATCCGGCTTGTTGCGGCAGGGAGGCACTCGGAGCGGCTTTCATCGCACGCGCTGCTTCGGACTGGGCGTAAGCGAGGGAATCGGCCGCGCTCTTCGCCTGTTTCATGCTGTTCTGACTGCGCGCATTGGCCACAGCCGCCTCGCCGCTGACCTGCATTTTATACGTATCGTAGGCGACACGGGCGGAAGACTGCGCCTCGCGATCCTTGTTCAATTCCCGCATGACCTGGTTTTCGCTGGCAACATGGCGGCGTTGCTCGTCCTCCATGATGAGATAGGCCGTGTAGGGTGTGACGAGACCGAACTCGCGCGCCACCTGCGTCACTTCGTCCTTCAGCTCCTTGTTTTCCCCGTGCAGACGGATTTCGTCGAGCAGATAAGCCACCCGGCGCGACGCCCACAGGCGTCCGATGAAAGCGTCGCCGCCGGCTTCACCGGAAAAGGTCACCGGCAGTTTGTAACGCAGCGCCTTGCCGTCGGCGGTTCCTTCGAGAAGGCAATCGCCCGAGGCCGAGCCCTTGTAACGGCCGCACAAGACGAGTTGTTCGCCCCGGAACAAATCCGGCAGCGCCTGCGGATAGAACTTCGTCGCCTTGACGCCGTCGGGGAAAGTCAGCTTCACGTTGGAAAGAACCGGTTCACGGATTTTTCCGAAAAAGTTGGAGACCTTCACTTCAATGTCCTCGGTCGGCAAGACATAATCGCTCGCCGCGCGGGTCTTCTCGACAATGCGATCCAGCAGCCGCGCGTTCACATCGTTGCCCAGGCCGAAGCAAAAGATCCGCGTGTTGCGATCCGCCGCGCGGGCGCTCTCGGCAACGATCTTTTCCTCGCTGGTCTCGCCCACGGTCGGCAATCCGTCCGTGAGGAAAATAATCACATAGGGCCGTTCGCTCTTGTCGGGTCGCAACGCGATGGCCTGCGCGAGCGCCTCGTGAATATTGGTTCCGCCGTTGGGCTTCAGCCTGGCGACAAACTCCCTCGCCTCGGCCAACGCCTTGTCTTTCGCCGGAGTCAACTTCGAGAAGAGCGGCGTCGCCTCGTCGTTGAAGCGGATGATTTCAAAGCGGTCGTCCGGGTTCAAATTCGCGACACAGAATTGCAACGCCTTCTTCGCCTGATCGAGCTTGCCGTCGGCCATCGACCCGGACGTATCGAGCACAAAGGCAATATCCTTCGGCACGGGGCGCGTCGCATTGGCCAGCGTTCCCGGTGTGGCCAGCAGGAGGAAATAACCTTCGTCGTCCGACGTGCGATAGGTCAACAGATCGAGCGCCACCTCGCGCTGACGCGGGGCGAAGAGGATTTGGAAATCGGTATCGGGCCGGACGTTGCTGGCCTTGAACTCAACCGTGGCGTGCTTGTCGCCCGAGCGGGAAATCGTCACATCGTGCGTCGGCGAATAGATCGAAGTCAGCGGCTGATCGTTGTCGAGTTCGACGCGCACCTTGACCTCCTTGATGAGCGCGGCGGAGAACTTCTCCGTGTTGAGCGGGTAGAGATAACTCACCAGCCCGGAATCCGATTTGAGCACCTCCGTGTAGACGATGCGCACCTGCTTGCGGCTGCGCGCTTCGATGGGAAAAATCCGCACTTTGAAAACGCTCCGGTCGGCGTATTCGAGCAATGCCGGATCGCGTTGCTTGCGCACGATGTCCTCGTAGATCGCCCGCGCCTTGTCCGCCGCGAGGAGTTCCGCGGCAACGTCCTTGCCGCCGATGTTCATCGTAAATTTGTCGATCTGCGCCGTCTTCGGCACGGGGAATAAATACGTTCCTTCGAGCACGCGATTGTTCGGATTATAGAATTCCTCGTCGACCGTCGTCGTGCAGATCTGGCCGTTGATCTTCACATTGACGCGGTGATAGCTCACCTCCAGCGGCGCGAAAGGGAAATGCCCACGCGGCACTTCCGCCGAACCCGACACCGCAATAAATCCGTCCGCGCGTCCCGGCGTGGAAAACACACCCAGGATCAGTCCCGCCAGGACAACGAGCCAACTCCAGTCGAAGAAGAAATGTTTTGTTTTCACAGCCCGACTCTGCCGCAGAACGCGGCTTCAGTTGTCAGGGCGTTTCAAAAGAATTGTAAAAAATTTGTCACAAGGGCCTCGTGACGCCGCACCCCGTACGTTATCGCAGGAGCCGGACATTCTCTACCGCTGTCGAGTAACAGGGGTGCGGGGTTGTGACTCTGCCGTCACGCTGTCTGGGATTTGAAGCGCTGCGCAACCGGGATGCGGCGGCCTACGCCGAATGCGCGCGGGGAAACTTTCAAACCGGGCGCGGCCTGACGGCGTTTGTATTCGCTGAAGGTGACCTTGTTAATCACATCGCGCACCACCGCCGGGTCGAACCCCTTCTTCACCAATTCCTCCGCGCCGGCTTCTTCGACGATGTAATGGCGCAGGATCGCATCAAGCACGTCGTAGGGCGGCAACGAATCCTGGTCGGTCTGGTTCGGGCGCAACTCCGCACTCGGGGCTTTCGTGATCGAACTGGCCGGAATGATTTCCCGCTCGCGGTTGATCCAGCGCGACAGGGCGTAGACCTCCGTCTTGAACACGTCCGCGATCACCGCCAGCGCGCCGCACATGTCGCCGTAGAGCGTGCAGTAGCCGACGGCCATTTCGGATTTGTTGCCGGTGGTCAAAACGAGCGAGCCGAACTTGTTCGAGATGGCCATGAGGATCAATCCGCGCAGGCGGGATTGCACATTTTCCTCGGTCACGTCGGCTTTTTGTTGCGAGAAAATTCCCGCGAGCTGGCCGTTGACGGCAGCGACGGCGGGTTCGATCTCGATCACCTCGTAGCGAATGCCGAGATTGCGGGCAAGTTGCTCCGCGTCGCGCAGACTGTGATCGCTCGAAAATTTCGACGGCAACGCCACACCCAGCACCTTGTCCGGCCCGAGCGCATGGGCCGCAATCGTCGCCACGAGCGCCGAGTCGATACCACCGGAAAGGCCGAGCGCCACCGATTTGAATCCGCACTTGCCGACATAATCGCGCACGCCGAGGCAAAGCGCGTCGAAAAGCAATTCCTCGTCCTGCGGCCATTCGACCGGGGCACTTTTTTGCGTGTCGAGATCGACGACGACAATCTCCTCGCGGAAGCCGGGCGCAAGGGTGAGGACTTCGCCGCGCGCATCGATGGCCACGCTGTGCCCGTCAAAAATGAGTTCGTCATTGCCGCCGACTGCGTTGGCCTGGACAATAACCACGCCTTCATCGCGCGCCACCTTGCGCAACATTTCCAGCCGGGTCTTTTCCTTGCCCCGGTGCCACGGCGAAGCGGAGAGATTGACGACGAGCTCGGCCCCGGCGGCGATGAGTTCCTTCACCGGATCGCGGCGATACAACCGCTGCGGCCAGAAATCTTCGTCGTTCCAGATGTCCTCGCAAATAGTGAGCGCGAGCTTGCGCCCCTTGAATTCAATCGGCACCGCCGCGTGTGCCGGTTCGAAATAGCGATCCTCGTCGAAAACGTCGTATGTCGGCAGGAGCGTCTTGACCACACGGTGCCGCACCTGTCCGCCCTCGATGAAGGCGGCGGCATTGAGCAACGGTTTACCGGGTCGCGCGGGATTGCGGTCAACGTAACCGACGCACAACGGCACCGTGCCAACTTCCTTCGCCACGGCGGCAAGCGCCTGCAAATTGCGTTCGACAAAGTCAGGCCGCAAAAGCAAATCGCGCGGCGGATAGCCACACAGGAACAGCTCGGGAGCAACCACCAGTTCGGCTCCCTGGGAACAGGCCCGACGGTACGCATCGAGAAGTTTTCGCGTGTTGGCGGGAAAATCGCCCACCGTCGGATCAAGTTGCAGCAAAGCCAGCTTCATCCGCCGAGTCTAATTCCCCCTCCCGAAATGTCAAAACCGCGCTGAAAGCGGCGTCAACTGGCGCGGTATGTTAACCGGCGGTCATGCTGCGCAGCGTGTCGCGAACCCGCTTGTATTCGGCGGCGAGACGTTCGACGGAATTGGCCAGCGGGGCGCTGTTTTCGCGTTTGCAGGCGTCTTCGATTTCGATGCAGAGTTCACGCATGTATTGCGCGCCGAAGTTGCCGGAACTGCCCTTGATGGTGTGAGCGATGTGGCGGGTTTTTTCAAAGTTGGCGGCGGTGGCGGCGGTGGTCAATTCGCCGAGGAGCCGCTCGGTGTCAGCGGTGAAAGCTTCGACGAGTTGGTTGAAGATGCCACTGCCGTTTTCGTCGAGGGAACGGAGTTGGGCGATGGCGTTGGGATCGAGTTCAGCGGGGGTCATGGTGATTTTCCTGTTGTGAAATTAGAGTAAAACCTTTGACGAAATTTTAACGGGCATTTACGGAATGATGGTTTTCAAAAAAAGCATTTTGGTTCCGGCTCTGCAAAATTACGGTTCGATGACGCGCCCGTCGCGGTCGAGGGCGAGCTCGACGATGGCGGGACTGCGGCCCCATTTGAGGGAAAGGAACTGGCGCTGGGCGAGTGCGGAGGAAATGGTTTTGAGAGAAGCGCCGTCGGTCGCGCTGGAGTGGTGGACAGCCATGACGCGACCGTTGACAAGGATGTCGTAACCGGCCAGGCGCAGGGCGAGGCCGTGGTCCATGTCTTCGTTTTGCGAAGGGGAAAAATGAATGTCGTAGGGGCCGGCGCGTTCGACGGCCTTGCGGCGGCAGACGGCGGCAGCTCCGGCGAAAAAGTTGGTACGGTAGAGACTGCGGTAGGGAAAAGGAGGCATTTTGTCGGCGGGCTCGGTGTCGCAGAATCGGGGGAAAAGGCGCCCCGGTTTGGCGAGATTCCATTCGTCTCCGGCGGGCATGGAATAGGCGGGCAGGACGGCCCCGGCATAGGGGAAACGGCGCAGGGTGGCGACCATGTCACGCAACCACTGGGCGGGCAGTTCGACGTCGTCGTCAAGGCGGGCGATGAGTGGATTTTCGCAATGGGTCAGGAGCCAGTTGAGTCCGGCGCTGACGCCGATGTTGATGGGGGTGGCGATGAGTTGAACGGGGAAAGGATAATGGCCGTCGCTGGCGAGTTGGTGGAGGTAACGGCGAGTCGGTTCGTTGCTGCCGTTGAGGAGAATGTGGAGTTGGAGCGCAGGGTAATCGGTTCGGGCGAGGGATTCGAGGCAGGGGCGCAATTTGGCAAGGGAGTTGCCGGTGAGCATGACGACATCGACTTTGGGTTCGGGCTGCGGCCAGATGTCGAGAAGGTCGTCGGTCATCACGCGGCCGAATTCAGTGCCCTGCCAGCGTTGGCGGAAGTGTTGCGGGTTGGGCAGGAACGGATCCCAGCCCCATTTCTCCTGCCAATGGCAATAGGCGGTAGTGGACTGGTTGGGGTACTCGACGGAAAGAGAATCGATGTCGGCGAGGATGTTTTTAGCGCAGAGGACGCGGAAAGCGGCCTGACGCGCCTGGAGGCAAAGGTCGTCAAAGAGAATGTTGGGAACTTCCAGGTCAACTCCGGAGGGAATATAAGAAGTGTCGAAACCGTGAATGCGCTCAAGCAGGGCGCGTTTAATGTAGACAGCGCCGCTCCAGATGGAGGGCGCGTCGATGAGTTCGGAGAGTTCCTCCTCGACCGGGACTTCGCCGCTGTGGAGATTGATCGGCTCCGCTGTCAATCCGAGGGGCGTGAAAATCGAGCGGCCGCAGGAGAAAATCCGCCGGTATTGGCCGCCAAATGCGGTCATCGTTCGCACCGTCGCCGCGGCAACGATTCCGGTATCGGATCGCGCCAGAGCAATTTGGCGCAGGTGGCGCAGCGTGGCATCGGAGTTGGCGACCTGGCCGCTGAGGAGGAGGACGTCGCTGCGGCTGTGGCTGATGCGCCCGAGCGTGTCGGGCCAGTCGCGGATGGAACGAACCGTGAGGATGTCGCATTCGAAGTGGGCGGGAACGGCGCCAAGCTGGCCACCGGACGGAGCGCCGGGCACGGTTGGAAAAGGTGTCGGAGAGTGCGGCATTTTTCGGCAGCCCATTACGGCTCCACGACCCGCCCATCGCGGTCCAGCGCCACTTCGAGAACGGCGGGAGATCGACCCCATTTCGCCATGAAGAATTTCCTCTGCGAGAGCGAGGAGAGGTAGGAATCGTGAGCGCCCGCCTGCAATCCGGTGGTGTGGTGCATCATCATCACACGGCCATTGACGATCAGGTCGTAACCGGCCTCTCGCAACGCCATGCCGTAATCGATGTCTTCGTTTTGCGTGGGGGAAAACCGCAGGTCGTAGGTTCCGGCCAGATCCATTGCTTTCTTGCGAAAAACAACGGCGGCACCGCCCATGAAATTGGTCAGATGAACCGATTGGTACGGAAAGGAGGGCATCTTTTCGGCCGGTTCGCTGGAGCACATCGAGGGGAAAAGCCGCATCGGGGAAACCAGGGCGAAGCCGCCTTGTCTGAGGTTGACTTTGGCGTTGGGCAGCACAGCTCCGGCCAGTGGATAGTGGCGCAACGTGCCGACCATTTCACGCAGCCAGTTCGGCGGCATTTCGATGTCATCGTCGAGCCGCGCGACAACGGGGGCCTTGCATTGCGTCATCAACCAGTTCAGTCCAGCGGGCACCCCGACGTTGACGGGACAGGCGAGGACGTTGAGCGGAAAAGGAAAACCGTCGGCGATGAGCTTTGAGAGATACTGGCGGATCGGAGCGCCGCTGCCGTTGAGGAGGATGTTGAAACGCAGGCGGGAGTACTCGGTTTTGGCCATGCTGGCGAGGCACGTTTTCAATTTTCCAAGCGCGTTGCCGGTCAGCATGATCGCGTCAACCGACGGCTCCTCGCCGTCCCAGGTGTCGAGCAAATCTTCGATCATCGGGCGACCCAGAACAGTGCCGTTCCAACGTTGGCGCAGGTGATAAACATTCGGCACGAAGGGATTCCAGCCCCACTTGTTTTCCCAGAGGAGGAAAGTGTCGTTCATCTCCAACGGATAGGTCACGTCCTTGTCGGTCACGCGCGCCACCACCCTGCCGGTGCAGGCCGATCGGTAACCGGCCAGCATCGCTTGCAGGCAGAGATCGTCGATGAGAATGTTCGGCACGGCGAGCTTGCCGCCCTTGAGATAGCCCGCGTCGAAGCCGTCGATCTTTTCGAGCAGCTCGCGTTTGATGAAAACCGCCGAGCCCCAGACCGATTGGGTCGTGACCAGATCGTGATCGTTGCCAGCGGGTTGGACGTGGACTTTGGCCCAACGCAGATTGGCCCGTTCGGCAGTCAATCCCAGCGGCGACAAAATCCGTCGGCCATGAGAATAAACGCATTCGCTCGGGCCCCCAAAATTATCGAACATCTTCAACGTCACCGCCGCGACAAGTCCCAGCTTGTCATCGGCCAAAGCCATCGATTGCAAAGCGCGGCCCGTGGCCTTCGCGTCCTCGACTTCGCCGTTGACCAGAAAAATATCGTTGCGACTATGGCCAATCTTCCTGAGGGCTTCGCTCCAATTTTCACCTTTGTGGATTACAATCGTGTCGAAAGTCGTGGCAGATGTGGTCACCGTAGTCATGAGCGTATGACACCAATAACGGCATCAACCTGAAGAATAGTTAACCCAATGTCATCGATCCGCCCGTAAACACCCGCTTCACGCCAACGGAGAAATCACGGCTTGCGGAAGTCCATGTTGCCAGAGAGATCGCTTTAGCTTAACTCGCTGGATTAGATTCACTTATCAAGTTTCACATGATATGGGGCTATTGGCACAGTGCGCTACTCAGAAAGTACAGGAGACAACTTAATGACCAAAAATAAGCTTTATTTATACACGCAAACTTGACGGCAACACCGCGACTGATAGTGTCGGTTCTTCCACCTCTACTATTGAGAATTTATGTCCAAGAAATCAAAGAACAAAACAGTTAAAAAAGTGGCGGCTAAATCCGCCAAAAAGCCTGTTGTCAAGGCCGCGAAAAAAGTCGCGCCGGCCAAAGCCAAAGGCACTAAGTACGTATACACTTGGGGCGATGGCCGTGCCGATGGCAACGGTTCCATGAAACCCCTCCTCGGCGGCAAAGGCGCCAACCTCGCGGAAATGACCCGCATCGGTCTGCCCGTGCCTCCAGGCTTCACCATCACCACCGAAGTCTGTACCTATTTCTATCAGCACGGCAACACCTACCCGAAGGAACTCCAGGGTCAGATCGAAGCCGGCATCGCCAAGATGGAAAAGAGCCTCGGCACCCAGTTCGGCAGCACCACCAACCCGCTACTCCTCTCGGTTCGCTCCGGCGCCCGCGATTCCATGCC
>DBTH01000297.1:10503-11177 GCA_002306945.1 Methylacidiphilaceae bacterium UBA1321 | reverse complement strand
GCACGGGAGGGTTGAAGTGGGCCGGGGCTGATCCCAGGCTGGTGTGATCCAATCGGATCCATCCCAATGATTATTTCGCCTTCCGAGAAAAACTGCGGCACCGCCTCGAATTTGAATCCCAGGCATTGGCGGGCCGGTACGCTTGTTTATACGACGGGCGCACTTGTCGCCTTGTTTTTCTGGCTGTTGTGGGGTGATTTCGCCTGGTCGTTGAAGGAGCGTTCGGTCGGATCGGTTCTTCAATTGCAGCTCAAGCGTTTCGAGGCGAGCGATTTCATTACGGGTCTTCTGATCGGTTCGTTACCAGCCATATTGGCGATGATCCTTGGGCCGATTGTCAGCTATCGTTCCGACCGGCACCGGGGACGGTGGGGAAGGCGCGTCCCGTTTCTGCTGGCGCCGACTCCGGTTGTGGTGGTGTCGCTGCTCACTCTTGCGTTGAGTCCGGCGATTGGCGAATGGCTGCACCGTAGTCTTGGAGCCTATTCTCCAGGGCTTAATGTCATTACGCTGTCGTTGCTGGGAACGAGTTGGACGTTGTTCGAATTCTCCAGCATTGTCGCCAATTCGGTATTCGGCGGACTCATCAACGATGTGGTGCCCGCGCCGGTGCTCGGGCGGTTTTACTCGCTTTTTCGCGCGCTGGGTTTGATTGCGGGAATGATTTTCAATTA
>DBTH01000297.1:0-10250 GCA_002306945.1 Methylacidiphilaceae bacterium UBA1321 | reverse complement strand
TGCGGGAATGATTTTCAATTACTGGATTTTCGGCAAGGCGGAGAGCCACTTTTTCTGGATTTTTCTCGGACTCGCAGTTATCTACGGCGCGGGCTTTACCGCGATGTGTTTCAAGGTTCGCGAGGGCAGCTACGATCCGCCGCCAGAGGAGGAAAACGCTGGTTTCTGGGGCATGGCCAAAAGCTACATCGGAGATTGCTTCGGCCATGCCTACTATTGGTGGTATTTTCTTTCCATGGCGTTCATGTGGGCGGCAGTCAGTCCTCCGTACCTGTTCGGTGTTTATTATGCGAAGAGCCTGGGCATGAGCATGGATGTCTATGGTAAATGTTATGCGTTGATGTTTTTGTGTTCCTTCGTGCTTGCGTATCCGCTGGGTATGCTGGCCGATCGTTTTCACCCGCTGCGCATGGGGTTGATTATGCAGGGGCTCTTTGCCCTTTCCGTGGGGTGGGGAGGTTTTTTTGCACGGGATGTCTGGAGTTTCGGTGTCGTACTGGTGGCCCAGGGCGTCCTGGCCGGGGCCTGGATGACATCCACCGCATCGCTGCATCAACGGCTTTTCCCTCACGAAAAATACGCCCAATTTGCTTCCGCAGCGGGGTTAATCACCAGTCCGTTCGCCATTGCAGTTCCGCCATTGATCGGAATGATGCTCGATGCGACGCACCATACATATCGTTATCTTTTTATGGCGTGTTTTGTGCTGACACTGCTCAGTTTTACAGCGGGCTTGGTCGTTTATCGCAAGTTCATGGCTCTCGGTGGCCCTTCGGCTTATCGGGCTCCCTGATGTGGGGAGCTGGTAGAGGCCCCAATTTGTCGTGGGAGTTTCACAGGTATTGCGCGGAGTCTGGAGTCGTGCATGGAAGTCAAAGGTTAAAACCACAACTCAAAGCGCAAAACTTTCGGCCTTCAATGTCTTTCAAATGACCAGGTTGCCACGGAGAGGTGGTGTTCTACACGGCTTCAAGCGGCGATGCTTTTGACTTTTTGCGCTGTGGCTTTGAGTTTGACTTCAACGCTCTTTTGAAATCGCATTTCTATTCCGCTGGAAATGCCGAGGAGGCACTTTTTTCGCAATGCTCCCTCCCTCCATTTCAGCTTTCGGGAGCACTTTCACTTGTCGTCGAGTCGCTTCACGATGAAATCATCTACCAGGAGCCGCCCTTTGGCGGACGATACGAACAGGCTGGTGCTGAGTTGATCGGCTCCGGCTGGAATGGTTACTTCGGTTTTGATTTCGGTCCATTCTTTCGGCAGGGGCGCGGTGGAAAGTCCCTTGTGGCTGCTGTCGGTATTGGTTGCGCCGGTGATGTCGACTGTAACGATTTTGACGGCATCCCGGGCAGCGCCATTCTGGCGTTCGCAATAAATCCGCAGTAACGCGCCAGGGGTTCCGGGCGTTTGTTCGAAATTGTCTCCGGCCCGTACCCAAACTGAAACGGCATAGCGCGATCCCGCCAGAACTGGGGCCGGCATTTCGGAAGGTGTCAACGCGTAGCGGGCCGGTTCCGCCGATTCCAGCAGGCCGCACGCCTGGCCGGAATGAGCCGCAGACGGTGAATAGGAGATAATGAACGCGCATCCCTTGTTGGCACTTTCTTTCGGGATGAAAAGCGGTTTCCAACCCAATTGGCCGAGTTCGAAACCTCCGTTGCCGGTCAGTTTGCCCGGCAGGGCGGCAGAGCCGGTGAGCTGATGTTTTTTGGAGGTGGCGGCCCACTGTTGCACGGTGGCGGCCTGGTCGGATGTTGAAGCCAGGGAGTAACGGCCTGCACCGAGTTTGACGGCTTCTTTTGAAATCGTCACCGGCTTTCCGGATTCATCGCGTAGCTGAAGTCCGGCTCCCGGTTGCACGGTTCCCTTTAGTGGTGAGCCGAGAGTCAGAAGGTAAGCACCGGGGGACGCGGTCTCAAGGGAAAGATCGACCGGGGATTCGGCTACAAAAGAAAGCGGTTCTGCTGTCAGACTCGTGGCGCCGGTGGCGATCCATGAAATGATTTTTTGTCCCTGTCGCCGGATCGCGATAGCACTGGCTTGGGCAAATGGAGCAGACTCCTTGCGCTCGGTGATGGCACCGGCTTGTTCGCGAACCCAGACCGTGTCGTTCCAGTTTGCAGATTCGAGGGTTATCTTTTGCACGTCGCCGATTTGCTCCGTACGGGTTTGTAGCGGGGTGGCGTTTTCATTGACCAGAAACGGCTGGAGCAGCGCGGCGAACGTGACGCGGGTGCCTTGCGTCTGGGCCGCGTAGGTGGTCAAAGTCACCGGATCGACATCGAGGTGCAACGCTGTCGGTGTGCGCTTCGAGAAGGCCGTGGCGTCGCCGAGCATGCGCAGTGTTGCCTTGCCGGCGAAGGTGGAAAATTGCAGGGAACCGTCCTTGGCGAGTTGGGCGTGAGGATCGGCCTGGGCCAGCCATTCGACCTTAACCGGTTGGGTGGCGCGGACCGAGTCGAGCACCAGAATGTAATCATTGCGCCGATGCAGGATGCGGCGGCGTACCGCGTCGACACCGTCGTAGGCGCGGGTCAGATCGACTTCAGTCCAGAGGGATTGTGCGGCGCTGAGGTAATGCTCGATAGTGCCGCGCGCCGTCCAGGCGTGACTCTGGTTGCGCCCGTCGATAAGCAGCGTGCTTTCCGATTGAGAACCGTTGGAAAGGAATTCCCAGCGTCCGCCCGCGCGATCCCAGAAGCCGGGGATTTGTTGGCCGCGTCCGTAACCGGGAGCGGTCAGGAGCCACTTTTTCCCCATATAGAATGCGATGGCTCCGGCATCGAGATGCGTGTGGGCGTCATTGTTTACGCCCGATTTCAGTGCGAGCATATAATCGCCGTTGCCCCAGCCGCTGCGGGAATTGACCACGTCAAGATCCGGCCCGTAATAGTCGAGCGCGGTCGGCGCGGTTTCTTTCACCGCCGGATCGTACCAGAGGAGCGTCCAGGCATAGGCGGAGGAGCGCAAGCCCATGAACGGTGCATAGGGCAGGTGGTTGGCGACGTATTGGGCGACTCCGTCGTTATACTGCGAGGCCATGCGGTAGAGAATATGGTGCGCGCCACTGAAATCGCGGGCGCCGCAATCGCCCCAGGGAAGTACGTTAAAGAGATCCGGCGTAGAACAGCCGACGCGGTGGACGCCGGTATTGCGCAGGAAGGGCTTGTCGTAGAGCGCCGCGTTGCCGGTGATTTTGCGGGTGGCCTCGACGAATTCGAGGATGAACGTGCGACCGTAAGTCCAGTAACCGGTGCCTTCGCAGGAACTGCCGTCGGCGGAGGAGAATTCCGCAACCTTGTCGTAGTCCAGCAAGGCCGCCGAAAGCCAATCGCCCGCTTCGGGAATTTCCCCCAGAAAGGCGAGGCCGCTCAGTCCCATGCCCATCACGCTGATGTGATTGTGATTCCACGTGTATTCCCGGTACCAATACTTGTTGCCGAGGAGCGCCTTGAGGAGGGAGGGGACACGGCTGCGGACGGCGTTGCGGATGGTGTCGCGTTCTTGTGGCGAAAAGAGGTCGCGGTGCCAGTCGTAGGCGATGGCGACGGCGCGCGACATATGCCCGGCGGCCAGATCGTTGTTGAGCGTGCCCCAGCAAGGAAACGCGCAACCGGTCATCACCAGGTCGTGCAACCGGCGGCTGTACTTCGGATCGGGACTGAGTTTGGCCGCAATCGCGAGCGTGACGATGTTGTCGCCAATGCCGCGTTGCCATTCCTGGGTGTCGTTGACGGGTTTGCCGTTGGCTGCTTTCGCCGGTTCGATATAGACCGGAAGCGGATCGGATACGATGTAGTCGGCCGAGGTAAAGAACGCCTTGCGCCATTCCGCGCCGCGACCTTCGTAGCCGTTGATGCGTGCGATGAGTTGCGGCCAGTCCTTGTCCGTATAGAAAAGCCGCGTGTGTGTGGCGGCAATCTTTTGCGACCACTCGGCCTCGTGCGCGGCGCGGTATTGGGCAACATCGGTGGCGGAGATGGTCGGGCGAGGCCCTTTGGGATCGTTCTGTGCGTGCAGGCTGGTGGCAAGCGGGATCAGGGCAATAAGAACCGTCGGGATAATAGGGATGTGGCGAATCATAAAATGAGTGGATTCACAGACCCCAGAAGATGTCGCTGGAGGCGGTGGGAATTTCGGATTGAAGGCGTTTTTCCAGGTGACCGTCGAAAAAAATGACATTGACCCGGCTGTCATGCCGATAGCCGAGATTGCTTGTGGGTGGCGGCGTGGTGTAAATCGAACGAGTGCGGCTGCCGCTGTCGATGAACATCATGGTTTGGGCTGTGTTATCAAATTTCATTTTCTTGCGTGTCCCGTCCGTGCCGAAGGCCAGGCCGATGGCGTAGTTGGACTCCCACCAGAGTTTCGGAATATCCGATCCCGTTGCCGAGGGACAGGTCACGCACGTGCGCATGGCGATCATTCCCGCCCCGGTCGTGTCCGTCAGTTGGATCGACAGGTAGGGACGCAGGGCCATCAGCCAGATGTCGCTGTAGGAGCCGCCCGAATGGGCGTTGTTGGGAGGCAGAAATCCGGTGTTGTCCGCCTGGTAGAGAAAGACCGCGCTGGAGAGCGTGCGCAATTGATTGGCGCATTTGAGCGCGCGCGCCCGGTCATTGCTCGACTTCAGGAACGGGAGAAGCAGCAGGGCGAGCAGGGCAATGATCATGACCGTCACCAGTACTTCGATGAGGGTAAATCCACGCCGGTGTCCGAAGCTGGGGTAATTCATAAGTGGATCTGTCAATCGGCCCGTGTAGATCACGCTTCTCTCAGAATAAATATGAAGCAGGGATATCTCAAGGGTGTAATAAATGTAACCAGGCTTCGCGGTGATGGCGACCCGCGTTTTGTTAACACACGTTAAATCGTAGCGCATTGACATCGTCCGCTGGCGATGATTTCCTAGCCGATGTGGATCTCCCCGCCCGCCGTCCAACTCAAAACGACATCGCAGTCCGTGCGGGCGTGCATCGCACGACGGTTTCCCTGGCGTTGCAAAATTATCCTTACATTGCGAAGAAGACTCGCGACAAGATTCTGCGCATTGCCCGCGAACTCGGCTATGCGCCCGATCCCATGCTCTCGGCTCTGGTGGCCTATCGCAGTCAGAAACGTGCGCCGTCCTACCAGGGGACTCTCGCCTGGCTGGTCAATAAAACGTTTCCCTTGTTTTCGTGGAAAGAGACGCCCATTTTCCGCCAGTATTACGAGGGAGCCTGCCAGAAAGCACTCGCCTACGGTTACAATCTGGAGGTGTTCGAGTTTTACACAAAGGGCGTCACAACACAGCGCCTTGCTCATATATTGAGCGCACGCAACGTCCGGGGCATTCTTCTCTGTCCCCAACCGCAGCCACGGACCGAAATTGACTTCCCGTGGGAAGATTTTTCGCTGGTCACCTTCGGGTTCAGTCTCCTGCGGCCGCAACTCCACACCATCGCCGCCACGCAATATCGAAGCGCGTTGCAGGTCGTGCGCAAGCTGCGGGAGTTTGGCCATCAGCGGATCGGCTGCATGGTGCAACACGACGACCGCGCCGATCACAATTACGTCGCCGGTTATCTCTCGGAGATGTTCTTCCGGGATCATCAATTGCCGATCCCGCCCTTGCATCCGGCCAACTACTCCATCCCGGAAATGAAACGGTGGTTTCGCCGCTACCGCCCAACGGCTCTCATCGGCGCGCCGAACCTGATTGAACTGGCGCACAAGGCGGGCTTTCCAGTCCGGGAGATTTCTCTGGCCTGCCCATTCCTCAGCGACAAGACAGGGCCGTTGTCCGGGGTCTGCGAAAACTCGTTTCATATTGGCGAGATCGCGGTCGACCAGATAGTCGCCATGATTCATCGGGGCGAACGGGGAGTCCCCGCTGTTCCGCAACGCACCCTGGTCGAAGGAGAATGGTACGAGGGCGAGACGATTCGACCGGTAAAGACGCGCAAGACTTCCAGCCGGAAAAAGGCGTAATCTGTATAAAAAGAGCGTGCGCTATGGTGCTGCGAGATGAAGAGGAAAGAGGATTTAACGTGTGTTAAATGAGCGGAGGTTGTGTTTGTCCGTCGTTCGGCGGATTTTGAATACAGAACTTCTCTCTATGACCTCCACCGCTTCCCTCTCACCCGTTGCGAATACCGCCAGCCGCAAGCGCATCCACTCTTCGACACTTCTTCTGGTATGCACCGCCAAGGAAAAGGAGATATTTTTCTCTTCCCCGGATGCGCGCTCCTTCGTTGAACAGTGTCCCTGGTTCGACACCCACAAGAGCAATGCCACCACGGACTGGTCGGCGGCGATCCATTCTTTGCGTCCGGAAGTCATAGTGAGTTGTTGGTCGACGCCGCGGTTACCGGACGACGCCACCGATTACGGAATCAAGTACGTCTGTCATACGACGGGAGCTGTCCGTTACGTTGTTCCCCGCGCTTTCCTTGAGCGCGGCGGGATTGTTACCAATTGGGGCGGACTCGCGGCCCCGCAGGTGGCGGAACATGCCTTGTTGCTCGCCTTGGCGGCGCTTCGCAATCAACCCCGTTGGCGCGGTGTTGCCGCGGCGTTGCAGGCCGGTTCTCCGCACCCGGTTATACAAGTGGAAACCCGTACGTTGATGGGCCGACGTGTCGGGTTGCACGGCTTCGGCCATATCGCCCGGGAACTCGTCAGATTGCTGCAACCGTTCGGTGTTCATATTGCGGCCTATTCCAAGGGAGTTCCGCCTCACCTGATGCGGGAGCGGGGTGTGGTGGCGTGCCAATCCCTCGGCGAAGCGATGACGGGAGCGGAAGTGTTCTTTGAGTGCGAAGCGCTGACGGTTGATTCTATCGGAAGTGTCGGAGCTGCCCAGTTGGGGCTTTTGCCCGATGGGGCGGTTTTTGTCAACGTCGGCAGGGGTGGAGTTCTCGACGAGGGAGTGCTTTTCCAGGAAGCGGCAAACGGCAGATTGCGTGTGGCAGTCGATGTGACCTCATCGGATCGGTCGATTGCCGATTCGCCGCTCCTTAAATTACCCCAGGTCATCGTTTCTCCCCACATTGGCGGACCAACGCAGGATCGTTTTGCGGCTTTCGGCGAGCAGGCGTTGCGCAACCTGGAGCACTACCGGCAAGGAGAGCCGTTGGAGGCGCTTGTTACGCTTGAAATTTACGATCGGTCTACATGAGTCGGATTTATCCTCTTAACGTGTGTTAATTGCGATGACGTTTACAACCTCCACACCCCCCTTAAGATATTATTAAATAGAAAGGTAGAGACACATGAAAATCATCCTCCGAAATGTCCTGTTCGCTCTCGGTCTGTTCCTTGGGAGCGCCCCCGGTTATGCCGAGACACTCTACTGGAACGGTGCCGATGGCGCTTGGGCCACTACCGCAGCCAAATGGTCCAGTGACAGCAGTAGCACGGGCACTCTCTACTGGGTCAACAATGACGACGCGGTCATTACCTCGACAACTCCTACAATCAATCTGACCACGGCCACTGTTGGAAGCCTGGTCATACAAAACGGGGCCACGTTTAGTTCGTCCGGTTCCACCGGACATATTCTTTCTGTGACCGGAGCAGGCAGCGGGAATTTCTCGATGACCGATAACAGCACTTCCAATGCCTACATGAAAATCTATCTCCAAGGCAGTTCCGAATGGGTGGGACGCATCACCGTCAATTCGTTTACGAACGCTTCCTCACAACTTGTCCTCGGCACCGGCGCGGCTTCTTCGACCGATACCACTACAGCGGTTGGAACCGGCGTGGATACCAAAATCACAATGAACGGCGGCAATCTGGTGCTCGGTTTTGGAGCGTTGAATGCCGGAACGGGCGGCACGGCGACCATTGGTGAACTTTCCGGCACAGGCACTATCGGCATTCTGACGCACTCCAGTTCGGGGGGCAAGACCCGCACGCTGGAGGTCAATCAAGCGACGAACACCACTTTTCGCGGCACGATTGGCACCGATGTCGCATCGAACTACTCATCGAATTATATGGGGCTCGCCAAATCTGGAACCGGCACGCTGATCGTCACCAGCTCCAGCGGCAGCCGTAGCGACTCTGGCGGAGCCTACGCTGGCACTACGACAGTTTCGGGTGGAAAGCTCTACTTCGTTGGCAACTATGGTTCCGGTTTCACGTATGTGTCCGGGCAGGGAAACTACGTCGTCAAGAGCGGTGCCACGCTCGGTTTTGACGGCACGCTCACTTTTGCTTCCACCGCATCGCGTACCATCACTGTCGAGAGCGGCGGTATTCTCGATCCCGGTCAACAGGATGCGGCAGGCACCTGGACGATTGCAGGGGGCAATTCCTCCAGCCTGGGTCTGACATTTCTTGGAAACGCGACGATTCAGTTCAGACTGGGCCCCACACAGGATCAGATTATCCTGACAAATACCTCCATGATCGGTTCGGCTTCTGGTGGCACGGGAAGCATTCTTTTTGATCTCACCACTTACGGCGCGACAATCGGCACAACCTACGATCTGATTTCCTTTGGCGGCACTACCCAGGGAATTTCCCTGGATACGTTTGCGCTTTCCCAGACCAGCATCAACGCCGGTTGGGCGGGGACTTTCGGTTATGGCGGGGGGGGGAATTTGCTCCAGTTTACGGTGACGGCTGTGCCGGAGCCGTCGCAGATGGCGCTTCTGGTGCTGGGTGGTGCGGCGCTGGCGATGCGGTTGCGCCGTCGTCCGCAGTACACGGCGTGATTTCTGAGCGGATATATTTGAAAAAGAGTTCGCATGAGGAGCTGCACGGTCGATGGCGGAGTTCCTGTGACCGACTATTTCCTCTGGTCGATCCTGGACAATTTTGAATGGGCCTCGGGTTACAAGGAACGGCTTGGTCTGATCTACGTCGACTTTGCCACGCAAAAACGCACGCTCAAGGATTCTGCCGACTGGTACCGGGATGGGATCCGGTCACAAGAAACCGCATGAAATCCGCGAGTTCCAGCCTCTGTCTTGAAAAGGAAGGAATCGATTATGAAGCCCGCCTCAATACTGTCCGCTTTTTTGTTCGTCTGCCTGACGGCTGCGGCTCAAGCGGAAAACATACTCGACAATGCCAAATTCAGCCGACTCCGGCCGGATGGATCGCCTGCGGACTGGATATACTTTTTACCCGGAAGCAGTCACGGCTTGGCGCGCGCCAATGAATCCAACATCGTCATCGATCCCACCGTCACGCACAACAACTCGAAAGCGGTGCGAATTTCCTCGGATAAACCGGTGCGATGTTCGCTTCTTCAGCAGAATATTCCGCTCGCCGCCGGACAGAAAGTGCGTGTTTCAGTCTGGGTCAAGGGACAGGACATTGTCACGGATTCCAAAAAGGGCGCGTGGGTGCGACTCGGATTCGGTAATCGCAACGACGCGGCCGTGCAAAAAGAAGTCGATGCGCAAACGGTTTTCCTCAAGGCCGATCAAAGTACGTTCGACTGGAAAAAATTCCAGAGTGAGGTGGAAATCCCCGCTGGAACAAACCGTGTTTCACTCGACTTGTTTCTCTGGTACACAACCGGCACGGTCTGGTATGCAGAGCCCTCCGTCGAAGTCATTGGAGGCCCGGCTTCCGTTGTTGGCACCAAGGAGGATTTCAGCGGGAAGAATATCTATAGCGAGGCCAATCGCACCCTTTCGACGACGGGCGCGAACGAAAAACGCGTTGTCTTTATAGGCGATTCGATCACTGCAAAATGGGCGCTACATAAAAGTTTTCCCGGCAAGGCATGGATCAACCGCGGCATCTCCGGGCAGATGACCGCCGAAATTTACGACCGTTTCGAGAGCGACGTCCTGGCGTTGCATCCGAAGGTGGTCGTTTTGCTTGCCGGAACCAACGACATCGCCAATGGCATCTCGCAAGACTCCTCGCTCGCCAACATCCGGGGCATGATCCAGGACTGCAAGAATCAAAAAATCAAGGTGCTCGTGGAATCCCTGCTGCCGGTTTCCGATTATCACTCAGCTGCAAACCCCCAGTTTGAAGCGACCCTGCGCCGTCCTCTGCAACAGATCATTGAATTCAATAAAGCTCTCGAACAGGCCTGCCACGAACTTGGCGCGAATTACCTCAATCTTCACTCCGCCCTGGTTGACTCGCTGGGACAGCTTCCAGCGGATCTCTCTAATGACGGTTTGCACCCGAACAATGCCGGCTATGCGAAAATAGCGCCACTTGTTGATTCCGAAGTCAAGCGCCTTCTTGGCGAATGATTAGAGCAATTTAAATCCAAAAGGTAATCCTCC
>DBTH01000184.1:5879-6460 GCA_002306945.1 Methylacidiphilaceae bacterium UBA1321 | reverse complement strand
GTCCATCGCGCCCTGCCCAAGGAAACCGGCATCCGCCCGCTCTTTTATGGAGCAGGTCCGAAACAGGGCACCTTCTCCCTGCTCGAATTCACCGAGAACCGCGGCCGCGAAATGGTCGAAGTCCGCCGCGCTTCGGAGGAATTCCGCCGTCGCAAGCTCACGCAAATCTCTATCCTGAAGATTTCCGCCGAAGCCGCCGAAATGGACATCCTCGTCGATCTCTTCGAGAACCTTCCCGAGCTCAACATCCTCTTCCTCTTCGTCGAATACCACGGCGGCAGCGTGCGTGACCTGCTCGTGCAACTCCTCGGCCGCGAATACGAACACCAGGATCTTCACCAGGTCGGCAAAAGGCATGCCACCATGCAATTCGCCAACCGTTCCTTCCTCAAATGGCTGGATCGTCAAAAGGCCGCCTGATTTCGTTTTCAACCCCGTCAGAAACCCCGCAAACCATCCCTCAACCAAGCGTCACAACATTATGAACCCGCACACCGACAAATCCGCCAGTCAACGGGAAGATACCAGTTGGGAACAAAGCATGTGGTGGTGGTGTGGTGCCGCCATGGTCGCCGCGATCT
>DBTH01000184.1:0-5573 GCA_002306945.1 Methylacidiphilaceae bacterium UBA1321 | reverse complement strand
TGGCCGATGGCCATGCGGAGACCGGAAACCGGAAGCGGGAGGCCGAGCGGAAGCGGAGTCGAGAGAATATCCGGTTTCCGCGATAGCGTCACTGGATGCAACGTCACGTTGCCTACTTCAACCGCAGCGGTTCGAACTGGAAATGCGCAGCGTCTTTGTCCATTCGCTGTAGCAGCCACTTCAAAAGTGCCGTCCCTTTTTGGTAATCGGCTTTTTCAGCGGGCGTGAGTTCATCCGAGTAGGGCTTCGTCAATTTCCGCAGGATGCCGTTGGTCGCGTAGAGCACGCTCACTGTGCCATCGAGGGAAATCGTCTCCACGCCGTTGGGCCAGAGTTGCTCGCCGAATGCATCCAGCTTTGTCTCCAGAAATTTCTCATCCGCGCCGTTGAGCACGCGCGCCATTTCGCGCCGCACCGCTTTATCGAACGCGGAGCCCTTCCCGTCGGCAAACGAATCGATCCACAACGCGCCGCCTTCGACGAGGTATTTTTGCAACGCCAGCACTTCGTCGTCGGTAAACGTGAAGTCCTTTGAGCCGGTGAGAATCAAGACCGAGGGGCGCATCTTGTAGTCGTCCTTCATCGGCGGCGGGTACGGAAAGGCGAACGGCGCAACCACAGCATGAGTGGACGGGATAACGTGTGTCGTACTGTCGGTCAAAGCCTTGGCCAAACGCACGACGACACCATCGGTAATCTCGTTTTTGTCGCTAACCGTATCGCCGACCGACCAATCCCCGCCCGAATAGCGTAATTTAGCGATAACGAGTTGCTTCTGCGTAGAAAAAGTGGTCACGCTTATCTTGGTACCCAGCGGCTCGAACGGCTGCACCGGATTGGCCGAGTTTGCCGGCGGAGTCAAAATGACCTGATTGAGCGGCTGATTCTGTCCCGTCACCGGATTGGGCAGAGTTTGATTAGCCGATTGGGCGTGGATGGGCAGCGTCGCCGCCTCGAAAAGCAGCGCCGAAATTCCGGGCAGAAGAAATCGTCGTAGGTTCATGCGGCGTATCCTGATTGTTGTCCGAGAGAGCAACATAAGCTTGCCGTCCGCGAAAAACAAGGCTTACCATCCGGGGATGAGCCTTTCCTCACGCGAAACGATCCAGGTGTTTCCCAATCCCTCCGCCCTGACTCGCGCCGCCGCTCTCGATTTCATCACGCTGGCCAAGGCGGCCATCACCGACCACGGCGCTTTCAATGTCGCCCTCGCGGGCGGTTCCACCCCCAAACGTCTCTACACCCTCCTCGCCGACGAAGCCGGTGGCGATCTCGCCGCTCCATGGGACAAAATCCAGCTCTTCTTCGGCGACGAACGTCACGTCGGCCCCGACGACAATGACAGCAACTACCGCATGGCCAACGAAACCCTAATCTCGCGCCTGCACCATAAATTGCCCGCCGAAAACGTCCATCGCATCCACGCAGAAGACCTCGACGCGGGCAAGGCTGCCGCCGATTACGAAGCCGAGTTGCGCTCTTATTTTACCGCTCACCAATGTCTTCTCGACGACTTCCCGCGATTCGACCTCATTCTTCTCGGCATGGGGCCGGACGGCCACACCGCCTCGCTCTTTCCGGGCACAACCGCGCTCTTTGAAAACAAACGATGGGTGGTGTCAAACTGGGTGGAAAAATTCAAGACACACCGGATCACCTTTACCTATCCGGTTCTTAATGCTGCCGCCAAAGTCATTCTCTTTGTCGCAGGCCGGGACAAGGCCGAGATGGTCCACGAGGTTCTCGTAACGCATAAAGATTCTCCCCTTTATCCCGTCCAATTCGTCAAACCGGTCGACGGCGAAAAAGTCTGGATGCTCGACAGCGACGCCTCCGGTAATCTCAACGCGTCAGCATAGCTAGACGCAGGTTCAATGGCCCACTTTTCAATTACATACCCATTTTAGCGTACATAAGGACGATTTTATAACAGCTTTTGCCGTGAACGATCAGGAATCGACATAAATTGGATCGTCTCCAGACCTATAAACGTATCGCTCGCAATGCTATTTTTGTTCCGTCAGCCGGAACAAACAGGGATCGTGGATCCTGATCGGGCTGTCTCTTTCGGAACGCCATCGCATGCAAAAGACACCTCACCTCTACCGGGCCGGATCGCTTACTTACACCAAGCTCGGATTGTTCCTGCTCTTCTTCTGGCTGTTGTGGGGCGACTTCTGTTTCTTCATGACGGAATCGACGACCAATATCATTCCGCTCAAGATGAAGGATCTCCACTGTTCGGAATTCCTGATGGGGTTGATCCTGGCCTCGATCCCGCGCACTTTCGGCGCGATTTGCAATCCGATCATCAGCTTCCGCAGCGACCGTTGCCGCAGCCGTTGGGGCCGTCGGATTCCCTTCATTCTTGGGAGCATGCCTTTTCTGGTAATCAGCTTCATCGGCATTGGCTATTCGTTCGACATCGGGCGATTCATTCAGCCCCGGCTCGGCCACTACATCCACAATGCCGGGATTCTTTCTTTCCTGACGGAAGAAATGGTCATCCTTATCGTCCTGAGTTTTTTCCTGATCTGTTACGACTTCTTCAACACCTTCGTCTCATCGGTTTTCTGGTACCTCTTCAACGACGTCGTGCCCGAGGAACTCCTGGCCCGGTTTATGTCGTGTTTCCGCATGGTCATCATGGGTACCAGCATCGTGTACAATGAATTCGTCTTTCCCCACGCCGACATTTACTTCAAGGAAATCTTCGTCGGAGCGGGAATACTCTACCTGTTCGGTTTCGGACTGATGTGTGTCATGGTCAAGGAAGGCGAATACCCTGCTCCGCCCGAAAACGATGACGGCAAAAAGGGATTCCTTGCCGCCGCCAAAACCTATGCGCGCGAATGCCTCTCGCTGCCTCACTACTGGTATCTCTTCCTCGTGGCCATCACCGGCAGCTTTGCTGGAGCCTGCACCATGTTCAACGTCATCTTCCAGCGCAATGTCATGGGACTCACCCTCACCGACATCGGCAATCTTGCCGTCACCGGTGCCATCGCCTGCGCGATCTTCGTTCCCATCTCCGGCTGGCTCGCCGATAAATTTCACCCGATCCGGGTCGTGCTCTGGGGCATGATCCTCAATGTCATCACTCAACCCATCGGCTTGATCTGGCTCTTCTGGCACGCCTCGCCGACGCAATTCTTCTACTTCACCCTCTTCCAGACCATCCTCGTCAGTTGCCCGATCGGCATGCTCCTCCAAATGCAGGATCCGCCGCTGCTGATGCGTATCTTCCCGCGCGAACGTTACGGCCAATTCTGCTCGGCCCGCGCCATGCTCGGCCTCGTCACCGGAATCCTGACCGGAGGACTCGGCGGCGCATTCATCTCCTTCCTTAAACATTTCCTCGGCGAACGCACCGCGTACTGTCTGATCCCGGTCTGGGTTCTTTTCTTTAACGCCCTCGCGCTGGTTTTCATGGTGTTGCTCTACCGCAGTTGGAAACGCTACGGCGGTGACGCCCATTATGTTCCCCCGCTGCCCGCGCATCTTCAGCACAACGCCGGTCAATGTCAGGCGGTCGAAACAGGTTCTTGAAAAAAGAACCGCGACCGCACAAACGGAAATTCTAGGGAAAAGCAACATGACGTTGCCACGGTGGCGCGCTGGTGGGTCCGCAGGGATTCGAACCCTGAACCAAGGGATTATGAGTCCCCTGCTCTAACCGTTGAGCTACAGACCCTTTTTTGCTCTCAAAAATGAGTTTCGCTACCAGCTAAAATTTTAGCTTTGAATCCCATGTTTTGGAGCCGTGCAAGCATCCCATGGCTCCGAGTCCGGCCACCTCAAACGAGAGGATACCCTCTCCAGAGATGGCAAATGGTGTTCGTTTCCCAAAGTGCTGCATCTGCTCCAATACGTGAGCAATGGCAATTACTATGGCCAAATCAAAATCGGCGGCAAGATCATTCGGGAAAGCCTCAAAACGACCGTATGGACTACCGCCAAACTTAGCCTGGTCGATTTTCTCAAGGAACACCAGGACCACTCCAACCACATCGACCCTCCGCTTTTCTGCGATGCGGTGATTCCCTACGAAACCGAAATGGAACGGAACACCTCGCTCAAAAAAGTCAGCAAGGAATACCGCCAACGTTGCCTCGCTAAAATTCAAAAAACATGATCGGAACTCGTGAAACTTCGATTGAATGAAATCACAGCGGAGGACTGTATGGAATGGGCCGCCGCGCTTAACCAGGTATTCAAAATCGGCATCAAGACGCATAAGACGAATGGCGGCGGCTTACTGGATAAGCCCGCAGCAGACCTCAAGCGCGTCCGTATCAAGCAAAAAGAACTGCAGCTACCCGAACCCGCCTACTTCTTTTCCTCGATGGTGAGGTCGTCGATGTAGAAGGTGCCCTTGCCGAAAAGGAGCACGGAGATACCGAAGCCCAGGGGATTGGGTTTTTCTTTATCAGGGGTGTCTTTGTCTTTGCGGTAGCGGTAGACTTTGGTGATTTTGGACCAATTGCCTCCGGCATTGAAGTCTTCTTCCAGGGCGTAGCGGGCTTCTTTATAGCGTTTTTCGTTGGTTTTCGGGTCGGTGACGGTGAGACGCTGTTGGGTAGCCATGACGAATTGGGAACGGGTCCATCCGCTTCCTTTGGCGTAGAAGGTGATGGTGTAGTCGGTGTCGGGTTTGAGGGAGGCGTTGCTTTCGCAGGAAATGACAAAGGGCAGATCGGCCGGGAGGGGGATTATGCCGGGGAAGAGCTGCGATGTGTTGGGGAGGAATTCGAGCTTGCCGGCGTATTTGCCCTTGGAGTCGGGATTGGGGGAGAAGCCCTTTTCGTAGGTGAGAAGGGCGCGGTCTTTTTCGGCTCCGTTAAGGGTTTCGGGGTCGGGGCCGCCGACAAGACGGAAAACGTGGAAGGTGGATTGGGGCGGGGTGGTGAGTTTCCAGCCGGAGGGGGCGGCGTATTTGGGGTATTTTTGGACGCCTTTGAGTTCGACAGGCATGTCGAAGGCGGGTTCGCCGGGTTTGCCTTTGTTGTAGGCGACGGCGATGCGGCCGTTGGTGCGGCCGACGACGAGGTCGAAGAGGCCGTCGCCGTTGAGATCGGCGGGAACGGGGTTGGAGAGGGATCCGAGTTTGGTGGAACTGCCGAATTTGACGATGATGGGTTCTTCGGCAAATTCGAATTTTTTCGGGTCATTGGATTTGCAGATGAAGACGCTGACGGCGCCGCTGCGTTCGCCGGTGATGATGTCGGGGATGCCGTCGTTATTCCAGTCGATCATTTGGGGGGTGAGGTGTTCGCGTCCCATGCCGCGGATGAGAACCTGGCGGGTTTTGTCGCTGAAACGCGGGGTGGAACTGGTGCCGGCGTTGGGGAAGTAGTAGATGCTGTTGGCGGAGTAGGTTCCTTCGCCGAGGATGAGGTCGCGGCGGTTGGACTTGGTGAAGTCGACGTAGATGGGGGAGAAGAAGTTGCCCCAGAGTTTGCCGTCGGTGCGGGTGGAGATGCTGGCTTCCTTGGCGTTGGTGGGGAGGCTGAATTTGGGCACGCTGGGGCTGCCGATGGTGGGCAGGAAGTAGCGTTCGCCCTGGGAGGGTC
>DBTH01000087.1 GCA_002306945.1 Methylacidiphilaceae bacterium UBA1321 | reverse complement strand
CGATACACTCCCTCGCCGGTTCCGCCTCCCGTCTCATTTGGCCTTGCAAATTTGCGACTATTTAAATGGAAAAGGCTCTAGGCGTAATTTGTTTCTTGATGTAGTTTTATAGAATTGAAATGGATTGCCACATGGATCAGGGAATGCGACGAAAAATATTTTTCCGACGTCTTCGAGCCGTATCCTGAGGTGCTCCTGTCCAATGCCCGCACCGGAGTCGTACCATGGGATTCGGTGGAAGGACTTCTCCTCACAGGCGGCGCGGATATTTCGGAATCGTTCCTGCGTCAGCCGGTGCCCAACCCGGCGTTGATTCTGGATGCGGATTTGGCGCGCGATTCATGGGAGTTTGAAAGCCTGGAAAAGGCGCTGAAGTGGAGGTTGCCGATTTTTGTCATTTGCCGTGGACTCCAGATTCTCAACGTCGCTTTGGGTGGAACATTGCATCTGGACATCCCCAATCACGACAACGCCAGAACCGAAAACATTCAGGAGTTGTCCTACAGTCCCGGCGTCCCGATCCAATTTCCACGGGTCAACAGCTCTCATCATCAGGCTTTGGCGCAACCGGGGGCCGGAGTGATCGTCGAGGCGCGATGCCGGGTAGATGGAGTGATTGAACAGGTGCGGGTGGCCGAATATCCGTTCGCTCTTGGCGTGCAATACCACCCGGAACGCGATCCGCTCTATCGCCCGTTGTTTGATGCATTTGTCGGACAGGTGACCGGAGGAGATTCATGCCATTGAGTCAACCGGCAAGCCTGACGGTTCGTGTCGGCTGTCACATTATCTATGAGACGTCGCAGCCGACGCCGGTCTTGCTCGTGGTCAAGCCAAGACGGGACGAGAGCCAAAGCGTCCTTATAGAAAAATTTCAGATCAGCCCGGATGCGACATGGAACGAGTTTGTCGATAGCTACGGAAACATCACTTGCCGCGCGATGTTATTGCCGGGGCAGAATATCATTCATCACGACGCGCTGGTGACGGTTTCCTCTTTACCCGACAACAGCGACCAGCGTCATTTTGCCAGTACGGTGGACAAGCTTCCGCCGGAGGTGTTGAGGTATACCTTGCCCAGCCGATATTGCGATTCGGATCGGTTGCTCAATTTCGCCTGGCAGCAATTCGGACAGGTTCCTAACGGGCTGAACCGGATTCACGCCATTTGCAACTGGGTTCACAGCCAGATCGAATATCGTTTTGGGTCGGGCCGGGCGGACATCACGGCATCCGAAGTGATCGCGCAACGATTTGGCGTCTGTCGCGATTTTGCCCATGTCGCCATTGCGCTCTGCCGGGCGTTCAATCTTCCGGCGCGCTATGTGGTGGGTCACTTGCCCGACATCGGTTATTCGGATCCCGGCACGCCGATGGATTTTCACGCCTATTTCGAAGTCTACCTCGGGCAAACGTGGTGCACTTTCGATGCGCGCTATAATGTTCCGCGCATTGGTCGAGTCAAGGTGGCCGAGGGACTGGATGCGGTGGAAGGCGCCTTTTCGACCATTTATGGCCAGGCCCAACTGGCGTGGTTCGAGGTCTGGGCGTATCAGGTCAATCCGGGGCAAGTGTCGATTAATGATCCGGTCGATATGTCGAAGCGCCTGGACGGAACGCCGCAAGTGCGTTTTTAGCAATCTGTTTTGAGCTGTCGGCAAAGTAAAGGTTGTTATTGTCGGCATTGGAAGTAACTTGAGATGAAGTTTGGTTCCGGCCCCTGAATCTTTACAAAAACGATGTGTCGGAGGGAATCCCCTGTGAAAATTCACATCCAACACCAAACGACTTATTGCTACTCGGAGAATGTCCAATTCACTCCGCACCGGGTGATGTTGCGTCCGCGTGAGGGGCATGACATCCAGATCGAACGATCCATGTTGGAAATCACTCCGGCGCACCGCACTCGCTGGATCCGGGATGTCTATGGCAATAGCATTGCGGTGATCGATTTTACCGAGAGCGCCTCGCAGCTCAGCATTCAGAGCGAACTGACTTTGAATTATTTCGATTCCAATCCGTTCGACTTTCGTCTTGAGCCGGATGCGGTTCAATATCCCTTTGCCTACGACTCCAAGACGGGGCTCGAACTCTACGGGCTGACTCAACCGATCTATACCGCCGACCACGAAGCCGTCGGGAGATGGCTGGGATTGTTCTGGCGGCAGGGCCAGTCGCTCGACACGTTGCAATTGCTTCAGCGGATGAACGAGACGATCAATCAAACGTTCCGTTATCAACTTCGCTACGAGCCCGGAGTGCAATCACCTGGGGAGACTTTGAGCAAAAAAAGCGGCGCGTGCCGGGATTTCGCCACGCTGCTGATTGAATCCTGCCGCTGGCTTGGATTGGCCGCGCGCTTCGTCAGCGGCTATGTCGCCGGAGATTCGCAGAGCGGCAGCGGGGCTTCGACTCATGCCTGGTCTGAGGTTTATCTGCCGGGCGCGGGATGGAGAGGCTTCGATCCCACTTCGGGTATGCTGACCGCATCGCGACACGTTCCTGTAGCGGTGTCGCGACATCCGGAGGAAGCTACGCCCATTGCCGGTTCGTTCATCGGCACCTCCAACGTTTTTTTATCCATGAATGCCAACGTCTCCGCAACAGAAATGACCCGGTTTGAATCTCACCTCTGAAATCAAAAAAGTCGCCTTCATCGGCGATTACCCGCCGCGTCAATGCGGCATCGCCACCTTCACGCATGATTTGCGCGGGGCGATGGCCTTGCAATATCCTGACGTGGAAAGTTTCGTCGTCCCGGTCAACGATCAGGCCGGAGGCTACGACTATTCGAGCGAGGTGCGATTTGAATTCGGCGAGAATGATCTCGATTCCTACCGCCGCACGGCAGATTATCTCAATTTCAGTAACGCCGACGTGGTGTGCCTTCAACATGAATATGGAATCTACGGCGGCGCGGCGGGGAGTTTCATCCTGGCATTGCTGCGGGACTTGAGAATTCCGCTGGTCACCACGCTCCACACCATTCTCGAAAATCCCACCTCCGACCAACGCCGCGTCCTCAAGGAATTGGGAGATATCTCCTCGCGTCTGGCGGTCATGAGCGAACGCGGCAAAAAAATGTTGCAGCAAATCTACGAAATCCCCGTGGAGAAAATCGATCTCATCCCGCACGGAATTCTCGACACTGCCTTCAGTGACTCCAATTTCTACAAGGATCAATTCGGCGTGGAAGGCAAGCAGGTTCTGCTCACTTTCGGGCTGTTGTCGCCCAACAAGGGAATTGAAAACGTATTGCGCGCCTTGCCGGAAGTCGTGAAAAAATTTCCGAATCTCGTCTACATTATCCTCGGAGCAACGCACCCGAACCTGTTGCGCGAACACGGTGACGCCTATCGCTTAAGCCTGGAGCGGCTAGCCCAGGATCTGGGAATCAAACGCTATATCAGTTTCCATAATCGTTTTGTCGATGTGGAGGAATTGAAGATCTTTCTCGGCGTGGCTGACATCTATATCACGCCCTACACCAACGCCGCACAGACCACATCGGGAACGCTGGCTTATGCCTTTGGCAGCGGCAAGGCGATCATCTCCACGCCCTATTGGCATGCCGAGGAACTTCTCGCCGATGGGCGCGGCGTGCTGGTTCCCTTCGGGGATTCCAAGGCCATGGCGCAGGCCATCATCGGTTTACTTCAGGATGACAACCGTCGTAACGCGATGCGCAAGCAGGCCTACCTGCTCGGACGGGAAATGATCTGGAGCAAAACGGCCGAACACTACATGGAATCCTTCAGGCGGGCGCGCCGTCATCCCACCAACCAATCCATCCGGCGGCTCAAAGTTCGCACGCTGGAAGAAGAGCGGTTGGAACTGCCTGAATTGCGGCTCGATCATCTGGTGCGCATGTCCGATTCCACGGGCATGTACCAGCACGCGATCTATTCCATGCCCGATTTTTCGCACGGGTACTGCACCGACGACAATGCTCGGGCCCTGATCTCGATGGTGCTGCTTGAGGAATTGGAGATGGAGGAAAAGGCGTTGCACCCGCTGGCGGAGACCTATGCCAGCTTCATGCAATATGCATTCGACCCCGAAGCCAAACGCTTCAAAAATTTCATGGGTTTCGACCGGCATTGGCTGGAAACCCAGGGCTCCGATGACAGTCAGGGACGCGCGCTGTGGGCTCTGGGCACTTGCGCGGGAAGATCCCGCCATCATCCCCTCCAGGCGTGGGCGGCGCAGATGTTCGAACGATCGCTCCCGACGGCGCTCGATCTGCCGTCACCGCGCTCCTGGGCCTATACTCTCCTCGGAATTTATGAATACTTCCGGCGTTTCAACGGCGACCGGATGGCGGCCCAGGCCCGCGATGAGTTGACCCGGCGGCTCATTGAGATTTTTGAAAAAACCGCCACCGACGACTGGCCCTGGTTCGAAGCGAGTCTTTCCTACGCCAATGCGCTCCTGCCGCATGTCCTCATCCTGAGCGGACGCTGGGCGGACAATCGCAGTGCGTTTGAAATCGGCTTGCGCTCCCTGCGGTGGTTGACCTCCGTGCAGAAAAGCGCCCAGGGACATTTCCGGCCCATTGGTTCGATCGGATTTTACACCCGTGGAGAGAAAAGATCCAACTTCGACCAACAACCGATTGAAGCCCACTGCACCGTTTCGGCCTGCCTGGAAGCCTATCGATCCACCAACGACAGCCACTGGCATGACGAAGCGAAAATTGCCTTCGAATGGTTTTTGGGTCGAAACGATCTCGGACTTTCCCTCTACGATCCCAAGACAGGCGGCTGTTGCGATGGGCTGCATGTCGATCGCGTCAATCAGAACCAGGGAGCCGAATCGACCCTGGCCTTTCTCATGGCATTGAGCGAAATGGAATTGCTGGAGCAAAATCTCAAAGCCTTTCACACGCCGCCCGGCAATCCATTAGGGAGCTCGAACTGATGCAAGTCAACCGAACAGGTATTGTACTCCGGCCCGATCCGACGCGCGTCCTCTATCGGCCCATCAACCTTTTGGGAGATCAACGCCCCCTGCGCCTCATTTCACGGGTGTTGGCGCTCTCGGAGGAGGAGGTTGAGAAAGTACTCGCGGAGGTGAGGGCGGAATTCCACACGCGACATCAAAAACTACTCGATTACTTCCATGCCCGGTACGACTCCGTTCGTCATTTTCTGCCGACCGACCAGCCGATTTCCGAAGCGCGCAAGCTCCTCATCGGCGCATATTTTACTCACGAATATTCCCTCGAAGCGGCCGCCCTCTTCAATCCCTCCATCGTTTCCCACCCGGATCAACAGGGATTGCCGGAAGGCGTCCTGCGCTTTATCCTGAGCTTGCGCGCGACCGGCGAAGGGCACATCTCCTCCATCACCTTCCGCTCTGGAACGATTGACAGTCAGGGAAAGATCCTGATCGACAAGCCCACGCGTTACGTCACCTCCCCGGAACAGATTCCACACCCCAACTACGACAAATCCATTTTCTGGAAAAAACTCGAAGAATTGGGAGTGATCGATCCCATAGTCGAAGCGTTGCTGCACAATTTAAACGCCTCTTTCACCATGAGTGAACTCGAACAGGAGATTCAATATCTCCGCAGACATGCGCAACATCGCAACACCGAGTTTGACCGCTCCACGAGCCGCGTGCTCAACCTGGCTTTATCCAATTATGAAGTTCTTTATAACGCGGAACAGCCCCTGAGCGAACGCGTCATCATTCCGCACGCTCCGACGGAATCCAACGGAATCGAAGACGCCCGCTTCGTCCGCTTCGTCGAGGAAAACGGAACTCCGACCTACATCGCCACCTATACGGCCTACGACGGTCGTGTCACAATTCCACAGCTTTTGGAGACGCCCGACTTTCTCCGTTTCCGCATCAGCACGCTCAACGGGCCTGAGGTGCAAAACAAGGGAATGGCCTTGTTCCCTAAACGGATTCACGGGCGCTACGCGCTCCTGTCGCGTCAGGATGGCGAAAATCTCTATATCATGTACTCGGACGATCTGCACTTCTGGTACACGAAATCCCCTTTGCTCAAGCCGACGTTCCCTTGGGAATTTCTTCAAATCGGGAACTGCGGTTCCCCCATCGAAACGCCCGAGGGCTGGCTGGTGCTCAGTCACGGCGTTGGACCGATGCGCAAATATTCCATAGGTGCATTTTTACTGGATCTGGAAAATCCCTCGCGTGTCATCGCCCGCCTGAATCGCCCGCTGTTGAGCCCGGACGAATCCGAACGCGAAGGTTATGTGCCGAATGTCGTCTATAGCTGCGGAGCCCTCGTTCATGCGGGGCAATTGATTCTGCCCTACGCTATGTCCGATACCGCAAGCTCCTTCGCCACTGTATCGCTTACCGAGCTGATTAAGGAAATGCAGCCCGTTCACGAATAAACATAGAGTTGATGTCGAGACCACGGTAAATCCAAAAGGTAATCCTCCAGCTCTGCTGGAGGACTCCCGAAGTTTGACAATTCCTGGAGCGGTTGAAATAGAAGATGGGCAGTTGA
>DBTH01000219.1 GCA_002306945.1 Methylacidiphilaceae bacterium UBA1321 | reverse complement strand
GAGGTTTCCAAAGGAAATCATTTCCTTTGGCGAGGGTTTGGGGGCAGCGCCCCCGAGAATCAGGAGTCTTTTTTCCAGCCGAGGGAGAGATTTTTATTTTCGTTGGGGCGGGCGCCGTCCTGGAGGAGGAGTTCCTTGGGGGTATTGGCAGGGGCCTGGAGGAGGAAGCCGCCCTGTTTCTGGAAGGGGAGCAGGAGCATGGTGAGGGCGTCTTTCCAGGAGCCGTCGACCCAGTAGGGGTCGCGGAGGAAGTTGCCCTGGAGGTCGAATTCGGCCCAGAGCCAGGTGTAGCTGTCGACGACGCCTTCTGCGAAGCCGCCTTGTTGGGCGACGATGAGGGTGGTTTTTTGGTTGGGGATGTATTCGACCTGGGCGATGAGTTCGCCACCGCCGTTGAGTTTCCAGCGCATGTCCCAGTAGGTATTGGGGTCGATGATCCAGCTTTGGCCGTGGTCGATGACGAGGAGGGTTACGCCCTGGCTGAAGTGTCGCCAGTCCTGTTCGGCCCATTGGGTGGGAGCGACGATGTCGCGGACGCGCTGCCAGCGCAGGCGCCATTCGGACAGGAGGCGACGGAGTTCAACGACGGAAAGCATAGGGCGAATCGGGAGGCAAGCGGTACCGGGGCGATGCGTTCAGTGAACGTGTCTGCTGAGGAGAAATGGCGTGGCTTGCGGTGGGATGTGCGGGGTTAACGTCCTCCATCGAGCCGACGGACGCGGTCGCGCAGTTCGGCGATTTCACGGGCGCGGGCTTTGAGTTGGGCGTTGGTGTCGTCGACGGTCGCGGCGGTGCGTTTAAGCTGGTCTTGTTGACGGGCCATGAGGCTGGTGGCGGCGGCGAGTTGATCGCCGAGTTTGTCGGAGTCTTCGCGCAGGCGGGAGATGTCGGCTTGTTGTTTGGCGATGACTTCGTTGTAGTGGGATTCGAGTTGGGCGACGGTGGCGTTCTGGCGCTGGATCATCTGGAACATGGTGAATCCGCCGAGGGCGGCAAGGGCGGTGACGAGGACAAGGCCGCCAAGGAGGGTGTAGCCGACCCAGGAGAGTAAACTGCCCACTGCTTGTTGTTCCTTGGCCTGCCGTTCCGCGTTCTTGCGGAAGTCCGATACGGTGGGGGGATTGAATGCCATAGTGCTGTTCCTTGGTGTGGTGGTTTCTTTGTCCTTGTTGAAAGCGGTGGGGAGAAGTTTGCCCAGACTGAAGGCGGACTGTTTTTTGGCGGGGGAGGTCGCGGCGGTTTTGTGATCGCGGCCGGTGTCTTTGGCGGGAGTGTGCATGTCGAAAGTGGAGTGAGTCGCAGGGGATTTGGTTTGGGTGGGTTGAGATGGAGAGGCAGCCGGTTCGGTGTGGGAGGCGTGAATCGGAGTTTCTTTGGTGGGAGGGACTTCGGTTTTCTTTTCTTCGCTCTTGGCGGGGAGAGTGGTTTTGGCTTCCGGGACGGAGAGGGGGGTGGGATCAAGCGCGAGCTTGGCAGGTGTCTTGGACTCTGTTTTTACCGGTTCGGTGTGTTTGACGGGAGTGACGTGGGCCGGTTCCGGTTTGGTTGCGGAGGTGGCTGGGCTTGGGGTGGATGGGACAGACGATGGGGTTGTCCTGGCTGAACCCATCATGGTGCGGCGGGCGGAGGCGGCGTAGATCGAAGGTCCCGAGGAGGAGTATTTGCCAGCGGTCGCCGCTTTGCGGGAGGCGATGTCGGAGTAGATCGAACTGGGGGAGGTTGTCGTCGCGGAGGCGGGCGGCGCCGGGGATTTGTCGATGGGGGCGACCGGAGTGGAAATCGGAGAGTTCGTTTCTGGCGGAGGCATCGGAATAGGGTCGACGACCGATTCGTCGTTGAGCTCTCCGGTGAGGTCGGTGATTTTGATGGAGCTTGCGGAAAAGGGTTTGTGTGTGGCGGCTGGAGAGGGCGTAGTCGACGCGGCCGGTGTGGGAGTGGAGTCGATTTTTTCGTTGACGTGTTTGATGAGGTTACTTGGGGGCAGTTTGATTCCGTCGTTGAGCACGGTCGGCTTGGCGGTGTGGTGGATGCGAAGCTTGGGGTCGTGGTGCGTGGCCGGGGTCTCGACTTTGGGTTCTGCCATAGGCGTTGGGGCCGGAGCCGGGCTGGCCGGTGCGGCGGTTTTGGGCGCAGGGGTAGCGGAACCACTGAAATCGAATTCGAGCGTGGCGTCGTCGGCGGTTTTTTTGGCACCAGGACGGTCATTGCTTGCGGGGATCGACCCGTCGGAAGAATGGGGCGCAGCGCCTGAGGATTTCACCGGCTTAATCATCGTTGACCTGGAAGTTTGTAACAGTCTGGACGCAATTCAAGCTCTATGAGAATAAAATTAATTTTTATGTGACTTTGCGGAAAAAGATTTTGGAATTTTGGTGGGGGACGCGGGGAATCGAAACGCGGCGGGAGAAATCAGTCCGAGATCCATTCGTACCGTCGCGATGCTGCGGATTTCCTTTTTTATTTCCGGGCGTATTTGATGGCCTGGCGCAGGGGTTCGATCTCTTCGGGAAATACACCGCGGGGGATGGTCAATACGCCGTTGGAAATGGTTTTGTCGATGAGCGGAGCGTAGACGACGCGGCCATTGAGGAAGACCACGAGAATGCGTCCCTGGTTCTGGAGGGTGGCGGTGTTGAGGACGGTCTTGCCGTGTTCGTCGAGGGTAATGCGCAGGGCCAGGCCGGCTTCGGATTCGCGCGTTTCGAGGAACTGGATGTCGCGTTCGCTGAGTTCGGGCTGGGCGCGGATCATGATCTGCTTGGTGGGGTTGACCAGGGAGACGGGCAGAACCTGGGTGCCCGGCGTACCGAATTCGACAGTCTGGACGTGAACCCGGAAAGTGGATGTGGGGCGTTCCTCGGAAGCGGTGGCGAGGAGGAAAACGAGGGGGAGGGCGGCAATAACGGCGATCCGCTTGAGGAATCGATTTTGCATGAGACCGAAAGTAAACAAAGACCGCACAAATAGCAAAAGGTTTGAAATCGAGCCGATCCCTGATACTGTCAACGGAATGATCCGTAAGGTCCTCCTCCTTCTGACAGTACTCGCGCTCAACGCGCAGGCAATCGATGTGGACCCGAGTAAAAATACCGTTCCGGAAAAATTCATCGAGCCCGGCGGAAAACGGTTCAGCATTTTCTCCGGCGACCCGAAACGAATCCAGCGGGCCAACTCCATCAATTTCGCCGATCTCGAATCCAAGGTCGAAGTAACCCCCGCCCCCTTTTCCCTGAAGGCGGCGGCGGATGCTCCCGGAGGACGTCCCACCCTCAAGATCTCCTATTCTTTCCACAACAAGGGCAAGCGAACCTACACCTTTTCATTCCCGACTTCGCAGCGCTACGATCTCACGATCAAGACCAGCTCCGGGCAGGCTGTCTATACGTGGTCGGCGGACAAGGAATTCGTCGAATCGATCGGCACGATGCTCGTCAACGCCGACGATATTATCGAATACAGCGAGACCGTTCCCCTCGCGGATTTGTCCACGCCGCTGACGGCGGGCAATTATACGGTCGAAGCCGTCCTGAGCAATTACCCCGAGCTGATCGCACGGACGACGTTGACAGTAGCTCCCTGAGTTTTCCAGTAATCGCAGAGCCGGTCGAAGAGAGTTTGATCGTCTGTATTTCCATCTATCACCACAATATCTCCCGGGAGTCTTGTAGAGATCGGGTAGAAAGCAAATCACAAGACATTTATGTGATAACAAAGGTGGACTGAAAGTCTTACTGTAAGCATGGGTGTCACCGATTGAGGGAA
>DBTH01000215.1:2445-5969 GCA_002306945.1 Methylacidiphilaceae bacterium UBA1321 | reverse complement strand
AACCATCGCGCCGGGATCGAAGACATTGTCCGGCGCGCCGAAAGGGGCGGAGGTCGAAATCGATCCCGCGCAAATTCGCATGGCCATTGCCGAGTTGATCGTCAACGCCGTCGAAGCCGGTTATCCCGACGTCATTCCGGTCTCGAAGGTCGAGGGCAAGTGTTGGATCATTTCCATCGATAATCCCATTGCCGAAGCCCCGGCTTTCATCGAGTCCTGGGGCCGGTTGCCGGGGTACTCGGTTAAACGCCGCCATCTCGGTCTGGGTTGTTCGTTTGCTTACACCGTCGTCCGCGCTCATGGCGGCGAGTTGGCATGGACTTACGACGTTCAGGAAAAAAGCGTTCGCTCCACCCTCCAGCTTCCTCTCGCCTGACTGGATTCTATCAAGACCGGCGTTTGATGGCGGAGGGCGGTTTGCCGATGTGCCGGGTGAATACCCGCGAGAAATGATTTGCATCCTTGAACCCGAGATAATCGGCCACTTCCTTGATGAGCATGCCGGTCTGTTCCAGGAGGAGGCTGGCGCGCTTGAGTTTGAAACGCAGGAAACAGCGCGCGGGCGAATCGTTCATCAGGTTCCGGCATGTCTGCTCGAACGAGCGGCGGCTGCAATGAAAAGCCTGCGCCATCTCGGCAGCCGACAGGTGTCCGTGGATGTGGTTTTCAAAGAGCTGGGTCAATTGGCGAACCATCAGGTGTTCGGGTTCATGGCGGCGCAGCAGGGGTGAAAGGCAGTTATTGTCGAGGGCGTTGAGGACTTGCCAGAAGATTTCGCGCAGAACCGCGTCGGCGATGAGTTGCCTGAGGGGGCTATCGTGCGGGGTCTGCTGTTCCAGTACGTGAAATAAAGGGTCGAATATCCGCGGGTTGGCCTGGAAGATTTGATCGTGGACGGAGATGTTCGGTTGGAGAAGCTCCTGTTTTTTTGCGGAGGAGACTCCTGTTTCCTGGCGGAGGAAAAATTTGAGTCCGCGGTATCTCAGCGGCGGGGCGCAGGAATCCTCGTGCCAATCGCCGGGCTTGAGGATCAGACCCTGGTTCTTGCGCAGTCGAACGGGCGTGTTGTTCACCTTCGCGGTGTAGATTCCGTGTGCGACGATAATGATTTCGTATTCGAGGTGTTGATGGCGGGGGTAGCGCTCCTTTTGGCGGCGTGTTGAGAAGTATGCGCTGGAGAAGATCGGGTGAAGCCAGTCCATGTCCGCGAGATTGAATTCGGTAATGGGACTGGATTTCATGGGCTCGTCCTATCGTGAGGGCGCGCAACGGTGTTGGAAATAGAAAAAGGTGGCGTCAGTCGTAGAGGCTTGCGAAAAAGTTCTCGTTGTCATCGGCGAATTCCGAGAACAGCGGCGTCGTTTTGCGCCAGGGCCAGCGAGTTGTTGTCTTGGGGTGTGCCATGGAACCACTCGGCGATTTTCCATCCGGGTTTGAGCTGGAGCGGGAAAGCCGCGGGCTGTGGAGAGTAGTTGATGATCGAAACGTAACGGTATCCTTCGTCGCGGGGGTGCTCGGTGATGCCAATCCAGGGGGAGGATTTTTCCACGGCGCGTCCGCTGCGTGCCTGGCGTGAAAATTCGCTGTAGAATTTCCAGTAGGGCGCGGCGCTTTCCTCGTGGAAAACTCCCGGCGTGCGGCTCAGATAAGTCTCCAACGGCACTTGCAGAAAATAAACGGTTCCTTTGCCGTAGGAGTAACGGGTGAAGACGGGATTGCCGTCGGGTTCAGCGGCCAGGATTTCAGCGCCGATGGACTGGAGGTTGAGGCGGTAGGTGGCCTGAATCTCGAACGAATCGGCGGCGAATTGGACTTGGGCCGGTTGACGGCGCTGTTGGCGGGTCTGGGCTTCCACGCCGAACCAGTCGCGTGCATCAGCCAGCAGAGCGTCTCCGAGAGAAACATAGAGCGTGGCACCTTGTCGGACTCGATCCATCAGGGCGACGCCGAAACGCCTCCAGGGCTGTTCCTGAATGGAGGGTAGCAGGTAGACCTCGGCCTCGCGGAGCGGTTGGCGGAATGTCTGGAAGTCGAGATCGAACCCAGCCTGCTTGGCCAGAATGAAGCTGGCGTAGGCCGCACCCCAGCAATCCTGGTTGTCAGATAAAATACAGACGGCTTCACGACGGCGGGGAGGCAGAGCGGGGGCTTTCTCCAGGAATTGCGAAAACTTCAAGAGATTTTCCGCCGCCGGCTTGGGAGTCCAGTCGTTGCCCTGGCTGCGGAAAAGACCGAGTTCGCTTTCGATCACATGCCAGTCATAGGGGGCTTTTTCAAGATGCTTTTGATCGAAACCGCACCACCAGAGCAAGCCGCGATCACCATGGCTCCAGAGGGAAAACAAAATGTTGCGCAGGTAATCGCCCGCGATCTTTTCGCTGGCAAAGACCTGACAGAGTGTACCCACCTCCTCGGCCAGGCAAGGCTTGCCGGAGATACTGGAATAGAGAACCGATTCCGCAGTGGCGTGCAAGGCGTTGCGCATGGTGTTGATCGGGTCGCGGTCGCAATGAGGAGTGAAGGGAGGGTAGGGGTGCACTGTCAGAATGTCGGTCAGCTCGCCCTGATCTTCGATGCTCCAGAGAGCGGTCGGTTCGGCTCCGAGGCTGTGCATGCCCGAGATGACCGGGCGTGTGGAATCCTCTGTGCGGATGGCGGTGGATATGGTGGAGGCCCATATCCAGGCTTCCTCGCGTGACTTGGCGATGGCACAACAGTTGCATTCGTTTCCAAGATCCCACGCCACAATGGCTGAATGCGCGCGGAAGTGACGGACAAAAAAACGCACGAAGCGTGTCTGCCACATCAGTGAGGCCGGATCGGAATAAACGTGGAGTCCTTCCAGCGCAGGCGGAACGAAGAGTCGTCCGCTCATCCAGCCGGTGACGAGACCGACGATTAATTCCAGATTGTATTTCGCAGCCAGGTCGGCAAAGCGCGCGAACTTTTCCATCGCCTCGCGCGAAACTCCGGCGCGTCCGAATTCATCCTGGGGAAGGGGATTCTCGCCGAAGCTGTACTCCATGGGAATTCCGGCGTAGCGGCGCAGGAGGGAAATGGGTTGAAAAACCGGCCAGAGCGGAAAGCAACGCATTTTGCGCACGCCGATCGACTTGAGCCGCTTGAAGTCCTCCTCGATGACTTCGGGTCGCCAATCCGACCACATATCCGTTCCCGCATGCGAAGCCCAGTAGTTGCAGCCAACCGAAAAGGCTCCGAAAGAGTCGTTATTCTTTTCCTGTGCCATGCCGACATGCTATTCGATTGGCGGTGAGGCGTGAATGCACGAACGCGTTTAAAATCTGTCTGTTTGCGCAAAAAGTCCGTGTCGTGTTATCGAAAGAACGAGTCGGCTGTGATGTTTTATTGATCTCTGCAAAATAGACTGGCTACAGCAGGCTCCATTGAATGAGTCGCCAGCCGAAGGAGACAAGGAGACACTCGCTGTCGAGACTCACAGATGCGAAATTCCCCTCTATGAAGGGGTGGCACGAAGCGCCGGGGTGTGTCAATTCTTTCCGGCC
>DBTH01000215.1:1874-2164 GCA_002306945.1 Methylacidiphilaceae bacterium UBA1321 | reverse complement strand
CTCTGTTCTCCGCAGCCATTTCCGCCAGTTGCGAGACGGCGCTGTACATGAGTTTCCCGTCGGCGAATTCGAACGCGAGGGTGCGGCCGTATTCCCGATCCCAGGACTGACAACGGTGCCGTCGGGCCGCCAGTTTGTCGAAGACGGGATGACGGGGAGCGCCAAGGGTGGCGAAGCAGTCGACCGGTACGCCCAACTCGGCGAGACCGTCGGACAGGTTGACGGCGCAACCGCCCGAGTCGATGCGCAACGAAGCCTTAGCCTAGGGAAAACTCAAGATCGGGCGTGAG
>DBTH01000215.1:0-1625 GCA_002306945.1 Methylacidiphilaceae bacterium UBA1321 | reverse complement strand
GAAAACTCAAGATCGGGCGTGAGGTTTTGAATAGTTACGGCTCAGTGCGGAGGGATGAACGACGCCACCGTGAACGCGGACGACGAGGTGGGCCTCCTCTAATTCCGACAGGTCGCGGCGCAATGTGGCGGAAGAAATCTTCAATTCCCGTTGCAGTGCGTTGACGGTGAGCCTTCTTTTCCTGGAAAGCAGCTGTTGGATGGCTTGATGGCGCTCGTGAGCGAACATGAGCATATTCAAGCGAAACGATCAAAGCTTGTTCGAGGCGGTTACAGAACAATGCAACGCCGCTTATTTCAATATGCCGCCCGGAGTCGTTCAGGATTGTTGGCTGATCGTGTGTTGTATTCGGCGGGTATGTTTTTTCAGTTGCGCTTCAATCTCGCCTCTTCGCTTTGCAGTGAAGTCATCCGGCCATCCGACAACAGCCAGCGCGGCGGTGTTGGTTGGTGAGAATTTCAGGGGCACTGCAATGGCGTAAATGGACGGATGGAATTTCCCCAGGGCGCGGCTGATGCCTTGCTCCTTTGCCTGGATGATGTCGCGAGCGAATGACTCCCTGGAGTAGTTGGACCAACTGGATTGCGGAGCGCTGTCGAGAATCGCGTTAATTTCCTCGCGAGACAGGCTGGCGAGAAGAATGGTACCGGCGGCACCAGCCAGAGTGAGGTGCATTTTCGAGCCAATGGGTGAAGTAATGGCATTGGGTCGTCGCGATTCGGTTCGCGTGGCGGTCACGGCGTAGTTGCCTTCACGCATGCTGATTTTGACCGAGAGACCCGTATCATCGGAAAGGGCTCGCAGCGGGAACTCCAACTGACGAAGAACGTGTTCAAGCCTGGCGTAAGAACGCGTCAGTGTTGCCAATCCAAAAGCCAGCAGATACTCGCCATGTCCGTTATCCCTTACCCAATTGTGTTTCGTAAGAGTGCGCAAAATACGGTAGCAACTGGCCGGTGCAATATTGAGGGTGATGGAAAGATTTTTGGCGCTCATCCCCTGTTTTGCGGTGGTGATCGCTTCGAGCACGGAGACGGTTTTTTCAAGGATCGGGATTGTTGCGGAATTCATTTTGGAATTATCTCTAATGAGAAAAGTAATATCAATAAAGATTTGAAAACACCGGTTGGAAATTTAAACTCAGGAAGTCGGTTGAGCTTGTTATTTATGAAAAAATTATTTTCGCTTAAAAAACGCACCGCACTTGTAACGGGTTCTACACGCGGCATTGGCCGGGCGATTTTGCTCGGTCTGGCCGAGGCTGGCGCAAACGTGATCTCTCACGGAATAAACGCAGGAGATAACAGCCATTCCGTATTGGCTGAAGCTGCGGCATTTGGAGTGGAAGCCCGTTTTTTACCAGGGGATTTATCGCTACCGGGCGCAGGCAGGGAATTGGCGCGCCGCGTGTTATCAGAGGCCGGAACGGTGGATATCGTTATTCTGAACGCGTCGTTGCAGTTCCGCAGGCCCTGGACCGAGATCACATCCCAGGAGGCCACGCAACAGTGGCAGACGAACTTTCAGTCTTCATTGGAGATCATGCAAGTGCTCGTGCCCGGAATGTGCGAGCGCGGCTGGGGGCGTGTTTTGGCTATCGGGAGCGTTCAGCAGGTTAAACCTCA
>DBTH01000004.1 GCA_002306945.1 Methylacidiphilaceae bacterium UBA1321 | reverse complement strand
TGTTGTTATTGCCTTCAAGCGAAAGCGACGAGAGAACTGCTGTGGCCACCGCCGTGCCGCTGCCACCGCTCGAACCCTTGACCGTGACGGTGAGGGCCGAAGTGTACCCGCTACCCGCGTTGGTTACTGTGACCGCATTGATCGCCCCGCTGCTCACCGCTGCCGTCGCGGTCGCCCCGGTGCCGCCGCCGCCCGTAACCGCCACTGTGATCGTTCCGGCATACCCACTGCCCGCACCCGTAAGTGCGATACCCGCAATGCCATTGTTGAGCACCGCTTCCGAGGTTGCGTTATTGATCAGGCTGCCCCCGGTCAATACGATCGGCTCATTGACTGTGCCGCCATTCAAATCGACGGTGCCGCTCGATACTGCGGTCGTGGCAACGCTCTCGTTGAGCCCGGTCGGACCACCAAAGCCAAGTGAGGTGTTGTTCGCTCCGCCCACCACCAGAGTACCGCCACTGACCGTGGTTTTACCGGTGTAACTGTTGGTGCCGGATAATGTCAATGTACCCGTCGTGTTTTTGCTAACGGCTAGAATTCGTCCGACGGCACCGTTGTTAATCGTGCCGCTGAAGGATCCCGAACCGAGCGTGATGGTACCGGTGCCGCCCGAACCGTTCGTCAATCTTCCTCCACCGCTCGCGCCATCCCGCAGGACAGCCAAAGTCTGACTGAAACCGCTAACGGAGAAAGCACCGTTTTTGTCGATAACCAATGTGCTGGAGGTGTTCAACCGGTTATTGGCTCCTGAAATGCCCAGTGTCCCCGCGCTTACCGTTGTCGTGCCTGTATAGGTGTTGGCTCCGGAAAGGAACCAGCTTCCCGTCCCGGTTTTTTCCAGGGAGGTGACTCCACCTGCCCCATCGGTAATCACCATGGCAAATATCGCACCGGCTCCGCTCAGAGCGCCGTAATTGGTTTGCAAAGTCAGCTTGCGATCACCGGTGCCGGTCGTGGCAAAAGCACCTTCAAAAGTAGAGCCGGTCGAACTTGAATTCATGTCAATGGTTCCACCGCCGGTGCCAAGAGTAAAAGTTCCGCCTTTAAGTGCATGGTAGTTTACCGCACCGGTATATTGGAACGTACCTCCATCCAGGGTCAGATTATTGCCGACACCGATGCTGCTCAATGCCGTGGAATTCGAGACTAGATAGTTCACGCTCAGAACGCCGCCGCTGATCGTTGTGCCGCCGGTATAAGTATTGATTCCGGTGAGATAGAGTGTGCCGCTACCGGTCTTGACCAGCCCTGCGGTTCCGGCCACGACCGCGCTGATCGTCGCGTTCGCATTGGCCGTGATCGTTCGAGCCGCTCCGGCGAGCGTCAGGGCGTAAGCTCCGGTGCCCCCGGAAATCGTATAATTACCACTGGTGGCAGGATTAAACGTAATGCCTTCGGCAGTGACCGCGGAACCCAGATTAACCGTGCCAGCCACCCCATTGCTATTGCCAAAGACCGCGACGTCATTGTTCGTATTAACCCATGCGCCATCGGTTGAGCCGTTACTCCAGACCGTCGAACTCGTATCCCAGGTGCTTGAAAATCCATCCGTGGGAGCTGTCGGATTGGCACCGCTATTGTCCCAGGTGAGACTGGCAGCCCGGGCCGCTGGCATCCCCAGGATTCCAATGATGGCAGCTAACTGCAACAGCGTGATGCAGTGAATCGAAAACGCCTGATGAACGGGGCATTCCTTATTACGGTTGGTCTTGTTTTTCATTGGATCCTTGGCCTGCAAACGGTCGGTTGAGTTGTGATGATGACTCCGCGCTGCGGGAGTTTTGGTTTGAATTGAATATAGGCTGTAGCCAATACCCCCATAAAGGGTTTCATAATTCTCTCTGTAGAATTAAATCCCGGTCGCCTTATCGTCCGATTTTCACATAATGCATCCCATGTTCCTCCCCCCTCGATCGCTATTCGCTCGTTCGAACTGTTCGTGCTGCCGTTTCTGGCCGTTGCTCTCACTGCTGATTCTGCTCGGGACGCTTCCACTTCATGCGCAGGATAACGGATTGGAAAATCCCGGCTTCGAAGACGGAGTCAATGGCTGGGTTATCAAGGATTCCATGTCGGCAATCTCCGCCGAGGCATTCCACGATGGTAAAAATGGATTGCGCATCTCGGACAACGACGCCAAGGCTGGTTCCGCCGCTCTCAGCGCGCGGTATAAAGTGGAAGCGGGCGCGACGCTCAAATTGGGATTCTGGGAGCGCAGTGACAAGCCGGGTTTTCTGGGCGTTTACCTCTATTTCTACGATGCCAATGACCAACTCATCAATGACCCTGCGCAACGTGCCGGTGCCGGTCATCCCGTTTGCGGTGCCAAGGAAGGCGACGGACAATGGCATTTTTACACTCTTTCCACCCAGGCTCCCGCCGGCGCGGCTTCTGTCGCACTCTGGATTCACTCCTTCGGAGCGGCTGTGGGCGTTGCCGATGTGGATGATTTCTCGCTTTCGGGCATTGGCGAAAAATCAGCCACGCAAGAACCGGCCTCCGCACCCAAATCAGTTGCAACCGCCGCTCCGGTTGAACTGCCACCGCGCAAAGCGCCGCCCAAGATCATCATCAAGGTCGATGATCTACGCCAGATCGATGGCAAAGTGAACGGGCTCTGGATCAAATTCGCCAACTTCATCAAGTCGCGCCAAATCAAGGCCAATATCGGAATCATCGCCGAGACGCTGGAAATCGCCACACCCGAATACGCGGGATGGATCAAGGAGCAGCAGGCCACAGGGCGTTTCGAATTCTGGCTGCATGGTTGGGATCACCAAACCCATGTCGAGGACGGCAAGACCTACAACGAATTCGATCACCGCTCCTATGAAGATCAAAAGAAACGGTTCGAGCGTTCGCAGCAAGCCGCGCGGGACAAGCTCGGTTTTCCTTTCCATACCTTCGGGCCTCCCGGAGGAGCACCGACGGCTTCATTCGACGCTCAAACTATTCAGGTGATGCAGGACGATCCCGACATGAAGGTATGGCTCTATCCCACCCCGATTGATGCCGCTGGAAAACAATTGGCCGCCAAAGGCAAGGTCGTCGTTCTGGACCGGGTTTATGCAGTCAACATCGAGGGAAAGGTTGGCGTTCCGGAATACGAGAATTTCGTTGCGGGTTACGCGAAGAATCCTGACCGTGAGTACTTTTTCATCCAGGGCCATCCAATGCACTGGACGCCGGATCGCTTCGACAATTTCGTCAAGATCATTGATTTCCTCATCTCTCAAAACGCCGAGTTCGTTCTCGCCTCCGAGTATGCCGCGCAGATGGGGAAATAGAACTCCTCAACTTTTAGTCACCGGCCGGCGCAGGGTTTGGCCCGGACACCAATCGCTCTCGATCAGTGTACGAATCGGGGTTCGGGGCAATCCGCGCTCGCCGCGGTTTAACATGCCGATGATGAGGTCGACCGCCTTGCCTCCAATCAATTTATCGTTCTGGTAAATGCCGGAGAAATATTTTTCCTCGAATGGCAGGGCGAGACTGGCGTAACCGATCGTTTCGGGAAATTTGAATCCACGCGCCATCAGAATTTTCGCGATGTCATCGGTGGAAACAACCACCTCCACTTTTTTCTGTTTCAGCCACTGGACGAATTTCTCTACCGCGGCTATCGGATTATCCGCATAGCGGTGCATCTGGATTTGCCTGGGATTTTTCCAGTTCCACAAGACCCATCCGCCGAGCAACGCATTCTCCACTTTTTCATCCCAATTACTGCTCACGCAGAGTCCCACCCGCCGATAACCGAGCGCGCGCAGATGATCAAAAAGGAGGCCCATGCTGTGAAATAAATGATTCGTTACGACATGCATGGAGGACGGACGCATATTGTAGCCGAGTGCCACCGTGGAAAGCTCGTCGTAGTTGAACGGCAGCAGCGTGAGCGACTCGGGCTGCGGTGCAATCAGCATTCCCTGGATATTGCGTGCGCGCAGGATGCGATTGAACCGATCCAGGGTCATGCCCGGTTCCCGCAGCCAAAATTCCTCCAGTACATAACCCCGTTCCTGCGCCCGCTCCTGCGCTCCCTGGAAATACTCGCGGAATTCCGTGTTGGAGAGCATGTGGTCGCGGGTTGGCCAATTATTGATCCACGCGATGGTGGCCTGGTACTGCGGCAACAACTTCGCCTGACGGTAGGCATTTAATGCCGCCAGCATCGGATCGGGCCGATAGCCCATCTTCTTCGCGAGCTTCTGGATTTTTTCGCGTGTCGACGCCTTCAGTCGCGGACTGTTGCGTAGAGCGAGACTAACGGTGGTGAAATGAAGGCCGGTTTTTTTGGCAATATCGCGAATCGTCACACGCTCTACGGTCATTACGAATATAATTATTCTACAGAGAGAAATGAATTGCAATCAAAAGCGCATTGCTTACATCGCCATCGCTTTTATCTTATTAATACGCAGCATCGCTTACCGATCAACTATAGTAGATACTCACTTGTAGCCGCTGACCTGTTATGGCTCGCACCACTCACAAATTTACTCCCGGCTTCAGTTTGATCGAAGTTACCATCAGCCTGGGCATAGCCAGTTTTGCCCTGATCGCCCTTCTCGGTTTGGTGCCTCTCGCTCTCGGCACGTTGCGCCAGTCGATGGATGTCAGTACCGAAACGCAGATTTTCCAGCAACTCGCCAGCGAGGCGAATACTCTCGATTTCAGCGCCGTCACCAATTCCTCCTTTGCGTCGGGGTTTCCCCGTTTCTACGACGAAAGCGGCGCCCGCATTACCTCCGTCCAGAGCGCCTCGTACAAAGTCGCACTCACTCTTTCGACCTGCAGCGTTCCCGGCGCCGCCGCGGCCAGTCCCGCACGCCGCCTGGGCTTTCAAGTCATCAAGCTCCATAATGCGGGGACGCCCAGTTCCCAGAACCTTTGGATTGTAGACAATGGCCGCTAGCTTCCACGCCTACCGGTGGATTTCCCGCCGCTTCGGCTTTTCCTTATTGGAAGTACTCACAGCGCTGGCGATTCTCAGTGTCATCCTCATGGTCATTTTGAGAATCACCAGCGAGACCGGTCGTGCGTGGAAAAATTCCTCGGCCAAGATACAGGCCTTTCAAAACGCGCGCATGGCTTTTGACATTGTGAACCGCTCGCTCAAGCAGGCGTCGCTTAATACCTATTACGATTATTACGACGCCTCCCGGTCGCGGCGCACCACGACCAATTCCGCCACATTCGTGCCCGACATTTATGGTCGTTACTCCGAACTCCAATTCATATCCGGGAAGAAGCTCATCACCCAACCGCACGAACAGGTGACTCATTCCATTTTCTTTCAGACCCCGCTTAGTTATACCGCGCAAACCTCGACCTTCGGCAAACTCTCCGGTCTGCTTAATACCGTCGGCTTCTATATAGAATTCAATAGCGACCAGGCCGACCGCCCCTTCTTCTTTTCCACCCTCACCAGTCAGTCGGCAGCACGCTGGCGTTATCGTCTCGTGCAATTATTCCAGCCGACCGAGCAGCTCTCGGTCTACAATGTCACCGACAATTCGTGGTTTCTAAATCCGGTCGCCGCCTCTACGCCGCCAGTCCGCCTGCTCGCGGAAAACATCATTGCCTGCGTTGTCTATCCGCATCTTCTCGACGACACCACCGGCACGGGCGTCACATCGACGGTGTCCGCACTGACTTCGGACTACGAGTACAACACCCGCGTCACCAACTGGACGAGCGGCTCCCAGCCCAAGACGATGAATCAACTGCCGCCGATGGTCCGGATTGTGCTGATCGCCGTCGATGAAACCTCCATGCTGCATCAACCCGCTTCCAGCGAGACGCCGCCCTCGCTCGGCTTCGACTACGGGACAGTCTTCCAATCGTCCGCAGCGCTTTCCGAGGATCTCAAGACCGTCACCGATGCGCTCGCCGCCCAGCACATCAATTATCGTGTTTTTCAAAGTGACATTTCCCTGAACGAAGCGCGTTGGAGCCAATGAGAATGAATCCCTTGCGCCTCCAATCCCGGCATTGGCACTGTCAATCCCGCAGCGGAATTGCGCTGATCATCGTGCTGACCTGCCTGATCTTTCTCTCCGCGCTGTTGCTCGCATTTCTGAGCAGCGTCAAGACGGAGCTAACCAGCTCGAAAGTCTACGCCGACAATGCCTCCGTCCTCGCGCTCGTCGACAACGCCGTGAGCATCGTGATGAGCCAGATTCGCCAGGCTACCACCGCCAATACCGACGATTGCTGGACCAGCCAGCCCGGGCTCATCCGCACCTTTGGCAACACCGGCGCTCCCGACCACTCCTACAAACTCTACAGCTCCGATGTCATGCAAAAAGAGGGCGCGCTTGATCCCTCCGCCGAAGCATCACAACTGGCCAACTGGTTCCAAAAAACTGCTGTCTACACCGACCTCAACCAACCCGTTTCCGGCGTCTATCCCATCCTCAATCCCATCGGTACATCCGGCACTGTCCAAGGTTTCAGCATCACCACCAGCGCTCCCGTCACGGCCTCACAAGCGGTACCCATGCCGGTTCGCTGGCTCTACCTCCTTAATGATGGCACGCTGGTCTCCGCTACTCCATCCGGTACTGGCAACACCGCCACCATCAGCGGTGCCACGGTAAATAATCCGATTGTCGGACGCATCGCGTTCTGGACCGATGACGAATCGTGCAAGGTCAATATCAACACCGCCTCCGAAGGTTGCTACTGGGATGTGCCGCATTTCGAAAGCCAGACAGATGTCAATCTGGGTGTTTTTCAGCCGGTAAAAAATGAATTTCAGGGTTACCCCGGACATCCCGCGGGAGTCAATCTCTCGACTGTTTTCCCAACTCTCACGACCAGCACGGCAGGACACCAATATGACGCGTTCTATGCCATTGCGCCGCGAATCCAACCCGGAGGCTCCTTTAACTTCACGGTAACTGCCAGTATGAGCCTTTCGCCTCCCATTCTCGACGCGGACCGGCTCTATACCAGTCCCGAGGAATTACTGTTCACTTCCACCTACAGTAGTTCCGCGCGGCAGACTACCGCCAGTATTGGACAGGATGATATAGAGAGGGCCAAGTTTTTCATCACCGCGCATAGCCGCGCTCCGGAAACCACTCCTTTCGGAACCCCTAAAGTGGTTTGCTGGCCCATCAGCGAAGACTTGGCCAAGAATCCCAATAGCCCGTATGCCTCCGCATTTGATCGCCTGATCAGCCTGTGCGGCACCGTCAAAAAGAAGCCCTATTACTTTCAGCGCAAAAACAAGGACAGCACCACCTATGATGCCAACATCCAGCGAAACCAGCAGCTTTACGCTTACCTCCAAAATCTCCTGAGTCGTCCGGTGCCCGGTTTTGGCGGCACCCTCTCCACCAAGTTCGGTGCCGATACGGATCAGATCCTGACAGAAATATTCGATTACATTCGTTGCACCAATCTCAACGACTTGAACCTTTCGGCAGCCTCTTCCGCTGGCGTCTATCGCTACGGCGACGGCCAGTATCAATATGGATTTGGCCAGGGAGAAGTGGCTCCCATCACGATCGGAACAACTCGTGGCTTCGGCCGATTTGTCACTTTCAATGAAGTGGGATTGTGGTTCATTTGCACGGCAGATCCCATGCCCGCGCTGGCCACTCCTGTGAATTCCAACGTTACGACCAATCTCACTCTTCCTGCCGGGATACTGCTGACTAAAGACGACACCCTCAAGACTAAGCAGATCCGGATGGAAGCCATTGTTGTGCTTGATCCATTTACCCCCATGCATGGAGCTGTTCCCATGAGGCCCGATATCGAGATCTTTATTTCTGGATTGGAAAACTGGACCGTCAAGGGCGATAGCGATGTCACTCCCACCAACTTTCAGTTTCCTCCCCAAAGCCAACAGACAACCACACAAGCGGGCGTCTTTCAGCTAGGGGTTACTCCAGATCGTGTTGGTATCACGAATGCGGGAGGATACATGGGATCAAGTTGGCCTCTCGATGGACGCGCGGTGCGTGCGCGCAATGGTGGACTTCTAAAGCAAGACACCGCCTTTACTGCTGTCACCAATGCGGGACATGTCGATGCTCCGACGAGCTTGCTTAATGAACAATATCCGTTCGTCAGCGAACCAGTCACCGTAAACGTGAAGCAAATCAGTCCCACTCTCTCCTTTTCGGGGGGAACCATTACCGTCACCATCCGGCAAAGGACCACGGGAACTATTCAAAGCGGCACTCCTGCCACCCCGGGCTCAACAATTCAGACACTAACCATTAACTTTCCACCCACTACTCTACCCGCACCCAGCCTTGATACTTCCTCCACCACGATCACCACTGCGACTGGCAGCAAAATAATCTCCAACTTGTGGACTTTCCAAGCCAGCGGAAGCGGCATAGGCAACGGACGCTTCGCCGTCGACAGTGCTCCAGATTACCACCCCAGCTATAAAGGCAATGACATTATCTATTCTATGGTTGCGGCGCAGGGCAACCAGACCCTCGACCCGCGCTTTGTCGCCATGACAGGCCAGGACACCACGGGTGCGCTGTTCAGTCCACATCCCTATTACATCTCCAATGGCATTAGCACCCGCAAAACCGCCAATAGCTTCATTATTGATCCCATCGCTGGTCTCATGTATGGCCCCGGTTCCAGCAATCTCAATATCGGCACTCTCGCAAAACTGTCCGGAAGCGCCAAAATGCCCGCCACCAATAACCCTTGCCCCAAGGTTCCCTATCCGGCAACCGCCGCCAATGTCAACGGCGATTGGGACAATGGTATCGGCTGGATGCCCGATGGCGGTTTCCTCAATGAACCGGATCAGGGAGTGCTTCCTACCAGGGTTTCCGGTTACGGACAAACCCCTTATTTCAGCAGTCACATGGCTACCGGGGGCAATAGTGCACCTACCAGCAACTTCACCTCTCCCAGCCGCATGATTCCGTCGCCCGGAATGTTCGGATCATTGCCCACCACTTTTGCCCGTAGCAAGGCGACGGGATTCACCACCGGTCAGGGCTGGCAAACGCTTCTCTTCCGGCGACAACCGGGACATCCCGCCTACAATGCCTCCAACGGAAACTTCACCAACGATCCCGATTATCTGATGATGGATTTTTTCTGGATGCCTGTTGTCGAACCCTACGCCATCAGCGAACCTCTTTCGACCGCGGGCAAGATCAACATGAATTACCAGATCGTGCCGTTCACCTACATCGAACGCAGCACCGGTCTCTACGCGGTGCTCAAACACGAGAAAGTCATTTCGGTGCCCACGACGGACTATAACCAGGTCTATAAAAACGCCAGTATAGACCCCAGTCTCACCTTGAGTCCGAACGAATACCGTCACAACATCCTCATTCCCGAAACGCTCACTCAATTTCAGCAACGCTTCGCCAATACTGACGGCACCGGTCTCTACGCATTCCGAACTCCATCCGAAATCTGCGATATTCATCTGATTCCCGACGACGCCACTTCCGTTTCCACAGCAAATAAATCCAGCCTGGATGCCGCGATGGCCACTTATTGGAGCACGCACACGCTGACCGGCGACAATTCCCGCGAGCGGCCCTATACTACGATTTATCCACGCCTCACGACCCGCTCCAACACCTTCCGCGTCCATTACCGCGTGCAAACCCTCAAGACCGCAGGCAAAGCGACTCCTGATCAATGGCGCGAAGGTACCGATCTGATCACCGGTGAGGGGAGGGGCTCGGTGCTCATCGAACGCTTTGTCGATCCCTCCGATTCCAATCTCGTCGACTACGCCGCTAATCCCACGACTTCATTGGAGCCGCGCTACCAATTTCGCATCGTGGGCTCAAACCGTTTCTCGCCATAGAGAGGTTTCCGTTTAGGGAAATGCTGAAACGATCCTGCATATATTAATCTGGAGTAGATTCGATTTCCGTTTCGTGGTGAAATATCCAGGTTGGATGAACACCTATGAGCGAGCTGGAGGATGACCTTAAGGGATTATTTGAAAATAACTTCGTAATACATGGTTTTATCGCGTCCCGTATCGAGCTGGATGAGTCCGTCGTTAACCGGGACAGTCTTATTTGTACGTTTCCCATCAGCATTCAAAATATTCACTGCGGAAATCACTCGTCCTTTGATGGCTACATCTGCTTTCACAGGCTCTAGGACAAACGATCCCCTGCCTGTATTCAAAACTCGATTATCAATGGTCGATATTTTCAACCCCAGAGTGGTATTTCGTGAAATGAGGGAGATAAGTGCGGATTTTGCATTATCTAAAGTCGCTGTCTTTTCCAGAGCCGTAAGAAATAATGAGATATACGGGCCATGCGATGTTAATGTGACATCACCAAGACTGGCCACCTTTCCCTCTGCAAAACCAACAATAGCCTTTGTACCTGGAGTGTTTACTGTGAAGGAGCAGTTCTCTGGAGTGGAAGCATCCCAAGTCAATTGTTTCGTGGAGGAGGTAATCACCGAACCCTCTTGATAGTGAGTCAAATCCGGAAACGTGAAAATTTCAGGTTTATCAGTGAACTGCACTACGCAGCGTCCCATCAGCATGGCTTCCGGTGCTAGTGAACCTGTAAAATTCTTCACGTCGCCATTTTGAAGAACTTTATCAGAGAAGGATAAATGTCCTTTTTCTAGATCCTCAGACGACACTTTACGAATGGAAATTACATCGGCCTCTTTTATGTCTCCGCGATAAATCATTCTGGCTAGCGTTGGAAACTGTCCCATGTTTGCAGGAGTATCTACCTGCCATATGCCGTAAGGTGGCGTGCCAACGCCGTCGTTAAACCCGGCCTTGGCTCTTGAGGTAAATTCAAAAGAAGCATCCCATCCCTGCAACCCCAGTCCATAGACAGCCACCATGGCGGGTGCTTCGGCCTGATAATGACAAGGGAAAACATTTATCCACTCGGAAAGTGCAAACGGACGATCAATTACCTGCTGAAGTCCAGTTGAGAAAAATCCCAATCCAGCCCGCAGCTCCGTTCCGTTGAATTCATTGTTTCCGTAGTTATGCCGATCTATAAATCCCGCAAGATAATCAGAACGTAGGTTATAGTAATGCGGTATGCTCGAACTTGCCTGCCAGGGTGATCCTTCGATAGGTCCGCGGTAACCGGCATCCCGGATGGCCTTTATAAACTTCGAATAGAAGGCATTTTGTTTTTCGTGGAAAAACAGGCATTGATCCATCAGTCGTCTGAGTGCGCCATCCTGATTTCCCGGCACCACTCCGCTTCTTGTCTGAATGCCTCTGGCGGGTTTTTTTACAATATTATCGTCTGAAAGAAACCATATATTTGTTTCGACATGGATGTTCCTGGCCTCAAGTTTCTCGCGTATTTGCAATGCATCTCCCCAGGCCTCGCTGAGTTTTTCTTGAGATCCGTAACGAATCTTCAGCCACTCACTAAACTCTTCGATAAGCCTGTTGGCGTAGGTGGGGCACTTTGCAAAAACGGCTCCAGTGGTATTGAAAAATATATCATCCTCATTTTGCAGTTCGATCCAGGCTAGAGCCGGATCATCTGCATAGATTTTACCCGTGTAGGCATTCTTGTGTTTCAATAAATTGACCACCATCTCGATCATTACATCCTGCAGGTCCTCGGCGAAGTTAATGAGAGAATATGTATTTCCATCAAGAGCTTTGACGATCTCATCATAGGCAAGAAGCCTGCCTTTATTTGCTTCGCGCACCTTCAACCCAAATGAATGAGAAAATCCAAAATAAATGCCACGAGAAGAAAGCCGGGATGTCATATAATCCAACTGATCCAAACCCGATTGAGTAAACTTCGTCGCGTCTTTGGGGTCGCCAATACCCTCCCAACCTGAGTTGCAGAATTTATGGAGGCGTACTGCATTCACCCCTAGCTTTGCAAAGCGTGCAGCTACAGCTTCCGCATCCTCTTTTTTCGGTGCGCAATCCGTATAGGATAGATTTGTTCCCCAGAATTTAATTCGGGTTCCATCTTCAAGTTCAAAATGATCTTCCACCATACGCACCCCACCGTGCTTGCCAGCGGGCCTCTCCAACCAATCTTCCATTCCAATCACGCTTGGACTGGAAAAATCGGCGGGAGTCCATTCAAACCAGGACTGTCCAGGCTCACTTACGAACTGATTAACGGCTTCATTCGTAGCGGCGTAAGTAAAGGGTTGTGGGAAAATCAGGGTGATTTTCTCGCTTGTTGTTCCACCTTTACAGGTATCTGCGGCTAGTTTGACACGCAGTGCGCCATCTGCACCGACAGCTATGGAAGGTTCAAATGTGGCTAAAATATCGCCGGAGGGTAGATGGAAAACTATCTTTGAAACATTCCGTGCATTTAAACTGTACGCGATGGGATAAGAGTAGACCGAGTCTTTTCCGTTATCTGTCAGAGTTATGGTTACTGCGGGAACATTATTGGTAGCATTTATACTCAAGGCGAGCAGTGTCAGTGGGGTATCCTTTTCCGCAGTTAAGTCGTACTTTAAGACCAGTGACTGATCCGCTGCAGCGCGCGCATCCAAAGCTACATTGATTACCGAATTTTTAATCTTCAAAGGAGCTGATATTTTTAACGGCTCTCCTGGCTTGGCTTTTTCTGTTGAATTTGGACTGGGAACCCAACCCCATCCCGGCCCCCACCCCACTAAACCCAGATTTAAAACAGGACGTCCTTTGTAAATGACAACATGCTCAAAAGAATTGTCAGGCCCAGGACTCACTCTATAGGAGGTCTCTGCGCCACGTAAAAGCCCAACGGTAAATAGAGTCACCGTAATCATATAAAATCGAAAACAGCTATACCGATTAATCATATATTTTCTACCGTTCCTGTTTCTTTGAGAGTCGATAACGTCTCGATTTAATTGATTTCGGTAATTTTTATATGCGCGTTTAATTGAATGAATTTCACGCTCTGGAATTTTATGTATTCACCCGATGTTTCAGGAAGGAAGGTCTATTATTTTTCGGATGCAATCGGTATTTCTACAACCCGATATAGTGACACGGGGCCTATTAAACCGGCGGGAACTGGAACAAGCTCGGCGGGCTTGAAATTCACGCGCTGGCTGGTGGCGGTGAACTTTTTATTGTCTCTGGAAAGAGCGTCTCCAACGAGACGATTATGCCAAGTATTCACGACTTCGATCTCCAGTTGATTGTCACCTGGATGCAGTTGATTGGTGATTTCGAGGCGGTAGGGAACCTTCCAGACAATTCCGACTTCTTTTCCGTTTACGCGGACACGGGCGAGATCGCGAACGTCTCCCAAATCGAGCGCTATGCGTCCCTTTTCGGAAGGAGCCGGAAACTGAATTCGGTAGGTGGCAGTGCCGCTGTAGTATTTGATACCGCTCTCGGGCCGTTGAGTCCAATCGACTAGCCGATCGAAGGTTACCGGTTGATCCGGGCCGCCGTATTTCGGATTGAAAGACACTTGCCAGGGACCGAAAATTTCCGTGTGTGGCGAGATGTTAGGAATCTTCACCTCGATTGTTTTTCCGCTCGCGGTTCGTAATCGATATTCTCCGGCGATGGTCGGCTTTGCAATGAGCGTTCCATCGGTTGCGCACAGGATCTGAATGTCCGCCGCCGTTTTTGCATTGCTTGCCGTGATCCCGGTTGAGATTACCAGCGTGCCATTGCGCGAGACCTCCACCACCCTGTCCGGCGCGGCGTCTCCCTTGAATACCACGAAGACCGATCCTCGCGGTTCCAGGTGAATCGCAGTCCTTGTCAACTTTCCATCCGTATCATAGACAGCCAGCCGTTCAATAGTGCCATCGTCTGGATACCATAGTTCCGGAGCACCCTTGGCGCGGAAAGTGGGTGTAAGATCCATCGCCTCGTCTGTCTGGTTCGACAGAAAATAGATATCTCTATCCGGTGCACTCCGATGCGTGAACAGAATCTTGCGATAGTTAATGCCCGAAATATCTGGTGGAACGCCAAGTTGCGCAAACACCGGTTCCAGGGATTTTTCCGCCTTGATTCGATTCGATCCCCATAGTTCCTTGGCAAGCGCGCGGACTGTTTGGTCAGCGACGGGGAAGTTTTGCAGACTTGGCGATTGTTCGGGAGCCGAGCCGATGACCACTCCGCCTGCCATCACGAGGTCACGGATTTTTTGTAGCAACTCGGGACGCATGCTTTTTTGATCGGGCAATACCAGTACGCGGTAACGCGTTCCTTCGGGCAGAACGAACTCTCCGTCCTTTACCGCGAGCCGGTTCAGGATTACATCGGCATTGATATAGTCAAAGTCATAGCCAGGCGGGAGCGCGGGTTTGAGAAGACCGGCTGTCTTCGGCACGTCTTCGGTGATGAAATAGGCGGCATCTGCAACGGGCTTGCCCTGCTGTAGAAGCACACCGCAACGACGCATGTAGTCGAACCATGCGGAACCTTGTTCAAACCAGGTATTGTTCCGGTTAAACTCAGTGCCATACCATGAGTTCACTCCGGGTTTGAAGTCGTCCAAAGGTTGATGGATATAGACGTGGAGAAGCATGTGATTGACGCCGAGGCAAAAGGCCCAGTCGCCCCGCGCTTTGAGACTCCACGGTGTGCTGATAAATGGCGGACCGGCGGTGAACGCCTCCGCGAAAACCTGCGGTTTCCCATAGGTATGCGCACAAGACGCCGCCGCACGTATCTCGGTGTTGCCGATACTTCCGACGGCGACCCAAAACTCACCGGAAACCTCGTCGCTGGCTCCGCCGTATTTAAGAAATTCACCGGGGAATCCCCAGTGCCCATAGTTTTCGAGCCATAGGAGCAGACCATTCCGATGGCAGATATCCCTTAATCCTCCGACGTAGTCTTCCGCAAGCCTGTCGGCAATGACGCGGCGCAGGTCCCAGAGAAAGCGATCCGATTGATCCGCACTGCCGACAATTCGACCCGCCAGGGTGGGAAGAAACGGGCGTGGGTCGTAACCGTACCGGCGCTGAAAATCCGGAATCAGATCGTCCGTCCAATTTTGAGGGCCTGTCTCGTAGCTGTCGGCCACGACATGTTTGAGGGCACTGCGCTCTTTTTCCGAGAGCCGGGACAGGAGTTTGCCCACATAGGCATTAAAATGGGATTCGATGTGTTGACGGCTCATCTTGTCAACCTCCGATCCCTTGGCTTCGCTGGGAGCAGGGGAGTTCTGGACGCCGGTGGGTTGCGCGACGATACGCTGAATGATCCAATCTCCGTCGGGTACGTCCCACTTCAAGACCCCGTTGGGCGAGAGTTTTTTTGTGAGGTCGATCACGCTTTTCGGCGCCACCACAAAGGCGTCGCTTTCCGGTTCCGGTTGCGTTTTCCATGAGGAACGATCGAACGGCAGATCCGGGTTCTCGAACATCTTGAGATACTGTTTGTCCTCCACGCTGTCGAGGCGGGCCGCCCCGTTGATGACAACCGACGCAATCTCGCACTTTCCCGAGAGTGTGACCCGGAACCATCGGGCACTTACCTGGGCGAATGAGATTGTCACCGGCGCGAGCGGAACTGGCCCGACAGTGAGTATATCCCGGCGGCGCTCAAGCGTGAATTCACGAACAGTACGGAACGTCACGCCATCGTCGGAAACCTGAAACTCCCCCTTCACCCCGAGTGTTTTTGCGGGGGTGATGATGAGGCTTCGAGCCATGAAAGGTTCCTTTGTCTCGTAGGTGAAGCTGGTGTCGGACTTCGTTGTCGTGGGCGAGTGTCTGTCCAACAAGTCGTCGTCAGCCTTTGGAGCGGGGAATGCCAGCACCGCCACATCCTGAAAGAAGCCGGTTGGCGCGGCGAGTTTCTCATTGAGATTTTTAGGTCCCTTGACCCGAAGCTCGGATTGTGTGAGATAGCGCATCGACTGCCCGGGCTCAACCCACGGCCCGCCCGATTGACTCCAACCCGGGCAATTAAAAACCCCGATGTCCATGCCGAGACGAGACGCCTCACGCACGGCATGTTCCATCAATTTCCACCACTCCTCCGTCAACGCCTTGACATCCTCGGGTCCGCCGCCGCCGATGATGGCAATATAGGGCTCCACGATGCCCACCCGTTTCATCGCCTCGAGATCCTTTGTGATCCCTTCCTTGGAGATGCGTCCCTTCACCCAGTGCCAATAACAGCGCAGGCCGAATTTTTCCGGCGGATTGCGGAATTCCGATTCTACGGGATCTGTCGCCGCAACGGCGTTCAAGCTCAGTCCCAACATCAGCATGACCTGAATAATAAGAAAGGGGGAGAATAGACGTCTCACTGGAGATGATATTTCTTTCAACATAGAACGGAATTTTAGTGTGACGGTTGGCCTTCCTGGACGGAAGCCGTAGTAGAAGTCTTTTCTCCAGAGCCCAGATAATTTCCCCAGCCGATCACAATGGTGGAAAACAGCAGACACACCAATCCCAAGCCGACGAAAAGATGCGTGCGCAGGGACGTCCCCCTCCATTCGCGCAGCAACCATCCCCATATCGTACTAAAGATGATGATGCTGGCCATGTGCAACGTCCAACTGGAGAATTCATAGGCCCCCATCTTGGTTTGTCCCATGCTATAGAAAAAGAATTGCAGATACCACGTCACCCCGGCACAGGCGCAGAAAAAATAATTCGTCGTAAGCGATTCATCCCTCGGTTCGGCGCTGTCGTTGAGACTGACGTACTCCCGATAACTCTTCTTGCGAACACTCAGCCAGATACTCCACAGGCAATTTGTGGTAAAACCTCCCCAAAGGACAACCACCAGAACAGGCAGATTCTGCCAAAGAGCAGGTCTGCCCGTCTCGGCAAGAGATACCCGCGCAATATCTGCCAACGGTTTGCCACTGGCTAGGCCGTACGCGAAGCAGGAACTCATGATGCCGGAGAAAATGGCAGTGATCATGCCTTTGCTGAAATTGAATTCTTTGATCGCCGCCGTTTTTTGCTCGGGGGTTAATTCCTTCTCTTTCCTGACTCCGGCCAGTCCATTGATCGAAATTCCCAGCAGGGTGATAGCCACGCCGGCGAGAATCACCATGCCGGAAGTTGTTTTGACGATCACAAGGAAATCGCCGCTGAAAATGGGAGGCGCCAGCGTCCCAAACGCCGCGCAAAAACCGAGCGCAACCGCCATTCCTAATGCCATCCCCAAATAGCGCAACGTCAGACCAAAAGTGAGCCCGCCAATTCCCCAGAGCGCCCCGAAGAAGTAAGCCCATTCCAGTGAATGCAAAGGCGCCTGCCTGAGAATGGAAAACCAGTCGGGTACTAAAATCGAAACCGCCAGACACGGCGCAATGATCCAGCTGAAAAAGCCGCCCACCATCCAGTACGTTTCCCATGACCATCTGCGAACAAATCGATAGGGCAGATAAAAACTGGCGGAAGCCAATCCGCCAATCCAGTGATAAATAAGTCCCAATAGTATATCCGGCATATTGATTTTTCGGTTAGTGAGTAATGTTGAAACGATAGATTCCCGATTCGAGATTCAAGACAACCATGCGTCCATCCTCTTTCTCCACACGCACGCCTTCGACCTTGTCGAGACGTCGTCCGCCTTCCTGTATGGATTCCGTATCTGGTGCGGATAGATACAAAGTTGCTGAAGTATTGACCGGGATTTCCACCTTCAGCTCGATGCTTCCAGGCGTCCGCTTCCATTCGCTGACGATACGACCGCTGGCCGAATTATAGGAGGCATGCACCCATGACAGTCCCGGAATCATCGCTGGTTTGAGAATTATTTTACGAAAGCCTACGCCTTCCGGGTCAGGTTGTATGCCAGCCAGGTCGTGATAAAACCACTCGTTGATTTGACCCAGCATGAAGTGATTTTGAGAAACGCTGCGCCGTGCATCCCACGATTCGGTCATCGCGGTTGCACCCATCTTCAGATTGTAACCATAGCCCGGTTTCCCAGATTGATTGTTCAGTGCGAACAGAACGTCTGATCGACCGGCATCCGCCAGCGCTCGGATCAGATAGCGATAACCTACATCCCCGGCGGTCAGTCCGTTTTTCTGCACATCGGTCACGAGCTGTTGCAGTACGGAGGAGCGATCCTTTTCTTCAGCCAGAGGCATGACCAGTGCCATGGCCTGGGCACACTGCGAGCCCGTCGCATAGTATCCCTTGGCTGGGGCAAAGAATCGGCGATTAAAGCTGTGCCGAATTTGTCCGGCCTTCTTTTCAAGCTGGATGGAATCCTCACGTTTGTCGAGAAGTGCGGCCATCTTTGACAACAGCCATGTGTCGTAAAAGTAGAACGCTGTCGCGGTGAATGCCACCGGAGTCAATTGCGCATAGCCGGGAGGATTGGGGCCGAGGTCATACCAATCGCCCAACCCAAAATCGAGGATGTCATCCTGCGCTCGGCTTTCCAGGTAGCCGATATACGCTTTCATCTGATCGTAATGTTTTCGGATCAATCCGATGTCACCGTCATAGAGATATTGCTGCCAGGGGACGATCACGAATGCGCTTCCCCATTCCGGGGAACTGCGAAAGCCGCCTCCATATTTTGTTCCGCCAAACACGGCGTATTCTGGCGCAATATTCGGCACCAGTCCTCCGGCTTTCTGCGTATCCGCCATATCATGCACTCCCTTGCCGAGGAGTGCCTGGAGGTTGAAATTGTAACGAAGCGCAGGCCCGTTCAGGTGATTCTGCTCCACCCAGCCGAATTTTTCCCGTTGCGGGCAGTCGGTCAGAATGCTCACGATATTGCTCACCTGCGCCCAGCGCACCAGGGCGTAAATGCGATTGAACAGTTCGTTGGAGCAGGTGAATTGCCCCACCGGCTCGACGTCGCCATGGACGACCACTCCTTCAATCTTTTTTACGACTGGAAGCGACTGACGGCTATCGGCAGGAAGGCACTCCACCTGGAAATAGCGCGCTCCGCGATAAAAGAACTGGGGAAACCATTGCTCTTCACCTTTTCCGGAAAGGGTATAGGTCCAGTAACCTTTCCCATGGCACATCGGGTCGTCGATCTCCCCAGAAGACGTGACGAGTTCGGAAGGAATGATGCGCACGCGCGAACCCGTTTCACCCGTGATGCGGATTTTCGGCATCAACGCGGTGTTTTGCCCGAAATCGTAAACAGTCACTCCAGGCCGAATCGCCCGTTCGATCACTGGCTTCAACGCCTCGATAGCACGCACTGGTTCCGCAGCACAAGAGAGTCCCCGTAGTTGTCCACCGGGGCCGGGAACGGTTTGCGCGGGCTTCCACGTTTTATCTTCAAAACCGGATTGCCCCCATCCGGGCGGTACCCGTCGCGCGTCGTAATCTTCTCCGCCGTAAATGTTGCCGAAGGTGATCGGACCGGAGAGTACTTTCCAATCTCCATCTGTAACAATCGTCTGAACCTTCCCATCCTCATATTCGAGATAGAACTGAGCAATGGCTTTCAATGGTCCATAAGACAGCCGGTAGTTGCGTGTGTATCGGTCTTCCTTTGCGGTGATCCGATAGATTCCATTACCCAATATCAAACCAGCGACATTTTCACCGGGGCTTAACGCAGTGGTGATGTCATACGCATCGTACAACACCGTGCGCTGATAATTTGTCCATCCGGGAGTCAATAAATCCCGTCCGATTTTTTTCCCGTTCAAGAACAATTCATATTGACCCAGGCCTGAAACGAGAACCAATGCCCGCCGCAATTTCGGCTTCACCGCGAAGGCCCTGCGCAGTAGAAGGCTGTCGGCGAAACGGGCGTTCTGGCCAACATCATTCGGATCACTGGTCAAAACACCATCCGTCAACCCGATTCGTCCCCAACCACCATCCTCGATACTGTCTTCGGTTTCCACCGGAGCTTGCCTGGCGACATTGGTCTCTCCGCAATAAACAGCCAGTTGACGCAAGGCCATGCCGTAGGACTGCGCATCCATTGGGAACAAGCGCGTAGTCGTCACGCGAACATAGCGTCCCCGCAGTCCCTTGACCGGAAAGGAAACCGGTTTAATGCCCGGGTTCGCAAAATCAGCGCGCGTATTATCGACGATACTTTTCGCGTTGGAAAACAAGGGGTCATTGTCCGTCTCGACTTTAAAACGCACCGGAAATCCATAGCCGGGATTGCCCGGGCGATTCATGGGAGCCAACACCACGCGATCCATGATCACTTCCCGTCCCAGGTCAATTTGCACCCATTTGACGGCATCGGCTGTCTTCTCGCTGGAACTGCGAAAACCGACGGTAGCGATCACGTTGACCATGTCGGGGGAGGTAATCCATTTTCCTTTCCACGAGGTTTCATCTAGCAACCCCATGGTCCATTTTGCCGTTTCACTCCAAGGGGAGAGACTTCCTCGCTCATCCCAAACGCAAACCTTCCAATATGCCTGCTGGCAATCTCCCAACTTGCGGCCCTGATACGCAATGAAACTCATGGCTGAAGAATCGACCTTGCCGGAGTCCCACAAATCCCCGCTGTCATGCTCCAAACCCTCGCGGCTCGTCGAAACCAAAATCCGGTACGCCGTTTGTTTCTGTCCACGCATCCCTTTGTCCTCCCGGGCAAGAATCCATCCCAACCGAGGCTGGAGGACATCTACTCCAACCGGGTTACTACGGCCTTCGCACCGCAATTGCACAGGACGCGGGGGCGCCGCTTGCGCCGCATTCGCCAGGAGCAAGAGGCTGCAAAATCCAAAAAAGAAAAGCGCCGTGCACTTCATACGTCTATTCTCCCGCCAACGGCTTAATCTTTATTCTTCAACATTTCCCGCAGTTTGTTTTGGTGATCGTCGAACTGCTGGACCTCTTTCCACGCGGCTTTGGCATTTTCTGGAATATCAAAAACACTGTTGGCAATCGGAGCGTTGACCTCCAGATTTTCTAGCAGATATTGCTTTTCGCCAATGCTCACACTGACGGGAAGCTTGGTGTTCACATCAATCATCACCACCCAATTTGTTACGGCAGGAGGCACATCGGAATTTTCAATTCGAGGTCCCTCGATGCTTTTCTGATAAACATAGACCGGTGTTTTTTGAAACGAATCTGTGCGAACAAAATTGGCGTCCGACACCCATCGCAAGAGAGAGAACGGATTCGTGTAACCGTTGAGAAACTTCTCCTCCTCCGAGGAATTGATCATCACAACACCGGTATCCTGGACGTAACCCGACTTTCGCGTGCTGTCGCTACGGATACAGTTCGACCCGAGAACAAGAGATGTTACCGTCCGTCCATTGGCATAAGTCACCACGCTCTTAAAGTCAGACCCGCGAAGCCAGCATTGCATCGACACAGCCGTGTTTTCGCTGGCTTTCGACGCCTCTTTCTGGCCCAAAACCTTGACCGCTATTTTCCAGGTTGCGATTTTCGGAATGACCAAAAAAGGGGCGGTCGGTTTTTCCGGCGGTTTGACGGCAAATGCGTTCGTTCCAAGGGTGGCAACAATCATCCAGGTATAGATCATTTTATTCATAAACAGGCTCGATGCGGCTTGAGATCAACTCTCCGGTGAAGCGATCCAGAATCAACGTCACGAAGTAACGCTGCTGCGACTCAACGATAAAATCTTTGCTCTCATCGACGGCGTCCGGGGCGTATTTTCCCGTCTGCACAACGAGATCCACGCCCAAATACCATGTTCGTGTTGTTCCCAGGGCGCTCAGGCTGCGCAACGGTCCCTCGAGTTGTTCCTTGGCTATGCCTGATGCGGAGATTGCGGGGAAGATCCACTTGGCATTATTGTAGGCATCCATGGCCGTTGTGGCAGAGCTTGTCGTCACATACGTGGCCAAGTCTGCTACGGAAAATACCGGTCGGATCGCCGTACTTGCCACCATATTTTGCGCAATGGTGGTGGCATCGGCACTGGTGAGTTGGTAGGGAGTGCTCGTCGAGGCGGTGACAAGCCAGCTTTCCGAGTTACGTAAGACAGCCTCCAGTACCCGCGCATTTCCGGTATTCAGATCGACCTTCCCTGCCTGCTCCGTGGAGTCCACGAGGGTGAACACCTCCAGCAAACCGGAATCTCCACTCTGGCTTCCTTGAACGGCTACAGCCGAAGAATCAATTGGCGGGGCATACGGAATCAGCGAGAAACTGAGCGTCTTCCACGGTTGATCCCGCAGCACGTAGCCCAACTCGCCCACGTTACGAAACGGCCGGTTCAATACAATGGGTCGGTAGGGAATCGATGCGGACGAGGTAATCGCAACCATCGGGGTGCGGAATGGTCCCAGATCGGCCGTTGTGGTATTGCTGAACGTATAGTTGGTTGGAACGGGCAGAGTGTGAGCATCTCCATACCGCACGAGTCCGTCACAATCCCTTATCGCCCATTGCCGTCCACCGAGGGATTGTCCCGTATTCCACGCCGCTCCCAACGGCATCGGCCAAGCATTCACAGTGGAAGTTTCGGTGTTTTCCGCAATCAAACCGGGTTGATTTCCCAAATCTCCCGTCAGTGTCGTGCTTTCGGTAAAGGTTCCGCACAGTTTGTTCTGAGTGAACGGGATATTGGCCGACGGAAACGGACCGCTGTTTTTCTCGGAGCTCTGCATGACTCCGGGAGCTGTCGAGAGGTAGTAATAAAAAGTCGTATTGGCGTTGCGTACAAACGCTTCATACGGACTGCCTGAAATATCGACGCTGCGGGTGGTCCTGTGACAACGGGGATCGCTAACCGCAAAGGAGTTGAGCGCAACCAACTGATTGTACAAACCACGGGAAGAGGACTCCACGCCCGCTCCGACTCCTTGCTTAAAGCGATCCATGATCTGGTAGGTACGCCAGCTCCCATTTTTTTTGTATTGGAGTTCAAAGCCAAAGTTCTTGGATCCACCGAGGGTATAGCCATTCGATCCGTTGGCGGGTTTGGGAGTATCGGGAATGTCGGTTTCTCCTCCCCATATTCCAAGAAAATTGATCGTGCCGCTTCCCATCATCGCTTTTGAGTCTGCCACCGCATGTGTATCACTCCCCGCATCGGCGCTCACTACCGCTCCGGTGTCGATACTCGGCACTCCGTTACGCACAATGGACGGATCGGCAAATTTATTGGAAGTATTGGAAGTGTCTGTACTGGTGAAGGTGATCGAGCATTTGCTGATATCAATTACAGAATTAAATACCTGTTGCGAAGAAATGCTTGTATCTGGCGGAACAGGATTTGCCGTATAGACATAAGTTTTTACCTGAGAAGTGATCTTGCTTGAACTGGCGCCTACAAATCGAAATTCCGTAACCGTCGAAGAGCTGGCGTCACGATTTGGATTCCATAGTTCGGGTACAAACCAGGTATTGAACCGGCGATTGGAATGCGGATTGGTCGGCCACTTGTCCTCATCCATCGGCGTGCAGGCGCCCCATTGCAGCACCTGATTCAAGTAAGGCAAATTCTCCACGCCATAGAACTTATCCCCGTCGCTGCTTTGAATGCAGGTCGGGTCATCGTCCGCATCCCACTGGTCGATGATATTGGCACCGATTTGAAAAATCTGGTAATCAGGAAGCACTCTCTGGCTTTGTGCGACTGTATAGCTTCCTTGTCGGCCTCCATCTTGTTCTACACCCAGCGTATTGCGATTGATGACCGCCTTGAGGATTTCGAAGAAGTTCGGCTCGGGATTGGTGGCATCGGCGGCAATATCCTTGAAGGTACGGATCGGTCTTCCCGACGATGCCGCCGTGCCGGCGTAAATCCAGTCGTCGGTGCTGCCGTTTTGTTTCAACCCAAAGTATTTTAGAATATCCGAGGTGCTGCCGCTTTTCAGGAGGTCGATCCGGTTGAGATTAAAGCGCTGGCTCATCACCCGCTGTCCTTTCTTCGTGCCAGTCGTATAGAAGGTGCGGGAGAGGGATTGGTTTACGGATTGGTCGAAGCCCGCCGCATTGTGATTTTCCTTATCAAAGGCCGGAAGATTCTTCTCATAGGAACCGACGGTGAGATACGCGAGGTCGGTGAAGTTGAGGATGTCGGAGTTTTGTTTTTGGAAGGCGAGCAACTCCATTCGGGAGAAAATGACGTTGTGCCCGACCGTCGGATGCAGAAAATCACGGGTGGAATCAAACAGCCAGGTATCATCCGCATATTTGTCTTTCCACCGCCATTGGACGAGTCGTTCCCGAATCGCTTTTTCGTCCAAGGCGGATTCGGAACTGCCGCGAATGGCGGTAAAGTTCGCCTGGTGTAATCGTCGACGCGAGGTGTTGCGCGAATCGTTGACGGGATAACCATTGCCGATCATGTTGATGTCGAGCATCCCCCCGAGATTGGCCATGATATAGGAGTAGCGACCGATGATGTAGTTGGCTTTCGCGGGATTTTTGGCATCGCTCAACGCCACTTTGGCTCCGTAGGTCTCCGGTCCGTTCCGGCTCATCCGAATCCAATCCGGAGGTGTAAAGGTGGTGGTGTCGGGAAGCAATCCGAGGTAGTTCCAGCGCTTGGCAGTCATGGCCCGGCCATTGCGCGATGCGGTTGTTGTAGAACCACCCCACGCCGCTATTTTGGTTGTATCCGCCGGGCCGTCAGTGAAGAGGATTTTGGGATAAGACACTTTGCCGTTGAGACTCATCTTGAACAGGTTGATGGCACAGGTCTTTCCCTGATTGTCTCCCAGGACTTTTTGCGGCGACACGTTGGTTGCACTGGCCGGGAAGCTGTTAGTCAAGCGTCGCTCCGTATCGAGAGTGACTCCGGAGATGTCCGTTGAAAGATTCCCATAGCGCATTTCATCCAGCAGTTCCGCGACAAGCACGCTGGTGATGCTGCGGGCCATGATGTCGGCGCGTCCCCTGGACAAGTTGCTATAGGAGACTTGTCGCTCAATGGTCGCGCGCGACAGAAAGGCGAGCGTCAGAAAGGTCAGCAATACCACCATCGACAGGACGATGACCATGGCAGCTCCGCGTTGTTCGAAATGCTGATTATATGGGCGCAGATTCATTTGAATGGAAAATATTGCTGAAAACAACGAATCGCCGACGTGATGGTTCGTGGTACGGAAGTTTGCGCCGGGAGGCTGTTTCCCTGAATGACTCCCTCCCAGAGCGCGAGTGGATTGACGTTTACGCCGGGATCGGGTAACGCATCCGCCAGGCTTTTAACTTGTGCCGTCGTAATTTTAGCCCGCTCCGTGGAGTCCAGCACAGCCACTGTGACGACTAAGGCTACCAGGCTGTCGATGGAGGAGGGGGGCTTGGTATCGAGCGTACGCACCCCGGTTGCCGGATCGTTGGAGAGAAAGCAAACCTCAAAACGAAAGATTAAAGGAGATATCTCCTGCCACTCTCCATTTTGAATTTTCGGAAGGGTATTTTGAAATGTGTTGTATTCCTCCACCGGGAGAAACCAGTCGATGCTATCCGTCCAATTAATGCTAACCGCCGCTCTCTCCAAAGTGTAGCTGGCCGTATTGATGCGGTACGCGGCTTCAATCACTTGGCGTGTTCCATTATAGGATTTTCCCTCCGTGAAAAAAGCGAGCGTGTCGTTGCCCGTATAATCGGTCAGGGTGTCCGCAGCCGCATAGCCGTAGGGAATATCCTGACGCCGAATCTGGCTGGCCAAGTCCACGCCGATCCGGTTGAGCACCTGCCGGGCCTGGGATACCGCTTCCTGGCGCTTGTCGCTATTACTGATGGCAAGAGACATGCTTTTCAACATCGAGAGGACCATCACCAGCAGGAGCCCAAGAACTGAAAGGGCCACCAACACTTCGATCAGCGTGAATCCGCCGTCGCTTGAAATCTGACCGTGTCCATTCTTCATAACACGTAGATTGCCAGATAAACTTCCACTCCACCCTGGATAGTCTCCAGGGACTCGCCGTCCTCCCGTACTTTCCCGTTAGCGGGCCATGCGATTTTGGCACGGCAAATATAGGGCCGGGATTTGACAGGTGTGGAGCTGCTTATCGGGGACAGGTTTTCAACAATGAGGCGATAGCGTTTTTCGCCGTCCACCGTAGTCAACTCGCCTTGTGCATTGAGATAGATCTTGGCGTTGCCCGTTCCTTGAAGGGACGTCAGGGAGCGATCTATCCGAAAAAAAGCTGACACGGCAGTCGTCGAGGGACTCGTTCGCAAGTCTGCTTCCAACGCTCCTAACGTTCCGAGCGCCACGATCTCGTCGACTGATGTTTTGTTGGCTTTTAACCCCACCGGCATGATGCCGAGCAGAGTAATCAGGGCAAAAGCAATAATCCCAATGGCCAACGTTACCTCAACGAGTGAAAAACCGCTTATGAGACGTCGCCTTGGGATCATAATCATCTAAGCCTCAGGGAATTGCTCTCACACCCTTGACGTGCGTTTTTTAGATGCCGAGGCGTTATCTCACAATGGCCCATTGGCCCAATGAACACCTCTTTTTTATCCTCTTCCAACTCAGCCGAAGCTCGTCTGAAAAATATCGTTAACGCAACATTCGACATCAAACGTAACTGTATTTCAGCTGCAAAACCCCGTCAAGTAAAAATTTTACATAACATATAAAATATTGTTTTACTCCGCACACTTGCCCGAGCTTCCCCGAGATCGAAACTCGGTCGGCAAAGTAATCAGATGAGGCGAGCTGCCAGGCACGCGAACGTCTCGTATCATCTTCTCAATTTCCTCCACCGCACGGCGTCCCATTTCATCCACAGGCACATGCACCGTCGTCAACGGAGGTGAAAAGTTACCTGACATCCAGATATCGTCAAAACCAACCACGCTGAGATCTTCCGGGATACGCAGTCCACATTGTTGCGCTCGCGAAATGGCTCCCATGGCAATCATGTCATTAAAGCAGTAGAGAGCTGTTGGACGATCTTTTTGCTGCAGGATGGCGTTTACGGCGTCAATGCCGCCCTGCGCATCTAACTCACCAAAAATCACCCGTTCGCTGGGCAGCGTAAGGTGGTGTTCCTTGAAGGCTCGTTCCACCGACATGCGTTGCTTAAGGATGTTGTAGGAGCCGTCAGAAAAAGGTCCGCTGGCCACGGCAATCCGCTTGTGCCCCAGCGAAACAAGGTGATCAATCGCCATCCGCACCCCGCCGACAAAATCTGGCACTACGCAGGTTACTCCGCTCAGAGGAATTTCATGCCCGAGATAAACGATTGGCAAATTCCGGTTGCGCAACGCCTCGACAAAACTCAGATTGGGACGGCCCGCGCACAATATCTTGGTCGCCGAGTTATTGCGAATCGGAGCTGGCAATTCTTTGGGCGTTACGAGGTAATCTGTTTCAACCGAGAAACGGCAAAAGTGCATATGCGCGTCCGCATTGGGCAACGAATCGGCAATGCCTTTCAGTAACTGCGAATAATATGGATTGCGAAACCCGAGTTGGGCAATCGAGGAAAGCACGAAGCAATAATTCCCCATTTCGGGATAGATCTGTCCAAAGGCCTGCGCATACTTGGGCTCATAGCCCATCTCGCGGCACGCCTGCAAAATTGACAAGCGGGTTTTCGCGCTTACCCGCCCTTTCCCATCCGGACTGCGCAATACCGACGCTACC
>DBTH01000124.1 GCA_002306945.1 Methylacidiphilaceae bacterium UBA1321 | reverse complement strand
CGCTGTCGAACGACGTGGAATACATTCCACCGAAGGCGCGGGTGTATTGAAAACAATCCCAAGCCAACGGCGCGGCGACGGGTGCATCTCTCGCACCGAATGATGCGCCTGCTATTGCGGCAGCTATGATCTAGCTTTGATGAAGGTGATCAGTTCTTTCCTCGACCACCGCGTCGAAAGCCCGCCCGTGTCGTAGTTCTTCTCCATTATGATGCCCCGCAGCTCCGCTTCGCTGAGAGATTCCAAATGGACAGCGATCGCGGCATCGAGTTTCCTTTCCGCGACCGGCACTGCCGTCACAGGTTCTGCTGTCGACGCGGTCGGCGCCGCCGCGTCCGGGAACGGTCTCACCGCAGTACGAGTATTGACTTCAATATCCATCAGGACATTGGCGAACTCGCCGAGGGCCACGGTCGAGAGCCCCATCACGGCACATCCAACGCCGACGCCGATATTTAGGACACCGCTAGCTCCTGACATCATGGAAGACCCATCGGAACTTCGGCCCACAAGTTCGGTCAGCCCGACCAGAAATAAAATTGTTCCGATAACGAGAACCACCCAGCCGGCAATTTTCAACAATCCGCTTACAGTTCGCAATGCAGGATACTTGTCCATCTTACCGCCTTCAAGAAAGTGCTTTAACCTGCTACGGCAGCAGGAGCGCGCGGCGATTTGACATTACCACCGCGGCCCCTCTTCACCAGAGCTCACACGGACGTTGGCGCCACTGCTGCTTGATGGCAATGATAACTTTCAACTTGCGACCAGCGAAAGCTCACACCTCCTTCGTCGGTAATCGCGAAAACAAAATCGTCCCCATCGTGAACATACCTTAAAGGCACCGACACAGTATGTTCAGTGGGGTCGCCCCAACCGCGCTTAATATTATGCACCCGACAAAACTCATCCGCTTCATCCTTGGGGATTTCATTGATATTCACAGTCTGAGAGCGTGTACCTTTGACCGCGCACCAAGTGCCAGGACTCGGCATTTCCAAGTTTTCGATTTCTTCTGTGTCAAATAACACGAAGCTGTTTCGCATACGGTCGACTACGCTTTGCGCCTTCTTGAGATTTTCCAAAGCCGCCTTTTTTGCAACTTGGTTCAGGATACCCGAAACAAAACCTAAAGCCACGGCTTCAGCTGCCAACGTCAAGCTTGGTGTTCCAAACACGCCAATCATCCCAGCACTTGACCCAAGCACTTGTGCAGCTTGAGCACGCAATTTCATGACCTCAATCATGCTTGGCTCATCGAATAAGCGGATTTTGTGCAAGCGCAATTTTTGGCCAGATACCATCGTCGCAATCGGCAAATTGTCCCTCGCCATATTCCCCTCCAGCATAGTATGATACACGCAACTCACCCTACTCGGTGCCTGAATACGGTGCCAGGAGCACTATTCCCCGCCTCCTGAAACGAACGCATGGGAAGTCTACTCGGCAGCGATCTGGTTGCCGCGCTGGAGGATTTGCAGGGCCTCGGCGATGACGTCGGGATGCTTGCTGGCAAACTGGATATTGTAGCCCATGGGCTGTCCGTCCTCGCCGATGTCGATGGCGAAATCGCGATCGTCATGGGCGATGGAATCGACGACGCGTCCTTCGCGCAGCGTGACATACATGCTGTCGGTGCTCTGATCGTAGATGACGGGATCGCTCATGGCCTGAAATTCCGGTCGAGAAAAGCGTTGTGGACGGTCTCTTCGTCGGGAAGCGTCACGACGCGCAACCATCGTTCCAATTCCGCGATGTAGCCCCAGTGGCGGATGCGACCGTTCTCCTCGCGCTCTTTCCGGGCCGGGGCTTTCAACACGGAGATTACCATGTCCGGCCGGATCATCCAACGGTCGGGCTTCAGGATGACGACTCTTGCGAAATACCGCGTGCGCCAGAAGGGTGGCGGGGGCAGGCGTTCCGGTTCGGAAAGGTTAGGCATCGTAGGCGTCGTCTTCGGGGTTTTTCCAGGGGGTCTGGGGGCAGAGTAAAAACCCCGCCCCCCCTCTCACCCCGCCTACTCCGGCGCGGCGATTTCGCGGTAGTTGATGCGGGCTTCGGCGAGCAGCGAACGCGCCAGCATCAAGTCGTCCGACCATTTTGACGGCACGGCCCTTTCCGGGCGCGAAACGATCTCCACGATCCCGGCTTGAATTATCTCGATACAACAGCGCGTGCAGGGCGGCCCGCCCCACTCGGCACCCGATATGTCCGTCGCCACGTCAGCTACGGTCTGCTTACGGCCTCGACATACGCGACGCGCATGCGGCGCTTGAGGTCTGCCTCATACGCTTCGCCGGCCTCCGATTTTTCGATGACGGACGTGGGGCTGTAACCGACCGAGGGTCCCGTTCTCAGGGTGGGTGGCCGCTCGTAGGTGTGGACATAACTCCCGCTCACCGCGCCTAACTCATAGATTGAAAAGTAAAGATGGTAGAGGAAATCGTCGAACGCGCCGATACCCAGATCTCTCCAGACCTCGGCGTTCTCGCGCTCTCCGCATTTTTTGTCGATGAAGTGAAGGACCGACGCCAGCCTAGCGCAGATCAGGTAGA
>DBTH01000102.1:3369-4134 GCA_002306945.1 Methylacidiphilaceae bacterium UBA1321 | reverse complement strand
CCTTTTCAATGGCGCTGAGGCGGTCTTGTTCGGTGAGACATTCGAAGACAACTCCCTGGAGTGATGACGGAATGGCGGGAGCGGTTTGGGTATCGTTGGACATGGCGGGAATGAATCTAAAATGATGCGGGGTGAATCAGGAATTACCGACGGTGGCTTTAACGGTTGCGGCAAATCCGGACAGGGTGCTGAAGGTGCTGTCAGCGGCAGAGGGTTCGTAACCGCAATGAACCATGCAGTCGGCGCACTTGGGGTTGCCACTGGCGCGGCCGTATTTGTCCCATTCGGTTTCTTCGATCAATTGCTTGAAGGTCGAAACGTAGCCTTCCTGGAGAAGGTAGCACGGTTTCTGCCAACCGAAGACGTTGTAGGTCGGGTTGCCCCAAGGGGTGCATTCGAACTCGATCTTGCCCTGGAGGAACTGGAGGAACAACGGCGATTGGTTGAAATGCCAGCTTTTCTTCGGGTTGCCGAGGATCTTGGTGAAGAGGTCGATGGTGTTCTTGCGGCCAAGGAATTTCTCCTGGTTGGGAGCCTTGTCGTAACTGTAGCCGGGGGAAACCATCATGCCTTCAACGCCGAGGGCCATCATTTCGTCAAAGAAAGAGCGGACGTGTTCGGGGTTGGCGCCTTCAAAGAGGGTGGTGTTGGTGGTTACGCGGAATCCGCGTTTGACGGCTTCCCGGATGCCTTCGAGGGCAGTGTCAAAAGTGCCATCGCGGCAGACAGCGACATCGTGCTCGGCCTTGAGGCCGTCCATGTGGA
>DBTH01000102.1:2827-3040 GCA_002306945.1 Methylacidiphilaceae bacterium UBA1321 | reverse complement strand
CGTTGGTGCAGAGGTAGACGTATTTCTTGCGGGCGACGAGTCCGTCGACGATCTGGTCTATCTCGTTGTGGATAAGCGGTTCGCCACCAGGGATACTGACCATCGGAGCACCACATTCGTCGGCAGCAGCCCAGCATTGTTCGGGGGTGAGTCGTTTGTTGAGGATGTGGTCGGGGTACTGGATTTTTCCGCAACCGGCGCAGGCCAGATTGC
>DBTH01000102.1:0-2576 GCA_002306945.1 Methylacidiphilaceae bacterium UBA1321 | reverse complement strand
CGCAACCGGCGCAGGCCAGATTGCAACGGAAAAGCGGTTCAAGCATCAGGACGAGGGGGTAACGTTTACGACCTTTAAGCTTTTGGCCAATAATGTAGGAGGCCACTGTCCATGCCTGGGAGATAGGAACCATAGTTTTGTCTAGTTTTCGGTTAAAAGGGACACAGTAGCAACGTTGATGGTCTTGTCAATATCGCTTAAGTCCGGGGGAAACCGGTACATTTTGGTGTGATGACGTAAATGTGACGCAAAATTCAAGAGGTTGTCCGTTTATAACATTCCAAAATGGAGCGCTCGAAACGTCAATTAACATTGAAAAAAAGTTTACCATTACAGACGACATCGAAAATCCATTTTGCCTGTTTGACGCGCATATAGATTTTTCAAACCACTGGACGTCGGCGGTAAAAAAGCAGACCGGGCATGGCCAGTCCTCCGGCGAGTGCAACAGTGATGAAAAACACCTTGAGCGATGAATCGGCCAGTGTGGTGAGCAATAGCAGATTGGTGCCTTGATGGTGCATCTCGAAGAGGGCGAGCATGGCGGTGAAGGCTTGTTTGCCGGGGATCATGGGGATGATGGCGGCGACGGTGAAGACCTTGGGGTGAGCCTGGAGTTTCTGGGCCCAATAGACGCCGACGAAACTAACAATGCTGGCCGCGATGAGGGTGGCCCATTCGATCGGAACTCCGTATTGGAGCAGGATAAAACGCAGGCCGTGACCGAGGGCTCCCCCGGCGGCGCAATAGACGAGTGCGCGGCGTGGAACGTTGAAGAGCAGCGCGAACCCGACGGCGGGAATGGCTGCCAGCGCGATGTCGGCAAGGAGCGTGCCGAGCAGGTGGATCAGATCCATATTTGAACCCTCCAAAGGACGAGCGCGAGCAGGATGCCGACGCTGCTGGCGAGGATGAGCAACAGGGCCATCATGCCACGGGCGATGCCGGTATTAATATAGCCTTTGACCATGTCGGAGACGGAATTGATGAGCGGGAATCCAGGAATGAGCAACAGAACGCTGGCGGCCATGGCGAGGTTGGGCGTCTGGAAGAGGTCGCTCTTGGTCGCGAGGCAGGAAATGCTTGTGGCGACAAACGCGGTGACGGTGAAATTCACCAGCGGGTTAAAGTGGTGGACGCTGAGGAATTGGCGCACGGCCATGGCGACGGAACTGGCCACAGCAGTCAGGGCACAGGAAGCCCAATCGGCTCCCGTGAGCCGCGCGAAGCTGGCGCAGGAAAGACCGATGAGGAGACTGACCAGCCATTTCGGATAACGATCCGTACCGACCGATTCGAGCCGGGCGCGGATTTGAGCCGGAGGGACCGGTTCCTTTTCGACGTGCAGGACGAGTCGCTGGACTTCGGTGACGACGAGCATATTGATGCCGTGGTCGTGGTTGCGGCGTATTGTGGTGATGCAATGATCTCCGGAAACGGTGGTCAGGGAAAGGGCGTGGGCGGTGATGCCGAGGTGAACGTTATCGAGACCGAGGGCAGTGCCGAGCCGGATGGTGATCGATTCGACCAGGGCGCACTCGGCTCCGTGCTGCATGAGCAGTTGGGCCGTCAACATGCACAAGCGGGTCAGTTCGCGTTGTTCGGGTTCGGTCATGATTTGCGGCGCAGACATGAGACAATTTACACACATGCGGCCTCCTGTTCCAACGATTCTTCGGCGCGGTTGACTTGGCGCAGGACTTCGGCAAAGACGGCATTGGGAGATTTCGTCGTGTAAATAGTCATGATTTTATTGGAGCCGTAATAGTCGAGGACGGGCAGGGTTTCGTTTTTGTAGGTCTGGAGTCGGCGGCGGATGGTGGCTTCGTTGGCGTCGTCGAGGCGATTATCCCTGAGGGCGCGGCGGCGCATGCGGTGGACGAGTTCGTCTTCGCTCGGGCAGGTCAAGTGGAAGACGCGGCGAACCTCAAGCGCCTCGTCGAGGATGCGGGCCTGATTGACGTTGCGGGGGATGCCGTCGAGGACAAGGTGGTCGCGGTCGGGATGAAACCGCCCCGAAACGATCAACGCTTCGATTTGCGAATGCCAGAGTTTGATGACAAACTCGTCGGGAACGAGCAACCCCTTGGAGGAATAGTCAGCAAAGATCTTGCCGAGGGGCGAACGGATATCGAGGGAACGGAAGACGTCGCCGCAGGCAAGATGGCAAAAGCCGGGGATGGAACCGAGGATGCGGCCATGGGTGCCTTTGCCCGAGCCGGGCGAGCCGAAGAAGAGATAGGTGGGGTATTTATTCATAGGAAATTAATAAGTGAAAGTTTTGTGTGCATAGGTGAGGTTATTGGCCAATTCTTTGCGTATATTTCGCGTGGCTGTAACGAGGTTGCGCAGAGAGGATTTTACCTCGTTCCAGCCGCGAGTCTTGAGACCGCAGTCGGGATTGATCCACAACCGCTCTTCAGGAATGACCTGCAGGGCGGCGTGGATCAATGATTCCAGTTCCCCAACGCCGGGAATTCTGGGTGAGTGAATGTCCCAGATGCCGGGGCCGATTTCGTTGGGGTACTGGAAGTAGGCGAACGTCCGGAGCAACTGCATGCCCGGACGCGAAGCTT
>DBTH01000088.1 GCA_002306945.1 Methylacidiphilaceae bacterium UBA1321 | reverse complement strand
CCATCATCGGCCCCTCGGGCAGCGGAAAGTCGACCTTCATGCAAATCCTGGGTTGTCTGGATGCCGCCTCTTCCGGGGAAGTCCTTCTCGACGGGATCGACATCAGCCACGCCAGCAACGATGAACTTTCCCGGATGCGCAATTCGAAAATCGGGTTCGTCTTCCAGAGTTTCNNAAGTGGAAATTCTGTCCGGCCTTAACGCGACCGACCGCGTCATCACTTCCGATTACAGCACTTATGACAAAATCGACCGCATCGATATCGAAAGGTAGAAACATGCTTGCTCTGCACAACGTCTGCAAAAACTACCGCACCACGGACGTGGAAACCCGCGCCCTGGCCGACATCTCGTTCGAAATCCAGGACGGGGAATTCGTCGCAATTATGGGGCCGTCGGGCTGCGGGAAATCCACCTTGCTCAACATTCTTGGCCTTCTGGACCAACCTTCGGCCGGTTCCTATCGCCTTGCAGATCAGGAAGTGGCAAACGCCAGCGAGCGCAAATTGACGGCATTGCGCCGCGATCTGATCGGGTTCGTCTTCCAGAGTTTCAATCTCCTGCCCCGCCTCGACATTCTGGAAAACGTCGAGCTGCCGATGATCTACGCGGGAATCAGTCGCAAGGAGCGACACGAGCGGGCGAGGAAGGCCATCGAAGCAGTCGACCTGAGTCACCGCATCCACAACCGGCCCAGCCAGCTTTCGGGCGGCCAATGCCAACGCGTGGCCATCGCCCGCGCCCTGGTCAACGATCCGAAGATCATCCTGGCCGACGAACCGACCGGTGCACTCGACACACAGACCGGCGAGGCCATTCTCAAACTTTTCCGCCAGTTACACGAAAAAGGCCATACCGTCGCCCTCGTCACGCACGACCCGGACATCGCCGCGGAGACGCCGCGACGCATTGAACTCCGCGACGGCAAGGTCGTCGACAGCGCCCATTCCCACTACGTCCGCTTCCGCACCGAGGCGGCGGCTGCCGCAACTCCTGTAGCGACCGACACCACCACAAGCAACGTGCCACAGGCATGAAACTCAGTTCACTCCAACCCTCATTTTATCGGTCTCCGGCTTCCGGTCTCCGTTACTCCCGTTAAGCCATGCATCCGTTTCTCGGCATTGAAGAAGGCATCAAGGAAATCTGGGCGCACAAATTCCGCTCGTTTCTGACCATGCTCGGCGTCATCCTCGGCGTCGGCTCGCTCATGGCGATGTTTGCCCTGACGGAGGGTATCGCCACCGGTTCGCGCTCCTTCATCAACCAGGTCGGCGGCGTGGAACGCGTTGAAATCCGCGATGCGCCGGTTCCTCCCAACCAGGAAGACATCGCCGAACTCAGCCCCGGCCGCACCTACGTCGACGCCCTCGCGTTGCGCCGTTCCGCCCCGTTGCTCGAATCGATCTCCGCCGAGGTTGAAATCGGCGGCAAGATCACCCGCATGGGCAATTCGACCAATCCCCGCTTCGTCGGAGTCGAACCCGACAATCTCGTCATCGACAAACATCAGGTTCAATACGGACGCTTCATCACCGACCTTGATCTGAAGCAATGCAACCGCGTCGTCGTCCTCGGCCACTCCATCGTCGTCGATCTTTGGGATGACGAAAACGCCGTTCCACTTGGCGAAACCGTCCTCATCAACGGCCAGACCTTCACCGTCGTCGGTGTCCTGACCCATTACATCACCGAAAGCGCCAAACGCCAGAGGGCCCTCGGCATCTCCAAGCAAAAAGACGACCGCCGCAAAGCCCGCGGCACCTTCCGCAAAAACCGCGGCAACGACCCCTTCTGGGCCAAAAACCGCGCCGCCCTCATTCCCCTGACCACCATGCAGGCCCTCTTCAAAACCGCCAACGTCGTCAACGGAGTCGACCAGGGCCCCGATCCCAAGCTCTCCCGCCTGGTCGTCCGCATCGGCGATATCAACAACTTCAACTCCGCCATCGAACAGATGCGCAATATTCTCCTGATGACGCACCGGGGCATCCGCGACTTCGGCTTCGACACACGCGAAGACTGGTTCGAGGACATCGAACGCTCCATCCGCGCCACTCGCCTCAGTGGCGGTCTGATCGCCGGAATCAGTCTGCTCGTCGGCGGCCTTGGAATCACCAACATCATGCTCGCCAGCATCACCGAACGCATCCGAGAAATCGGCATCCGCCGCGCCATCGGCGCGCGCCGGGGAGACATCTTCACCCAGATCCTCATTGAAGCCCTCGCGCTGGCCCTGCTCGGCGGAATGATCGGCATCGCCGTCGGTTTTGGCCTGGTGCAACTCCTCATCCTCATGGCCCCATCGGAGAATTCCCCCATCATCTCCCTCTCCTCCATCCTCATCAGCATCGGATTCGCACTGGTTGTCGGCATCATCGCGGGGCTTTACCCCGCCTTCAAGGCTTCCCAGCTCAGCCCGATCCAGGCTCTGCGCTACGAATAAAGGGAACAGTCGAAAAGCGTGCGAACTTCACCCGCAGCCGCTACTTCGAAGAGGACGGAACGCTACGGGGATCGGGCGGGCCGTCGAGGTCGTCGGGGTCGAGAGCCCAACGGATCGAAGTAATCGAATATTTCCCCTGTCCCTGATACACCACGAACCGGAAGAAAATTTCCCCGCGTTCAAACTGCGCTGTAACGTAAAAAACAGTGGAATTTTGAGAAAGTGCTTTGGCCTGAACATCCTTGTAACCAAGACTGCGGCCAAAGGAGGTCCAAAATCCGGCCTTTTCCTCCAATCGCTTGGCAAAAAGGGAATTCTGCTCCAACGGGCCGCCAAAAGTCCAGGTCTGGAACGCTTTCGCATAACCGTAGGCGCGGAAATCCGTAAAGCCCAGATCGACCATCCCGAAAGAAGGAGGATTTTGGGCGTGTAGCGACGCCATCCCCATCGCCCAATAAAATAACACGGCCAAACCCGCTTGCATGCATCGCATACCCATATGACGACAAAAAGCCCCTCCAGTTTCAAATGAAAAGCGATCACCCCAAAATAATCTCTTTGCACTTGCGTTTAACAGTTCGTCTTTCATAGTGTCGGCGTTAATTTATCATATGAAAAATTTCGCTTTCCGCTCTGCCAAAGCCTGGACTACCTACCCTGGCGACCATTTCTTTTCGCCCACACCCGCGCTCTCCAAAGCCGCGAAGGGCCGCCCCAACATCATCTTCGTCGACGTCGATCACCCGATGCAAACCATTGAAGGATTCGGCAGCGCCTTCACCGAATCGGCTGCGGTTACCTTCTACGAGATGCCCGCCGCCTTGCAAAAGGAAGTCCTGCGCGCCTTCTTCCACCCCACTCGCGGCAACGCCTATTCCCTCTGTCGCACCCACATCAACAGTTGCGATTTTTCCCTCGGCAATTACTCCTGCGCCAGCCAGGCCAATGACACCGAGTTGACCTCCTTCTCCATCGAACGCGAAAACCAGTCCATCCTTCCGATGATACGCGCCGCCAGCGCCGTCGCCGGACGCCCCATCCAGCTTCTCGCCTCCCCCTGGAGCCCTCCCGCGTGGATGAAGTCCAACGGCCAGATGAACCGAGGAGGCAAACTTTTGCCCCGCCATCGCAAAACCTGGGCTCGCTACTATACCCGTTACATTCGCGAAATGGAAAAAGCCGGTTTCTCCATCTGGGGTTTGACCGTCCAGAACGAACCCGAAGCCACCCAACCCTGGGATTCGTGCGTCTACACGGCGGAAGATGAACGCGATTTCGTCCGCGACCATCTCGGCCCCGAACTGGTTCGCGCCGGGCTGAAATCCAAACGACTTGTCATCTGGGATCACAATCGCGACCGCCTTTATCAACGCGCGAAGGTCGTTTACGACGATCCCAAGGCGGCCCGTTACGTCTGGGGCGCAGGGTTCCACTGGTACTGCGGCGATTTCTTCGACAACGTCCGCTATCTCCACGACGCCTACCCGGAAAAGCAATTGCTCTTCACCGAAGGCTGCCAGGAATCCGGTTCCCACATGGGTTCATGGGACACGGGCGAACGTTATGCCCGCAGCATCATCGCCGATCTGAACCGCTGGACGGTTGGCTGGATCGACTGGAATATTCTTCTCAACGAAGCCGGTGGTCCGAATCACGTTGGAAACTACTGCAGCGCCCCGATCCTTTACGACCGCACCCTCAAGCGGCTCAAATACCAGAGTTCCTATTTCTATATCGGCCACTTCTCGCGTTTCATCCGCTCGGGAGCCCGACGGCTCATCGCCGCCAGCGGCCACGATTCATTGGAATCCACTGCAGCGCTCAACCCGGACGGTTCCGTCGCAGTCGTTGTGCTCAACCGCTCGCAGGCCACGCTGCCGTACCAAATCCAGGTTCAAAACCAGCACCGTTATCTGGTCAGCGAGCCGCGTTCGATCGCGACGGTGGTGTTCCGCTAACGTATTAAATCATTCCTGTGCATGGCTTCAGACCGTGCACAATCCCCCAGGAGCATCAACCCACGGAATGCGCAGATGATGCGGTAATCGACTGGCGTCGCGCCATCATGGCAAAGGCGCCGTCTTTGCGGAGCAATTCCTCAAAGCCACCCTCTTCGATCACCTGTCCATCTTTCATGACATAAATCCGATCCATCGACTTCAGAGTCGAAAGCCGGTGGGCGATGCACACCACCGTGCGCCCGTTGGCCAACCGGTCAATAGCCTCCTGCACCTCCGCCTCCGATTGCGAATCGAGCGAGGCGGTGGCTTCGTCGAGCACCAGAATCGGAGCATTACGCACGAAGGCGCGCGCGATGGCCAACCTTTGGCGCTGTCCGCCCGAGATGAGAACGCCACGTTCGCCAATCTGTGTATCGTAGCCCTCTGGCATCTTCAGGATGAAATCGTGCGCGGCGGCGTTCCTGGCCGCTTCAATGATCTCCTCACGGCTGGCACCGATTTTGCCCAACCCGATATTCTCGGCAACCGTCGTATTGAAAAGCAGCACGTCCTGGCTCACAAGCGCCATGTGCTTGCGCATGTCGGCCAGGCTGTACTGGCGGATATCCACGCCATCCATTTCAATATGTCCACCCGTGGGATCGTAGAAGCGGAAAAGCAGATTGATCAAGGTGCTCTTGCCAGAACCACTCTCGCCCGCCAGACCAATTTTTTGGCCGTACGGAACGTCTATGTTGACCTGACGCAGAACGGGACGTTCCGGCGTGTAATCGAACGCCACATCGCGCAACCGAATCCCCTTCCTGAACTCATGGAACGGCACCGGCTCAGAGGTATCCCTGACGGTCGGTTCCATCGCGAACAACTCCATGAGCCGCTGCATGGGAACTTCCGTCTGCACAAAGTAAATATGAATGCCCGCCAGTTTTTTCAACGGCGTAAAGAACATGCCGATGGCCATCGCAAAACCAAAGAAATTCGCCACAGGCCGGTGAGACGCGAAGACAAACACAATGACCACGGCAAGTCCAAATCCGGCGAAAAGCTCGATGATCGGATTGAGAATTTCCTTGGCCTGCATCGTCCGCAATCCCATGCGCATCGAACGGCGGTTCTGCTCCAGAAAATCGCGGGTCTGCTGTTTCTGCAATCCGAACGCCTGCACGATGCGGATATTGGCAAACGCATCCATCAGCAAGCTGCCCTGCTTGAGATCCAGATCGTACGCCGAACGGGAAATCTTGCGCACCTTGCGTGAGATCACCTGCATCGGCACCACCATCAGCGGCACGATAAAGAGCGCCAGAAGGGTCAATTGCCAGTCGATGTACAACAACGATGCCACGATCGCGACGACCGTCATCGGCTCCTTCACCAGATCGGACAATCCCAGACGCAGACACGAATTGAGCGCCGCCGTATCGCCGTTGATGCGGGCCAGGATATTGGCCGTAGTCGATTTGTTGAAAAAGTCGAGGGAGAGCGTATTGAGTTTCTCGAAAACATCCGCCTTCAAGTCCGTCACCAGACGCTGGCTCGTCCACGCCATAAAGTAACTGCTTAAATAACCAATTCCGCCGCGCAACCCGGTCATCAACGGCAAAATCAACAAACCACCCATGATCTGCTTCCAATCCAGTGCGCGATCTTTCAACGGCAGCCACGGATCAAGCAGCCACATATAAATTCGATTCACCCTCAACTTGATCGAAGTGCCAAGTGCCTTAAGCCTCTGAAAAGTTCCATGGAACGGTTTATTTATCTTCTGAATAAAGCGGTTAAAGCCACTGCTCTGGCCCTTTTCCGTCCCGACGCCGAGCGCAGCGTCTGCGGCGTCCGGAGTCACTGACGGAGCGGTTGTTGTATTTGCCGTCGCTTTATTACCACTGGGTTGCGAGGAACTCACGATAGCTACAGGCGACTTCATCGTTGTCTGCTCCTCTCCCGTCAAACGGGAGACCAGGACGACGGTCAAACCGACGAACGCGCCATTGAGCGCGGCAAAAACAATACCAAGAACCACGCCCAATACAAAACGGAACAGATAGGGCCTCAAATACTTAAAACCAAAGGCCAGTACGCGAACCAAATAGAGCTCTTGCGCTTTCGCCCACATTCGCCCCTTTATTGTTCCGTCCGACCTTTGCGTCATACTCATGAGATTGGCTAAGTTACAGGATACGTTCTGGAATCCAAACGAAAAAAGTTTGCAACGACTCCATCCAGCGACAACTCCGATCCGACAAACTGTTTTTAGAATTTTCGCTAAATTTGTGGAACGACCTCGTCGATTGTTGCTGTTGTGACTTGTGTTGCCAGGGAATCGCACAAGCAAAAACCGGGGGGCGAGTGAACATCAACTATCCACTGCTTTGACTACGATTTTAACGAAATTACTCAGTCGGGCCGATGTCAGCGGTTACACACCCGACCTCATCACCAGTGACGAGACCATCAGAAGCTACAAATTACTGCTAGTGGAAGACAACCCCATCGAAGCGCGCCTCTTCCAAAGAGCCCTCACCGAAGCCTGGACCCGCAACCACATCAACCTCAAGTTCGACATCGTTCACGCCGAACGCCTCGAACGGGCCTGCTCGATCCTCGAAACCCAGACCGTCGACATCATTCTCCTCGATGCCACCCTGCCCGATTCCCACGGCAACGACTCCATAGAACGCATCCACTCTCTGGCTGCCGACACACCCATCATCCTCATGACCGGCATCGAAGACACCACGCTCGTCTCTGAAGCCATCCGCCGTGGCGCGCACGATTGCCTGACCAAGAACCGCTATGACGGAGCCATCCTGGCCCGCACCATCCGCAACACAGTCGAACGCCACGCCCTGCGCACCGAACTGGTTCGCCAGGCCGACGAAATCTCCCGCCGCGAAGCCAACTTCCGCAACATCGTCACCGGCATCCGCGACGGCATCGTCATCCTCAATACCGACAACCTCGTCCAGTTCATCAATCCCGAGACCGAAACCCTCCTCAACCTCAGTTCCAGCGAACTCATCGGCCAACCGTTCCCCTACTCTTTCACCACCCAACGACACCTCAACGTCGACATCGTCCACAAGGATAACTCCAAAACCCGCGTCGAACTGCGCGCCTCGCAGATCCAATGGAACGAGAAACCCGCCCTCCTGGTCATCCTGCGCGACATCAGCGCCGTCCGCGAACTGGAGACCGAAAAACACCTCCTCGAACGCCGCATGGTCGAAGGCCAACGTCTGGAAACCCTCGGCGTCATGGCCACCAGCATCGTTCACGACTTCAACAACCTCCTCACCGCCATCCTCGGCAGCGCCGGAGCCGCCCGCCTCGATACCCCCGCCAATTCCCCCCTCCAGGCCGACCTCACCGAAATCGAAAACTCCTGCCAGCGCGCCTCCGACCTCTGCCAGCAAATGCTCGCCTACTCCGGCGGCAAAACCAACGCCCTGGTCAAGGCCATCGACCTCAACTCCCTCGTCCAGGAAACCAGCACCCTCCTGCGCCACTCCATTTCCAAACGCGCCCAGGTCGAACTCAACTACGGCCAGAGCCTTCCCCACGTCCTCGGCGACGAAACCCAATTGCGCCAGATTATCATGAATCTGGTCATCAACGCCTCCGAAGCCATCGGCGGCAAGAACGGAAAAATCCGCATCGCCACTTCGCTGGTCACCCTTACACCCGAATCATTCAAAAAAGAGCAGATCCAGGACTGCCCAATACCCCCAGGACGCTATGTTCAACTCGAAGTCACCGACAACGGCTGCGGAATGCCGCAGGAAATCCAGAAGAAAATATTCGACCCCTTCTTCAGCACAAAAGATACAGGACGGGGAGTTGGCCTTTGCGCGGTATCTCAAATCGTTAAAAAACACCATGGTTCCATTGACGTTACCAGCCAACAAAACCGTGGAACCACCTTCCGCATTATTCTCCCCTGCACGACCCATACACGGAACGCGCCCGCCCTGGCAACCTCGCGACAACCATCTTGGACCGGTCACGGTACGATTCTGATCATCGACGACGAGAAAGGCGTCCGCGACGCCATCTCCCGGATGCTGCGCCACCACGGCTTCCACACCATCCTCGCCAACGACGGCGAAGACGGCGTCGCCAAATTCCGCGAACACTCCGGCGAAATCAGTTGCGTCCTGCTCGACCTGACCATGCCCAACCTCGACGGCGAAGAAGCCTGTGCCGAACTTCACAAAATCAAGGCCAGCATTCCCATCCTCCTGATGAGCGGTTTTGCCAAGGACGAAGCCTGCCGTCCCTTCGAAGGCAAAGGCATCTCCGGCTTCCTCCAGAAACCGTTCAACCTCGAAAAGCTCAAGACCACCCTCTCCCCCCTGCTCACCAAGACGGCGTAACCAGTTAAAAGGGGACAGGAAGATCTTGCTCATCAGACACAATACGCATGGATCAGCCGTAAGCGGTATACCAACGACCCTCTTGTCGCAAGGATACAAACCGCCTGCGTGTCTACATCCTCCAGGGGAAAAGGACATCGATAATCTGGTGCCGGGACAGCCTTTCAGGGTGGCAGGAGGAGTTGGTTGACGGCGCGGTCGCACAAACAATTTCTCATCAAAAAATAGAACTACCAACCGGCATTTCAAATTCAGAATTCAACATAGTCTTTTACGATCCCTGGCTGGATCGTGAGATCAGACAGAACAATCCATCTTCAAACATAATTGCACTTCCACCTTTCACGAGATCGTTAATTATAAGAATTACGCATTCTCGTCGCTGACGTACAAGCGCGATCATGCAGTAGTCGCCCATCATTTCTTGGGTTTTGGCATATTGAGGCTGTCGTTGACCAACACGATCTTGTCGGCTTGAACAAAGCGCACATAGCGGAGCCATTGAAGACAGCGTGCGTAGTCGACTCGCTTTTTTTGTTCGGTAGCTCCATGAGTGTAAATTCAGAGCCCAGCCGTACCTATGCCTGTCACAATGAATTCCGTTCCCGTACTTTTTGGGTTTTTGTCTGCTAACACTTCTAGGCGAACCTTGTGACTCCCGGGCTGGAGATCCTTTGCCACCACCTGCGTTAAGTTAAAACCGCCCCAGGTCTTCTCAAACCACGCATCGACGATGACCGGTTGATGACCATCGACCGTCACACTCGCTTTTCCCGTCGATCCGTTTAGCTTCCAATATTGCAGAAGGACAATGGTGCCCTGCACTTCAAATTCCAGAAAAAGGGGTCAGTTCCTTGATT
>DBTH01000231.1:7219-8644 GCA_002306945.1 Methylacidiphilaceae bacterium UBA1321 | reverse complement strand
TCGTACGGGCGAGGCATGCCTCGCCCCTACAACGGTGGGGGAAACCTTGCGCATGGCCCTACCCGCCTCGATGGCCTGCGCCAGGTACGGCGCGGTCGGCGAGGTCTTCAATTTGGCCACCTGCTCGGGTGTGCCTTCGGCGCAAAGCTTGCCCCCCGCCGCACCGCCTTCGGGCCCCAGATCCAGCACCCAGTCGGCCGCGCGCACCAGGTCCAGGTTGTGCTCGACCACCATCACGGTGTTGCCGCGTTCCACCAGCTCCTGCAACGCGACCACCAGCCGCGACACGTCCTGGAAATGCAGGCCCGTGGTGGGCTCGTCCAACAGGTACAGCGTGCGGCCGGTCGAGGGCTTCTGCAGCTCGCTGGCCAGCTTGATGCGCTGCGCCTCGCCGCCCGACAAGGTCGTGGAGGGCTGGCCGATCTTCACGTAGCCCAGTCCGATGTCCTGCAGCGTCTGGAGCCCGCGGGCGATTTTTGGCACCGCCCGGAAGAAGTCCAGCGCCTCGTCGATCGTCATCTCCAGCACGTCGGAAATCGTCTTCCCCTTGAAATGCACTTCCAGGGTGGGCGGGTTGAACCGTTTGCCGCCGCACTCCTCGCACTCCACCTGCACGTTGGCGAGCAGTTGCATCTCCACGTCCTTCGAGCCCGCCCCTTCGCATTCCTCGCAGCGGCCGCCCGCCACGTTGAACGAGAACCGCCCCGACTTGTAGCCGCGCGCCTGCGACTCGGGCAGGGCCGCGAAGAGGTTGCGGATCTCGTCGAACACGCCGGTGTAGGTGGCGGAGTTCGAGCGCGGCGTGCGCCCGATGGGCGCCTGGTCGATCTCGATGACCTTGTCGAGGTGCTCCAACCCTTCGATGGACGCGTGCTCCCCCACCTCTCGCTCGGCGCCCTGCAGCGCATTGGCCAGCGCCGGTCCCAGGATGTGGTCCAGGAAGGTGCTTTTGCCCGAGCCCGACACGCCCGAAAGCGCCACAAACCGCCCCAGCGGCAGCGACAGGTCCACGTTCTTGAGGTTGTGGGCCTTGCAACCTTTAACGGTGAGTCGCGGCACGTCCTTGCCGCAGGGCCGACGCGACTCGGGCATCGGGACTCCCGCCCGTCCCGACAGAAATTGACCGGTCGGCGATCCCGGCGTCGCCACCAGGTCCGTCCAGCGCCCCTGCCCCACGATGGTCCCGCCCAGACTGCCCGCGCCCGGTCCGATGTCGACCACATGGTCGGCTTCCTGCATGGTCTCCTGGTCGTGCTCCACCACCAGCACCGAGTTGCCTCGGTCGCGCAGGCGGCGCAGGGTGTCCAGCAGGCGCTTGTTGTCGCGCGGATGCAGCCCGATGCTGGGCTCGTCGAGCACGTACAACACGCCCTGCAGGCCCGATCCCACCTGGGCCGCCAGCCGGATGCGCTGCGCCTCGCCGCC
>DBTH01000231.1:0-6958 GCA_002306945.1 Methylacidiphilaceae bacterium UBA1321 | reverse complement strand
GCCAGCCGGATGCGCTGCGCCTCGCCGCCCGAGAGCGTGGCCGCCGAGCGGTCCAGCGAGAGGTACCCCAGACCCACCGCTTCCAGGAAGTAGATGCGTTCGCGGATCTCGCGGAAGATCTCGCGCCCCACCTTGAGTTCGAATTCGGTGGGCTTCACGTCGCGGAAGAACTTCGCGAGTTCCACGATGGTCATGCCCGTCAGCTCGTAGATCGCCGTTTGACGGAATTTGACCGTGCGGCTCACCACCCCCAGGCGCGTCCCGTGGCACGACGGACAGATCGCCGATCTCTGGAAGCGCTCCAGCAGCCGGATGTTCCACTGGTCGTACAATTCCTGCAGGACCGGGATCGCGCCGCGCAAACCCCGTTCGGGCACCCCGTCGCGCAAGATGGCCCTTCGCCCGGCGGCGGGAATGTCCTTCCACGGCGTGTCCAGCTTGAAGCCGTGGCGCGAAGCGATGGCCTTGAGCTCGCGCGGCCCCCAGTCGCTGAACATCAGCGTGCCCTTGTCGGTGATCGCCAGCAACGCGCGTTGCTCCAGCGACTTGTTCCGGTCGGGCACCAGCAGGTCTTCGTCGAAGGTGCGCAGCACGCCCAACCCCTTGCACTCGGGGCAGGCCCCGGCGGGGTGGTTGAACGAGAAGCAGCGCGGCTCCAACTCGGGCAGGTTCACATGCCCGTTGGGGCAGGCGCGCAAGGCCGAAAACGTCCCCTCCTTGCCTTTCCCCTCGAAGGCCTGCGGCCCCGTCAACACCGACACCACGCCTTCGGCCAACCTCAAGGCGGTCTGGATCCCCTCGCGCAGACGCGGCAGGGTCTTCTCCTCGATCTTGATGCGGTCGAGCACCAGTTCCAGCGTGTGGTTCTCGTAGCGCTCCAGTTCCTTGACCGTCTCCAGGTCGTGCAGTTCGCCGTCGATGCGCGCGAACCGATAGCCCTGCGTCTTCCACTCCTCCTGTTCGGCGCGGTACTCGCCCTTGCGACGCCGCACCACCGGCGCCAGCAGCAGACAATTTTCGTCAGGTCGATCGAACAGCAGGCGGTCGGCGATCTGCCCCGGCGTACGCGCCTCGATCGGCTCGTGGCATTCCGGACAAGCCGCTTCGCCCAGCCGCGCGTACAGCAGTCGCAAGTGGTCCAGGATCTCGGTGGTCGTCCCCACGGTCGAACGCGGATTGCGGTTCACCGTCTTCTGGTCGATGCAGATGGCGGGCGAAATCCCCTCCACGCGTTCCACCGAAGGCTTTCCCATCTGGCCGATGAACTGGCGCGCGTAGCTCGACAGGCTCTCGACGTACCGCCGCTGCCCCTCGCGGAAAATGGTATCGAAGGCTAGGCTCGACTTGCCCGACCCCGACACCCCGGTGAGCACCACCAGTTGGTCGCGCGGCAATTCCACGGAGACGTTCTTCAGGTTGTGTTCGTGCGCCCCGACGACGCGCAGTGTGTTGCCCATGGACGATCGCCCTCGCATCCCAATGGCAGACAAATTTCTGCCCATTTGAGCAGTAAGATACAAACGCTTTCCTCATCGACCTCCTCGGGCCAAAGCTCACCTTCGGGCGGCTCCCTCCGGCGCGGCGCCGGAGGGACCGGGTGCTGCTCGGCCCCGGACGAATTCGTTCCGGTTCAGAGGGCGGTTCGTGAACCGCCCCACCACCGACGTTGCCGGTCCAGGGCCTCGTCGGGCCTCCGCGGCGCGCCCAACGAAACCCATCCACCGCGCCGCGGGGGTCCCGCCCCATCCGGGCGACGCCCCCTGCCGCATGGACACCAAGATTCCGGATCGGATTTCCAACCTCGCAACGAATCCACTTCTGGCTCAGTGACGAGCACCCGGAAACGGCCTGCGCCAGTTCTGGTTTCGAGTAAATTTATTGACTCGCCAGTCCATCTTTATGGATTGCTTGGAGCTTCAATTCCTCTGACCTCTGGAAGCCCGTGCCATGCCAAAAACAACCATGCCAAGCTCTCCTGCCACCAAAGCAAGAATCACGAAGCTATTCCGCGGTGAAAATCAGAGTAATGAGATCGGGCATGTTCTTCCCATCGAGCACCCCAAGTCGGAAGGTCTGGATCGCATCCTCTTCCCCACCGAGTATCAACAATGGAAGGGAGGATTTCCCCCCTCTCCAGAAATGAAGGCCCTAATACAGAGTAAACGCCCATACTTGAAGCCAGAATCCGAAGCAACCCCTGTCGCGAATCGCGGCTTTTTCTTGCCCAAATGGGAACCCCCACTTCCGTCCATTCCAGAAGGGGGGCAAAAAGCAAAAAAGCAAAAACGTCTTCCTCCCCAGAAAGAACAACGACTCATCTTGATTAAAGGCGAACCGGGGACAGGCAAATCCATTCTCTGCGCCCAAATGATTGCGCATTTTTTATCCGCCCTACCAGATGACAGATTCATCCGATACATTGCAACCAACGAGAATCGCTATGGGCTAGAAGGAAACCTGCGCGACTTTTTTGGAATCGACATCAGCAAAGACTTCAGCGCCCAAGAAAGTACTTCCACGCATAAGATAAACCGCCAAAGCTCACCGGCCATCCTAGAAATCCAATCCAAACGAAATGACTGGTATCCGGAAATATTCAGTGACGACCTGTTCAAGACAATAAAACTCAATCAAAAAAGCAAAGATGAGTTTGCACCTGCCGCCGTTTTCATCGACTCGATGAATCTCATTAATTCTCGATTTTCACATGCTGCCTTGCGCGACTTCTTGCTCGACTGCACGAAACGAACCTGCCTGACGTTCATCGTGATCGAAGACTACGGAGATCGCCACAACGAGCACAGCAAACTACTGGCCGCTCAAGCCGAATTCTTGGTAGATACGATCATTTCACTTGGTTCCGAAATGCGTCAGGGATATTTCACCTACACAATCCAAGTCCCCAAGATGCATTACGGAAAACAAACCTTGGGCAAGCATCATTATGGGATCGGGATTCGCGAAACACACCCCACCAGCCATATCGAACCGGAGCGTTCTGGATTGATTGTCTACCCTTCCATGCACTACTATTTCAGCAAATCGTCCGTAGATACATTCACTCTTGAAAACAACTTTGTCCACACGGGCATCCAATGGCTGGATGGAAACATCAAACCAATGGGTAGACCCGAGGACGAGAAAGAGCCCACAACAGATATCATCCCCTCTGACAGCATGTTCGTCGTCCAAGGTGATCCCGATGCCCACATGATGCCCATTGGATTGAGCCTGCTCTGCGGCGGAATGATCAAGATGGAGGGAAACAGCAAAATTCAGCCGGATCGGGATGTCCTGTTGATTTCCCTTTCCGAAGAAGGAAATTATGATCTCCTACATGAGTCGCTGGCTGGTGGGGATAGCAAAAAAAAGGGAAATATCGGCGATTACATTGAATGGCGATTCCACAACGCTACGTTCTCAAGAAGTACTTATCGAGAAATCGAGCCCAAAAATCCATACGAAAGCCTCATTGGGCAGTGCATAGATGGATATGGCAACGTAACATTACCTTCAATCACTGAAAAAGACGACACTTTTGATTACAACAAGATCATCACTAATTACGACGACACCATCGGAAAGATCCACACAAATCAACACCTTCGAAACATTCTTCTTGCAACGAAATATGGCCCAGATCACTTTCGGTGCCGCAAATCTCCTGATAGATGCAGCTGCAAGGACAAGAGCAAGAGCAAAAATTCAGAGGGGCATTGCCACTTGGAAGAACTCTTCGCGCGCTTTGGCGAGGTGAGTAAGAACTTCGGCAAGAAAGTCCTCGTAAACAAATGGTGTGCCTATATTCACGACGAACCCTTTCCAGAAAGTGAACGAAAGGAAAACCATTGTCGCAAAGTGATCGTTCTTTCCTTCCGTCCCGGCAGCATCACCCCCGAGCAATTCATCCAACTTGTCGAACGAATCCTTGTGGACGGAAATTTTTCCAGGGTTCTTTTCGACTCCACCGCCCTCATTCCGTCACGTTTCCCGCTCTTGGAAAAAGAAGGGCTCTTCTTGCCTGCCCTCATCCGGCTTTTCAAATCAAAAAGCCTCGTATCCATTTTTCTCACCCCCACATCGGAAGGTTCGAACAAAAAACTCAATTTCGAACTGGAGAATATGGCAGATTTTGCCATCAAGGTTCAAGTCCCTCAAGAAAATCCGAGAGAGTCAAACAACAGCCCAGAAGCTATTGTTGAAGTAAAGGATTATAGAAACAGAAATCACTCATCGAAATTCGCCAAGTTCAAAGCCTCAAACTCTCAGGATTTCAAAAAAATGATTTCTCTAGCACAGAATACGACAGCATCATCCCCCATGCCGAGCTACATTCAAAGTTTCGCCGAGGAACTCGGATTCATCACCAATGACCGCGTCATCGCCATCCCGAATGAATCATTCGCCGAGGCGCTTGTCAATAGAGCTATCGCAAGCGAAAATCCAGACAACATATCTGACGGCTTACGCAAAGATTTGACGCTCAATCCAAAAGTAAATCACGCCAAATATATCACCAAACACTTAATCACGTATCTCCTGAAAAAGAAGGCTGGCACCCAAATATTCACATTCGAGGATGCTCATTGAACGACAATACGCCCGCCTTCGCGAAAGATTTCAAGATTCTTCTAAAAGAGCTTACTTTAGCCTCTTCCGGGAGATCCAAAGCTCAGAAAAAGGATACAACTACAGCACCTCCTAATGAGGGGAAATCGCTCAACATTAGCAAAATCAAAAAAGCTGTACTTGGTCTTGACATCTTCAAATACAGCAAAGCCCCACAAACCAACATCAAGTACCTTCAGTTTGCCTTTGATTTGATTGTACTCTGTACACGGGAATGCTGCAAACTCGTGGAGCCATCTCTTTTCAGGAAAATCGAATTCAATGAGAACTTCAAGCATACAGGAGACGGTGCCTTGATCGTGTTCGACACGCCGCTCGAAGCATTGGTCTTCAATTGCTACTTCACCTATTTTCTTCATTTGATCAATTCTCAGATTCTCCTCGAAAGACTGATTCTCGCTCTGTCTGCTTCAACCGATACACTAAGCGAAAAGGCCCTAGAAAAAAAACATCGAATCATCGTCCGCTCGGTGATCACCTATGACGAAGCGTTCGAATATGAAGGTGTCGCCGCCACGGGAGCGGGCAAGTATTTCGGCAAATCTGTCACAAATTGTGCGCGCCTCCTTTCCAAGGATTCTCTGAACAGATTCTTGATCGACGAATCCACCCAAGAGCATTTTTTCAACCTCTTTCACGGCATTGAAAATATCCCTTCTTATGACGTTGCCACCATTGCGCATATCAGATCAGAACATACGGGATCCACTCCCGGGGACGCACTCATATCGAATCTTTTCAAGCCCATTCTGAGCGAATTTCATAAACGTCACAATTCGTTCATCCAGTGCCATGCGCGCCAACTGGATGAGATGTCCGCAAAAAAGGACCAGCTCAGTGCGTTCAACACGGAAGTCAAGGTCATTTTCAGTAGCAACGAAATGCTGCATATCACAAAGGATATCTTACTCCAATATTTATCGCCCTCAGATGCAAAATTCAATAGCGATCTATTGATCAAAAAGAACAACAATCTGCCAGATTATCTCCTGATCACCGTCGGCAATCTCAACACCCAAGGACTGGCTGATTCCCGTCCTGTCATGGCTCCATCACTCTAGAGGTTTCCCATGCCAGTCACACTGGAATTCTTCAAGGACGCGGTCGCCGACACCCAAGCGACCATCCGCGCCATCGATCTGAAGATCTCGTTCCTCTTGGCCGCCATGATCGTCCCATTGGCGGGATGGGACAAAGGATGGGAACTCCTGTTCTTCTGCGCCGCCTTTCCGTGGACATTCGCCTACTTCCTCGCCCTGTTCCTTTCCATCGGCTGCTGGGCCTTCGCCCTCCTCCAAGCCCTCCTCTGCCTGAACTCCACCGTCAACCCCATGGACCACCTGCCCCCCGCTATCCAGAATCGAGCGACAGGCGTTTTCTTTCGCGCCGGGGCGAAATTCTCGATCTGGTTCAACAAGCCTCTGCCGCTCCCGTACACCTGGGTCGATCTGGTGTCCGAGACGAATGCCGCGAACGAATACCAATTCGAACATTGCAAGCTCTGCCTCATCCGCGACCTGAAGATTCTGCGACAGAAACGCGCCTTCCTTTCCTTCGCACTGGCCGTCGCCGCCTTCGGCCTCGCCCTGCTGGTGCGCTGGGCCGCCTTCGCGTCCCCTTGCGTCTGCCGCTGAGACCTGCAGACGCAGCCAGCAAAGACAATTTCCGTCACAAACGAACCGGGGTCCCCCCGGAGAAGGGGGAGCCGAGGATCCCGCGTTGTCATCCGTAGGAGCGAGGCACGCCTCGCCCGAAAACCGGAGGCAACGCGGAGCCGAGAGCACGGGGGAAGGCTCGCCCTGAGCGAAGCCGAAGGGCTTTCCCCCGATCCGTCACATGTGCGTAAAAAAAACGTCGCGGCCCCGCATGGGATGGGCCTGACGGCCTCGCTCCACTTGCCGCACCGGCCCCAGAGCACGATATTATGCACCGCCCGTACCCACACATCGCAGGAGAACACGTCCGATGTCGACCGCTCAACTCCAGGAACTCTCTCGTCGCATCCACGAGGCCTCGGGTTTCGTGCCGCAATTGCGCACCGAATTGACGCGCGCGGTGATCGGGCAGGAAAGCCTCTGCCACGACCTGCTCGTCGCGATCCTCGCCGACGGACACGTGCTGCTGGAAGGCGCCCCGGGTCTGGCCAAGACCACCGTCGTGCGCGCCCTGGCAAGCGCCGTGCAGGCGAGCTTCTCGCGCATCCAGTTCACGCCCGACCTTCTGCCCGCCGACGTCGTGGGCACCCAGATCTATCGCCCCCAGTCGGGAACCTTCGAGGTCCGCCAAGGCCCCGTGTTCGCGCATCTGCTGCTGGCCGACGAAATCAACC
>DBTH01000066.1:489-3269 GCA_002306945.1 Methylacidiphilaceae bacterium UBA1321 | reverse complement strand
CGAGAGCTCTTTGAAGTGAAATAGTCGCAAATCCACGAGCAATTTCGTGCGGGAACAAGGCGCGAGTGCGGGAAAATATCCGCAGCGATCTTGGCCCAAACGAGCAACTCCGTACCCGCACGAAATAACCGTGGCCCAGAGGGTTGCTGTCCAAATGAGGCCGGAGTTACCTGTCGGATTCAATCCATCACCACACCGATCATAGAAGGCATGACTTCGGAGCCTGAATTCAAAGAGTTGATCGGGTGTGAGGCCAAGGAATTGAGCCAGGAGCTAGGAAAGAGAATCACGGGGATTCTGGCCACCCTCAGAACACTGACGTGTTGGGGCTTGTGCACTTTCAAATCGCACTGAGTGCGCTCCTTTTCGGTAATTCTTCCCCACGCGACCACTTTCCCCCTCTCTTCTCTTCGCCTCAAGGCGAGGGATTTCAACCATCCCCGAATGAGACATTAAAAGCAGGCGGATTTTATCAGGAACTCAGAAAGGTAAGGATTGAAAGTTCCAGTGGAGTTACGAAAGCAAAAAACTGGAACTTCGTACTTTCCTGTCTTTCACTGAAAACTTTCCCCGCCACGTCCGTCACATTCCCTTGATCGGCATGAAATAGAAAGCAGCCTGTTTCTCCATATCGAGATAGAGAGCGCGGTGGCCTTCGAGTTGGGTGAGGACGAATTGGGGATCGGTGTCGTGGAACGGCAGGCCGAGTTGCGCGGCCATGGCCTTGGCGGTCTCGACGTTGCCGGCTTCGAACATGGCCGAGACGGGAAGCGGGAGCGATTCGAGTTCCTCCTGCGCCCATTCGGCATCGCCCTGGTGCGAGGAATCGAGGGCGTAATCGCGCACGGAATTGAGCAGCCAGACCCGTTCCTGACTAAAGAACCAGCGGGGGGTTTCGATCAGGGAACCGAACTTGCGGCGGCGTTCCATGAGCCCTTCGAGTTTCTTGACGGCGTACCCTTTGCCAAGGAAGGAGAGTGTGAACTTACCCGCTTCGACGTCGGCGATTTCTTTTTCGAGCTCGACGAATTCGCGGAGTTTTTCAACTTCGGAGACAAGTTTCTTGAAGGATATTTTCGCCAGACCGGCCCGGATTTTTTCCACGTCACGGGGGACGTTGAGCTTTTCCGCCAAACGCTCCGGCTTGTCTTCAAGGGCGAGCAGTTCGTTGACTTTTTCGCAGGCAAGTTCGCGGTCGAATGTGGCTCGTAGCAGGCTCATCGGTTGAAAGAATAACGCGCGCGCTTTCGATGTAAACCCGGATCTGTTTTACCCGGCCAATCTATCAAGGGTGGCGCAGGAGTTGCCAAAGTCCTTCCTGTACGAAGAAGTGTTTCATCCACGAGTGGTAATGTTTCATCACCAGGACATCGGGCTTTTGGAGCATCGATGTCGCGTAGGTTTTCGGAAAACCCTGGAAGCCGGTTTCGGTCGCCAGCAGGACGTAATAGATCTGGTCGTAGTAGGCCAATTTGAGCGGAGGAAACGAGCGAACCGTCTGAAACAGGCGCTCGACGTGGGCCGGTTGCATCGTGTCCCGTTCGAAGATGAGCATTCCGGAGTTAAAGCCGTAGGGCAAATTGGAGAAATGGCGGCTTAAGACGGGATCGGCCTGATAGCTGGCTTGTTCTTCCTGACAATAATAGTAAGCGGAAAGAGAGGGCTTGCGCAGCACTTCAACCGCTTCGGCCGGGTGACGGAAAAAGAGCAAGTCCGCATCGAAAATAAAGACTTTCTTCCCGGCGGGAACAAACAACGGCACATCGGTGAATTTTGGACCGAGTTGATCCTTCCGCAAAGGAAGCGCACCAGGATGGTCCTTGTAAAATTCGGCCGCCTTGCGTTCGGCTTCGTCCGGTTCGACAATCGAAACTTCCGGCCAGCGTCGGAGAATGTCGCGGTCTCCGGGAGTGAACGATCCGTCATTGAGAATGATCACTGGCGCACAAATCCCGGAAAAACGCCGCCAGGAAGCATACGCCCACATCCACATTGCCACGTCGTTGTGACAAAGAAAGCTGACGATGCGGATCGAATCGTCCGGTACACCCGCCGGAAGCGCTTTCAATTTCAACCCGTATCTTAAGACCGGAGTCCGGAATAACCGCGCCAACCCGCCGAGAAGCCCGTGGCATTTGAAAGCGATGTGATAGAAAAGACGCGCTAAAAAAATCAGAATCAAAAGCCATAGTCTGCGCCAGCCGGTCGGTAACATTTTCTCTTACCTATCGAAAACCTTTCGCATCGGCAACGTCTTTCTCAATCTTTTCTCAGAAGATAAAGAAGTCCTTCCAGCGTAAAGAACGTTTTCATCCACGAATGGTAGTGTTTCATTACCATGACGCCATCGCCGGGCCGGCGCTTGCCGTCCTCGCTATAGCGTTCGGGAGAAAAATGGCTGTAGCCTCTCAATGTGGCCAGTCGCACATAATAGATCTGATCCTGATAAAGCAGGTTCAACTTCGGCAGGGCCGCGATTTCCCCATGCACACGAGCGATCAATTCCCGACTCAACCAGTCGCGCTGGAAAATCAGGAGCCCGGAGTTGAATCCATACGGCACATCGCCGCAAAGTTGGCGCAACTCCGGCGATTGGGAATAGGTCGGGTCGGTCTCGCGCAGATGAACATAGGACGATGGCTGATGACTGCGGAGAATCTTCTCCACTTCCTCAGGTCGGCGGAAAAACAACAGATCCGAGTCAAACAGAAGCACCGTCCGGCCTTCCGGCACGAAAGGCAGAATCCCCAACAGTTTCGGTGCCAGAACCGTTTTCCGGT
>DBTH01000066.1:0-235 GCA_002306945.1 Methylacidiphilaceae bacterium UBA1321 | reverse complement strand
ATTTTCCGGTAATATTCAAGCAATGCCGGATAATCCGCGTAATCCGACTCCACCCGGACCTCCATCTCGGCCTTGCGCACCACGGTCAATTCCCCGTAACGGCGCAACCGCCCGCAATCCGCCTCCGTCAAAGAGCCGTCATCCAGAATCAACACCCGCGGCCTGTACGGAGCAACACGCCGCCACGCCGCAACGCCCCACAGCCACCCCCCCACATCCCTGTGTCAAACGCGCG
>DBTH01000125.1:1707-7370 GCA_002306945.1 Methylacidiphilaceae bacterium UBA1321 | reverse complement strand
GCTCAGATCGGGTGTGGAGACGTCGTGGGTGATGGTGAGTTGGAGATTGGGCGAGAGGCTGGACTGGGCTTCGCGCTCGAACTCTTTCACTTCGAAATCCTGCCGCCCGAACGCGTGGACGATGCGGATGCTGGTGAGACCCTCGGAGGCGCGGGCCAGGACGTCGCTCTCTTCCTGTTGCAGTGTGGTGGTCTGTTCGCGGACGCGTTTGGAGTAGTAGAGGATCGTGCCCCAGAGGAACGGCGCGACGGCGAAGGAGAGGAATGCGAGCGGGGCGTCCATTCGGTACATCACGGCGAACGTGGCGATCAGGGTGAAGACGGAGCCGAAGATGGTGGCGAAGCCGCGATTGAAAAAGGTCTGCACGGCCTGAGAATCGTAAGCGACGCGGAAGGTGGAATCGCCGCTGCGCCGCCGGTCGTGGAAGTGGAGGGGCAGGTGTTGGAGATAGGCGTAAAGCTGGGTGCGGAGATTGAGGAGGGTTTTCAACCCGATCTTGATGAGGACGTAGTTGTTCCAGAGGGAAAAGGCGCCGGAGAGGAGGGTGATGCCGACGAGGGCGACGACGGCGTAGATCAGGGCCTGTGCCAGCGTGCCTGTGAATTGGTACGAACCGATGATGTGCAGCGTATCGACTGCCTGGGCTTGAAGTGGATCATGTGAGGTGGCCAGCGGGATGATGTAATCAATAACCCACTTGATGGGCCACGGCTTGAGGAGGTTGAAGCCGATGTTGACGATGAGAAGGCCGAGCGAAAAGAAGATCGTCGGCAGGTAGGGCCGGTAAAAGCTGGCGACGCGGCGGTAGAGGTTCATAGGTCGGAGACCGGAGACCGGAAACCGGAAGCAGAAAGAAGTCCGTTTTCAGTTTTCAGTATTCGGTTTTCAGTAAAAGGCACAGCGTTTCCGTGTGTCTCGATTGTCAGGCACGGGAAACCGTTCTGCATAACAAGCCCCGCGCTCAGGCGGCGGTTTTCGGTTCTTCTGCTTCTGTTTTGTCCGCAGCTTTGGAGTCTTGGGGGGCACCGTGGACGCGATTGACGGGTTGGAGTCCGGCGCGGATGGCGGCGACTTGGACGAGTTCGGCAAAACGCCAGCGCAGGCGCAGACCGTGGAACAACCACCACGCGAGCGCGCCAATGCCAATGGCGAGGATGATCGGGAACACGATGTGCGAAGTGTAGCTGAGTCCGGTCAGGATGAGAGCCGTGTAGAGGATCGATCCGCTGAGGAAGGCGAAGGTGCTGTTGTTGAGGAAAATCCCGACGCGGGTCAGGCGGCGGCCATGGGGATAGATTTCCGTCATGGTGCGCAGGCGCAGATTCCACCAGCGGCTGGCAAAGACGTGGACGTCCCAGTTGGTCCAGCCGGTGTCGAGGGAATATTTCCAACCTTCGTTTTCGAGCGCGTCTTGAACCTTGTTGAGCAGGTCGGTGCGTTCCTTGCCGCTTTCGCTCCAGAAGGAGAGAAGACCGGACTGGCTCCAATTCGGCGAGAAGTGGGGATCGGCTTCCTTGCTCTTGATGACGAAGGCGGGGGTTTCCTTGCCGCTGAGCCAGGTGAAGTACCGGGCCCACGCGCGCCGCCAGGGTTGAAAGATGGCCAGATAGAGCAGGAGCAACCTCGACTGGAGGGAATCGAATTTCGGTTCAATGCGGGCCTGCATCATGTAGGCGAGGCCGACGCAGAGGGTCGAGCCGAACATGAGGAGTGGCACGAGGGCGATTTCGCGGATGGGGATGGAGATGAAAAACAGGAACAAGCTCAGGCCGAGCCATTCGAGGCTGCTGAGCAGTCCGGCCCAGGGTGACATGCGGTGGGGATAGATGCACTGGAACAGGCCGGTGCCAAAAACGCCGTGGTAGATGACGGGTCTGGAGAAGAACGTATCCATGCGGGCCTGCGTGTAGACGTTGCCGTGCCAGATGGCGGTGCCGGTGGTGCCGAAATATTGGAGGTGCTTGTAACGCAGGAGCGCCTCGGCTTCGCCGTAACCGGTTTGTTGGCTGAAATAGGTTTTGACCTCAAACCGGCGGTAATGCCACACCACGGCGGCGGGGCTGAAACCGATCTTGTGGCCGAGTTGCATGATGCGCCAACAGACATCGACGTCGTCACCGGCCTTGCGGTATTCGGGGTCGAATCCGCCGATTTGCTCCAGTGCCCATTTGTAATAGGCCATGTTGCAGCCGGGAACGTGTTCGGCGACGGTGTCGGTGAGGAGAACGTGGCTGGGGGTGCCGGGCGCGACGGCGACGGTGGCTTGAATCCAGTCTTGCGCGGGCGGGGAAATATTGGGGCCGCCGACCGCGGCGAATTCGTGTGAGGAGGTCAGCGTGTTGACCAGGAAATAGAGCCAGTCCTGGTCGGCCATGCAGTCGGAATCGGTGAAGGCGATGATCTCGCCCTTGCCGGCGTTGATGCCGACGTTGCGGGCGACACTCAAGCCTTTGTTGACCTGCTTGATGTTGCGGACTTCGGGGAAGTCGGCGGCGATTTGCTGCGAATTGTCCTTGGAGCCGTCATCGACGAAGACGACTTCGTAATTCGGATACTGAATCTTGCGCAGGGACCAGAGGCAATCGCGCAGGGTGCGTTCGCCGTTGTAGCTGCACACCACGACCGAGACCATCGGATAGGCGGGCAGGGGGAAGCGTTCGGAAAGGGGGCGCTGCGGGTTGCTCAGGAACGGCTTGAGCGCGTAGAAACTTTTCTTCGGGCGACGGTCGGCCTTGACGATGCCGAAGGCCCAGTCGGTGACATCGACGCCATCGGTGAACCATTCGTCAGTCCACGAGAAAATGATGGTTCCGGCCAGGCCCGCCTTGAAGACGGTGTTGACGTGCTGGCAGAGCAACTCGGCTTGTTCTTCCTCGGGATGGCGGATCGTGTCCATGCCAAATTCGCTCAGGATGAGCGGCTTGTCTCCGGCGAGATTTTGCAGGCGGCTGAGGTAGTTGTTGAGTTCCTTCTGCTTGTGGAGATAGACGTTGTAGCTGTAGAAATCGACGTTCTTGGGCAGGAGATATTCGGTGGGCGGAAAATTGGCGTAGGCGGCGAGAGCGCCGGGATCGTTCTCTTTGACGATGGCGACGAGGGAATCGAGGAAGGACTCCATCCGGCGCGAACCGTACCAGCGGACGAGATCGGTGGGGATTTCGTTATCGACGAAGTAGCCCATGACGGCGTTGTGGCCGGAATTGGCCTGGACGGCTTCGCGGACATTATTGCGGATCGTCTCAAGGTCGTCCTTATTGTCGAGGAAGAGGACGCGCTTGTGCCACGGGATCGTAATCATCACCCGGAGGTGGTGGCGCTCGGCCAGGTCGAGGAACCAGCGGGGCGGGGTATGATAAATGCGCAGGACGTTGACGCCGAGTTCGGTCATCAACTTGAAATCCTGTTCGGCTCGTTCCGGTGTGGGGAGTCCGGCCTGTCCGGGAGCTTGCGGACGGAAAGGGCCATAGGTGACCCCCTGGAGGTAAAACTTTTGATCTCCTTCGAAGAAAAACTTGGCGCGGACTTCCAGCCGCTTCATGGGTTCCATAATAAGCAGGTGGGGAGTGTCTATCACCGAAGCCCGGCTGGCAAGAGTGTTTTCAGAGGTAAAATTTAATGAGTGTCTGCCGGTGGGGTGCAGCAAAAAACTCCCGAGGCAGGGCCAGCGGGAGTTTTTCGGCAATCAGCAGGAAGCGGGGAGTATCTGTTTCAGACCTTCCAGCCCTGGAGCATGCGGAGGTAATTACCGCGCTCGTAGGCCAGCGGATCGGGACAGTGTTTGAAACTCATGCTGCCACGGAGTTCGTCGATGGAAGTGTATTCGTGTTCTTCCAGCCACTTTTCGGCATCCTTGATGATGGTCGAAAGGTATTCCGGCCCGTTCTTGAGGAGGCTGGAAACGAACTGGACGGTCGTGGCGCCAGTCATGATCGCCTTGATGCCGTCGTGTCCGGTGTAAGCGCCGCCGGTGCAGGCGTAATTGGTCGGTACCGCGGCGCTGATGATGGCGAGCCAACGCAGGCGTAGGCGCAACTCGAAGGAGTTGGAGAGCTGGAGCGTGGGCAGGACATCGAGTTCCTCGGTGTCGATGTCGGGCTGGTAGAACCGGTTGAACAGGACGATGCCGTCCGCGCCGGAGGCGACCAGGTTGCGCACAAAATTCGGCAGCGAGGAAAAGAAGGGCGACAACTTCACCGCGACGGGAATCTTGAGGTTCTGCTTGATCGACTTGAGGATTTCGATGGCGCGCTTTTCGACATCGGCGCCGGTTTCATTCACGTCGGTGGAGAGCTGGTAGAAGTTCAATTCCAGCGCATGGGCGCCGGCGTTCTCGATCTCCTTGGCGTACTTGACCCAGCCGCCCTCTGTGATGCCGTTGAGGGAGGCGATGATGGGAATCTCCACCGCCTGCTTGAGGTCGGTGATCTGCTTGAGATACTCGTCGGGTTCGAGGGCGAACTCAGTCGGGATGGGCAGGAAACTCGCCGCTTCGGGAGTGGACTCCAGATGCTTTGAGATTTCGTTTTCGAGAACGCTCTCCTCATTGGCGAGCTGTTCTTCGAAGAGGGAGTGCATCACGATGGCGGATGCACCCGCGTCCTCCAGGCGGCGGGCGGCACCGATGCTATCCGGCATCGGCGAGGCACCCGGCATGAAGGGGTTCTTGAGTTTCAATCCCAGGTAGGTGGTGGACAGGTTCATTATTTGTTCCCTCCGTTGGCCTCAGTGGTTCCATTGGCCGTGGGCTTCTCGTTTTTCTCACCGAAGTGAGCCAGTTGCGAGTAGAGGTTGTAACGGCGATGCAGGACGTGGGTCGCTTCGGAGTGCAATTCCTTGGCGCGATCCGGAGCGGTCTTTTCCAGCAGGCGGAAGCGCAACTCGTTGCTTTGGTAAGTTTCGAGCGCACCCTTCGGCGCGTTGCTGTCGAGCTGGAGCGCGGAGAGGTTCTGGGCTTCGCGGCGCGGGTCGAACCGGTAGAGCGGCCAGGAACCGGTCTCGACGGCCAGTTTCTGCTGTTCGAGTCCGAGGTTGAGGGCGTAGCCGTGGGCGATGCAATGGCTGTAGGCGATGATGAGCGAGGTACCGGGGAAGGCTTCCGCTTCGGCAAACGCCTTGACGGTCTGCGCGTCCTTGGCGCCGAGGGCGACGCGGGCGACGTAGACATTGCCATAGCTCATGGCGATCAGGCCGAGATCCTTCTTCGGGGTTGACTTGCCGCCGACGGCGAACTTGGCGACTGCTCCGAGCGGGGTCGACTTGGACTGTTGACCGCCGGTGTTGGAGTAGCATTCGGTGTCGAGGACGAGGATGTTGACATTACGGCCCAGGGACAGGACGTGGTCGAGACCACCGTAACCGATGTCGTAGGCCCATCCGTCTCCACCCATGACCCAGACGCTCTTGGGAACGAGGTAGTCGGCGAGTTGGTCGAGGCGCTTGGCGTCAACGGTCTGGACGGCGACCAGGCGGTCGCGCAGAGCCACAACGCGCTTGCGCTGTTCGGCAATTTCGGTTTCGGTGCCGGGCCGGATGGCGATCAATTCCTGAACGAAGGTATCGCCGATCTGCGGGGCCAGTTTCTGGGCCAGTTCGCGGGCGATTTCGGCCAGCTTGTCGATGCCGCAACGAAGACCGAGGCCGTATTCGGCGTTGTCTTCGAAGAG
>DBTH01000125.1:507-1453 GCA_002306945.1 Methylacidiphilaceae bacterium UBA1321 | reverse complement strand
GGCGTTGTCTTCGAAGAGGGAGTTGGACCAGGCCGGGCCACGACCCGCGGCGTTGACCGTGTAGGGAGTGGTGGGCAGGTTACCGCCGTAGATGGAGGAGCAACCCGTGGCGTTGGCGATGATGGCGCGGTCGCCAAAGAGCTGGGTGAGCAATTTGACATAGGGCGTTTCACCGCAACCCGTGCAGGAGCCGGAGTATTCGAACAGGGGTTCGAGGAACTGCGAGGTCTTGACATCAAGCTTGATCTTGGTGCGATCCGGCAGCGGCAGTGCGAGGAAGAAGTTGTAGTTGTCGCGTTCCTTGTCGCGCAGCGGGGGCTGCGGTTCCATGTTGATGGCTTTGCGACGCGGGTTGGCCTTGTCCTTGGCCGGGCAGGCCTGGACGCAGAGCGAGCAACCGGTGCAGTCTTCGGGAGCCACCTGGATGGTGAACTTGGAGCCGGGGTATTCGTTCGAACGGAAGTTGACCGACTTGAAGGTTTCCGGCGCGCCGTTGAGGGCTTCGGCCGGGTAGAACTTCGAGCGGATCGCGGCGTGTGGGCAGACGATCGAGCACTTGTTGCACTGGATGCAGAGGCTCGAATCCCAGACGGGGATTTCCAGAGCGATGTTGCGCTTTTCCCACTTGGCAGTGGCGGTCGGCCAGGTGCCGTCGACGGGGAAGGCGCTGACGGGGAGTTCGTCGCCACGACCGGCCAGCATCAAGCCGCTGACGCGCTTGACAAAGTCGGGGGCTTCGTCCGGAACGATCGGCTTGCGACCGCGGGAAGCGGTAACGGCGCCGTACTTGACTTCGTGGAGGGCGGCCAATGTGGCGTCCACCGCGGCGAAGTTCTTCTGGACAACGGCTTCACCCTTGCGACCGTAGGTTTTCTGAATCGATTTCTTGATGTGGGCGATGGCTTCTTCGCGGGGCAGGATGCCGGAGATGGCGAAGAAGCAGGTC
>DBTH01000125.1:0-157 GCA_002306945.1 Methylacidiphilaceae bacterium UBA1321 | reverse complement strand
TCGACGATCTGTTCCTGCATCTCGCGGGGCAGCCAGTCGAAGGCCTTGTCCGCACCCAACGGGGTGTTGAGGAGGAACACGGCGCCGGGCACCGCGTAGCTGAGGATGTCGTACTGCTCGATGAAGGGGAAGTGGTGACAGGCGACGAAGTTCGCGC
>DBTH01000180.1:27963-31321 GCA_002306945.1 Methylacidiphilaceae bacterium UBA1321 | reverse complement strand
AGGTAGCCGATGCGCCAGCCCGTCATCGAGTAGGACTTGGACACGCCGTTGACGATGATCGTCTTCTTCCGGATGTCCTCGCCGAGCTGGACAACGCTGACGTAGGGGAAAGCGTCGAAGACGAGCTTGTTGTAGATGTCGTCGGTGATGATGTAGATGTCCTCCTTGCGGAGGACGTCGGCCAGGGCCTCGAGCTGGGCGCGGGAATAGGTGGCGCCCGTCGGGTTGCTGGGCGAGTTGAGGACGAACAGGCGCGTGCGCGGGGTGATAGCCTGGCGCAGGGCGTCGGGCGTGAGCTTGAACTCGGTCTTGTCGGTGGTCTCCACGATGACGGGCTTGGCCCCGGCCATCTTGACCATCTCGGGATAGCTCAGCCAGTAGGGGGCCGGGATGATGACTTCATCGCCTTCGTCGAGGGTGGCCAGGAGGGCGTTGAAACAGGAGTGCTTGGCGCCGCAGTTGACGATGATCTGGGAAGCCTTGTAATCGAGATTGTTGTCGCGCTTGAGCTTTTCGCTGATGGCGGCGCGCAGTTCGGGAATACCGGAGGAGGGAGTGTACTTGGTGAATCCGGCATCGAGAGAGCCCATCGCGGCGGCCTTGATGTGTTCGGGTGTGTCAAAATCGGGTTCGCCGGCTCCAAAGCCAATCACATCAATGCCCTCAGCCTTCATGGCTTTGGCTTTGCTATCGATTGCGAGAGTCAGCGAGGGAGTCAATTCCTGTACGCGACGGGAGGGTTCCATAATCATTATTCCAATCTATTTTGTAATATTGTGAAGTGGCTAGTAAAGAGTGCAACGCAGGAAATTGCAACCCGTATTGCACTCTTTTATCAATCCGGCCTTTCCGGCCCTAGTTGCCGTAGAAGGATTCCACGACGGATTTGAAGTTGTTTTGCTTGATCTTGATGATGCCCATTTCGCGTTGCGCGTTTTCGGCGGAATCGGAGGCGTGGGCGGCGTTGACCATGATGGTCTGGCCGAATTCCCGGCGGATCGATCCGGGAGGAGCCTTGGAGGGGTCGGTGGGGCCGAGAACGTGGCGGATTTTCCGCACCGCATCCAGGCCTTCGTAGGTGAGGATAATACACTTTTCCAAACCCAGCATCGTGCGCTCTTCCTTGGGACACTCCGCCCAGGAACGGCCGGTCATGAATTTGACGATGTTATCGAACTGCTGATCGCCGGCGGCCGGCCCGAGAAGCTTGCCGATCGCTTCGACGGTCTTCTTGTCGATCTTGAGACCCAGGGAGCTTTCGAGCAATTCGCTTGCGCGGACTCCGATTTGTTCGCCGAGCTTTTCGCGCAGAACCGGACGAACCGGGCCGTAGAATTCCTCGCCCTCGGCCACCGACATGCGGTGCACCTTGATCGAGGTGATGGACAGGCCGGTGCGGGAAAAGATATCGATGATGTTGCCGGGACGTCCACTCGGGAAGCGGAAGTTGTCGGGCTTGATGATGACGAGCGTGCGCTGGTGATTGGGATCGCTGGTGGTGGGCAGGATGTTTTCGAGCAGGCCGCCATCGGTTTCGCTGTATTGGGCCCAGATCTTGAGCTTTGTGCGGGCTTCCTCAATGTCGGGAGCCGCCAGAACAGCCGGTTCAAAATAGCGGACGGTGCCGTCACGGTTGAGGATGAAATCGCCGTAGGTTTCGCGGATGGTTTCGCCCTTGGTGGAGGCTTTCTTGATATTGCCCACCGCTTCGCGAACCTTGCGAACCGCATCGTCGCCCCGGAACAAAAGCATCATGAGACGCTTGCGCTGGCCCGTGACCGGATCAGGAGAGAAATTCTCCCGGATATAGTCGTGGATCAATTCCTGAATGAACCGATCTTGCGGGTCTTTGTCCGTAATGACGTGTTTGTTGTATTCTTCGACAAGTGCAGCACTTGGAGCAAACATCTGGGCGCTAACCAGATCCAACGCTGTGCGCGTGAGCAAACGCGCGATGACACCTCCGGTACGCGACTTGCTTACCGTGTAAGGATTAATGATAACGTAACTGAGTTCTTCGGCCATAAAATAAAGGCAATCACCGTAAGGATGGTTGTTGCTGTCGTCAACGATAAAACTAATTGTTGCTAATAGGTGACATTATAGTGAGGAAACGTTTTTCCCCGAATCACGAGTAAAAATCGATCTGCGGGCCGTTAAGAAACGGTCTTCCACCGGGTGTTTATTTTCGCGATACACCCGCGATCACTCTCATCGAAAAAAAACATCCCGCCCGGATATTCTCCCTGGCGGGATGCGACAATGCGAAATAAATAATGGATCAGCGATTGGCGTGCGCCGTGCACCGGCGAATGATCGTCCGGTAAATCCGCACCCAGGCTTCCTGATCTTCATGGCTGAGCTCTTTGAACATTTCAAGAATGTTACGAACAATGCCACGTTTCATACCCTCGACCAGTTCACGACCTTTGTCAGTGATGCGAACCAACACCTGACGACGATCTTTAGGATGATTGAACCGTTCGACCAACCCCGCCTCCACCAACCGATCCACTAATCCTGTAGTCGCCGGAGTGGTATGACGCATCAGCTCGGCCAATTGCGACATATTCAATCCAGTGCTCTGATTCAAGAAGCCGAGCAAGGTATATTGCGGAATCGAAATATTACCCCGATTGACTTCCGTGGAGAGTTCGACCAAAAAGGAACGCTGGAGTTGCGTTGCGATTTCGGCAAGCTCTTCGGCTATGTGGACATTGCTTTCAAATGTTTCCATGAGCGAACTTTAATAGGAATGAATCTTTCAAGCAATAATATTCTAAAGTGAGGCATTCTCTCAATTTGTATATCATTTGCTCTCAGCTACTTTTGCGAGGTCATTACCTTACAAAAAGGTAACAACGCATTACATTTCGGGATACAAAAATACAAACCCGTAAGCGCTCCTGGCTTATTTCAGGATCAGGGATTGATACCCTGGATGGTGATCTCCACGCGGCGGTTACGTTGTTGTTCGTCGATCGATCCCTGCGGATTCACAAGCGGTCGCGTCTTGCCGTAGCCTTTGGTTTCGTAGCTGTACTGGCCGCTGGCGAGGCGTTGCTTGATCCACTCCGACACCACTCGGGCGCGTTCCTCGGAAAGCTTCTGATTGTACGCATCACCTCCGATAGTATCGGTAAAGCCATCGACCTGAATCCTGGCGACAGGATACTTTTTAATCCAGTCGACCGCTTGTTGTAAAAGCGGCTCGGCAACCGGTTTGATATTCGACGAGTCGAAGTCGAACACAACGTCGCTGGGCAATCGCAACAGAACCGGTTCGGGCAATTTCGGATTCAATCCGGCTTGCGGCGTGCGGAATCCGGCCTTGATCTGGTCGAAGCTCGGCAGTCCC
>DBTH01000180.1:0-27668 GCA_002306945.1 Methylacidiphilaceae bacterium UBA1321 | reverse complement strand
TGCCGGGCAACCCCGCCACGCCGCCAGGGCCAGGCGTCGCTCCGCTGCCTCCGGACGGCGCGGTGACCGCCCCGCTGCTGGCACCGGCCTGATCGGGACCGGAAAGATTGAGCGGGCCGCTGTTGATGCGGGCGATTTCGGCTTCGAGCTTGGACTTGTCCGAAGGTGCGTAGGGACTGGACGCCAGATTGACCGCGACGGCATGGTTGACCGGATCGGGAGTTGTGGGAACGGCCATAGCGGGCGGCGTGCTCATCAGGGCGCGCGCAATGGCGCGGCCATCGCTGGAATTGATCGGGGAAGGATTCGGGTCGTGCGCCAGCGGGGTGACGGTCACTCCCGGATGAGGGGAACCGACCATGGTGGCCGGGTTCATTTCCACGCGCTTGATTTGAAAAGGTTTTTTGTACTTCTCCTTGTGATAAGGAATCGCGTAATCGGGCAGATGGATCAGGCCGAACCAGAACGCCATGAAGATGTGCAACCCCAGGGAGAGGATCAACGCCAGGACCGCCCAGCGCACATAAGGCGGTTCGGGTTCGACATAGGGATTGGTTTGACTGAGCGGTTTCATGGAAGCTCCGGGAAGATCAATTGTAGTTCGGGTATTTCTTTTTCAGAGTGTTCCGCCATTCCTGCGCCTGATCCGCCTGCCCGGCCTTGGCATACGCTTCGGAAGCGCGTTTCATCGCCAGCGGGGTGAGCGTGGGATCATTATAAAGCAAAGCCAGCGCCACGAAAGCTTTTGCCGCTTCGACGTAATTGCCGCGGGCGAAATAGGTATCCCCGAGAATGCGCCGCGCCGTGGCGTTGTCCTTGCCCTCCGGCTCCTGGAGCATCGCCTGTTCGACCAAGGATTGCGCCGCGTCGTAATCGGCCGCGCCGAGATCGGCCTGCGCGAGCGCGAGCAAAACCTCGGTGCTGTTGGCGGCAGGGGGATTTTTCTGGCGGTAGGTCTGGTAACTGGCCACTGCCGCCTTGAACTGCCCCGCCGCGCGTTGACTCTCGGCCAGCAGCCACCAGGCCGGAGTGCCAAATTCCCCCGCTTGCGGATGGTTGACCACGACAGAAAACGCCGTGATGGCCGCGTCGAACTTCGCCACGTTCTGGGATTGCTGGCCGAGCCAGAAATAGAGGGCGGCAGGTAATTTATTTTTGGCGGTGGCGGGAGTCGCGGCGGCGTCCTTCTCGTAATCGGCCGAGTAAGCGGTGGTCTTTTTATAGTCCTGCAACGCGAAGGCGAGTAACGCGAGCCGTTCGTCGGCGGAAAGCGAATAGGTGGCCGCTTCGAGTTTGCGCGCTTCCAATAAATAACCTTCTGCGTTCTTGTAATCCTTCTTCTGGAACGCGTCCGATCCGAGGGTGTAACTGGCCAGGGCGCGGACGCGGGTCTGTGGAAAATTCTTCAGCAGGTCGGCAAAGACCGGAACGGCCCGGTCGTTCTTACCCAACTGGCAATAGATCAACCCGAGTTGTTCCAGCGCCATCTGCCGTTCGGGGGAATTGTCCCCGGCAACCACCCTCGCCTTCTCCCACGCTACGGCGGAGCCTTCGGCCTGCCCGGCGTTCTGCAACGCAATCGCCTGACGCACGCGGGCCGACAGGGCGGCGGGGTTTTTGGAAAATTCGTCGGCGAACCGTCCGTACGTCTCCGCCGCCTGCATCCACTTTTTCTCGGAATAATAGGCGCGGCCGAGTTCGAATAAAATCTGGTCGAGTGGCAATTCCTTGTTGTCGAGTTGCAACAACGCCTGCCACATCGGAATCACCTGGGCAAATTTCTGCCGCCGGGAGAAATCCTCCGCGCGGAGCCATTGCACACGCCACACCAGGGGGGAATTCGCGTATTTGCCGAGAAACGCCGCCGTATCGGTCTCGATATTGGCCTGATCAATCTGCGCCCGCGCGAGAAGGCGTTGATACGCCGCATCGGGGGCTTCGGGCTTGTCGCCGTAGTCCTTCAAATAGACATCGAAGGCGTCGACCGCATCGGGGTACTTCTTCAACTCGAACCAGGAACGCGCCACGGCGAGGAAAATCTCCGCGCGCGCACCTTCGAGAAATCCGGACGGTTCATCGTGCCGCAAATCGAGCAAATCCTGAAACCGCTTCTGCTGATAATAGAGGCGAACCAAACCCGTATTGGCCACCTTGCGCCAATCGCTGCCCGTGTCGAGACGGCGGCAGGTTTCAAACAGCGCCTCGGCTTCCTTCGTGTTATTGATCTGCAACGCCGCCCAACCGCCACGCGCCGCCGCCATCGACTGCGCCGACTTGTTTTCCGCAAGGGCCAGAACCCGTTGCCAATACTTGAGCGATTGCTCCGGCTTGCCCTCCTTGTCGTAACTTTGCGCCAACGCCTGCGCCGCCGGAGCCGCGTAAGCCGCCGCGTCCTTGTCCTTGCTGGCGAGCAATGACTCCAGCAGCGGACGGCCCGATTTGTAATCGCCGGTCTGCACCTGGGCCGCGCCTAATAAATACGTTGCCGCGAGTTTGGTCACTGCGTCGCCCTTGGCCAACGCCACCTGCAACGGCGCAATCGCCCCCGCAAAGTCCCCGGCCTGGAACGCGAGATCGCCCGTCCGCAATTGCGCCGCGGTCAGAAAAATAGTGTCCGGGTAGGTCTTTATCAGATAAGCATACGCCGCGCGCGCGTCGGCGGATTTGCCGAGATAACGGTAGCATTCCGCAATCCGGTAGAACGACTCGTCGATGCGGCTGCTGCCGGGATAATTTTTGACGAGGGCGGAAAACTCCTTCAACGCCCCCGCGTAATCGCCCTGTCCGAACAGCGCCGACGCCCGGTCAAACTGTTCCGCCGAAGGGGAAATCACCTGGATCTGCAAGGCGTTCGTACTGGTTCCGGTTCCCGTGCCCAAGACCGTTGGCGCAGGGGGATTGGCCGGTGTGGACGACGGCTTCGGCTCGGCATGGAGCGTTCCCAACGCCCCCGCACTCCCGATCGCCAGCAAGACCGCCACCCGCACGTGACTGGAAAATTCTCGGCCCATAAATGGATTTACGGTGACTACGGTTGCTCGGATTTTTCGGGAGGTGTTGTCGCGAAAGCGATATTCCAGAGATCGGCCGCGCGGCAAGCATCGAGCACCTTGACCACATGTTTGTAATCGGACTTCTCGTCAGCGCGCAGAACCAGCACCTGATCGGGATACGCCTTGGTGATTCCCCGCAGGACCTCTTCCAGTTCCTGATAAGTCACCTGACGGCCCTGAAGAACAATGGTTCCATCCTTGCGCACATTGACAATCGCCTCACCCGGCAACCGCTGGGGTTCCTTCCCATGCGCCGCCGTGGGCGTCTTGACCTGCAGATCGGTTTCATACCGCGTCACGTTCCATGTGAGCAAAAAGAAGCAGAGCAGGAACATCGTCACGTCGATGAACGGCGCGAGCTGGAACGTGAGCGGTTCCTGTGCGATGCGACGGCGAAGATTCATAGTGGAAACTCCTGTCGAGGGTTTACTTGCTGTGGCGTTTGCGCAGCAGGATCAATTGTTGCAGGAGCGGTGTGAGATTGCCTTCGAGAAGCGAAATCAACGCCTGCGCCTGTCCGCGGAAATAAGCGAAGCAGGCCATCGCGGTGATACCCACGATCAGACCCACCGCAGTCGCCACCAACGCTTGCGACACGCCGCCGGCCAGCAACATCGCCCGCATCGGGCTCGGCTCCTGCGCGATCGATCCGAACGAACGCAGAATGCCCACCACCGTGCCAAACAAACCGAGCATCGGCGCGAGCACCCCCAGATCCATGATATAAACCACGCGCTGATTGAGTTGCGTCGCAATCCGCGTTCCCTCCGCTTCGGCCACGGCGGAAATCGCCGCCGAGTCGGCGTCCGGATTGCGGTAGATGAACTTCAAGGTATGCTCCAGCACGCGGGCGACCGCCTGGGGCCGCTCGGCCAGATACGCCGAAAGTCCTTCCAGGTCTTCATTCTCGAAAAACGGTTCCACGCGGCGCACCAGTTCCGGCGTCACAATAGCGCTCTCCTTGAGCGTCAGCAGATAGAAAATCACCAGCGTGATGACCAGAACCGAAACCAGCAGCAACGGAATCATCACCCAGCCCGCCGACAAAACCAGATCCCAAAGCGTCAACGGATTGTTTATCGCCACCACCGCAGGAGCCGGGACCGTCTGCGCCTGGGCCAGTTGCGCCATCAAAACAAGAAGCGAAGTGCCAAGAAGAGTGCGTTTCATAATGTAATGAATTGGAAGAGTATGTCTCTCCACGCTATCTTCTGTTTTTCAGATAGCAAGGCCAGCCGCACGCAGGGCGCGCAAGCGGATGCCCCGCCCGAAGTTTTCCGTTATGCACGGCAGGGCTTCTAATCAGGCGTCCGTTTTTCGAACCAGTTCATAGGCCAGCGTTACCCCATCCGAAGTAACGGTGCGACAGGAAAGGAGTAAACCATCGTCGCTTCTTTTCAACGGAACCAGATGCATCCGTCGTCCGCTGGCATCGACCGCCCAGGCCTCCCACGACTCGGAACCGCCCGTTAATTTGAGCCTGATTTCAACCGATCCGGCACGTACCAAATGAGGACCCGTTCCAAATGTTTCCAGAAGCGTCTTGGTGTCATCCGCAAAACGGGTGCCCGCCGTCGCGCTATCGGTTAAATGCAATACAAGAATCCGGGTACTGGTGGCCAGGGATTTGCCATCCACGGCAAGGACGTAAACCGATCCGAACACACCGCCATTGACTACGGAAACGCGCTCGCCTTCGAGACGTTGCCGGGGCGGCAGAACGAAGCATTCGGCAAAGCGGGTTACCAGTCGGGCGCTTCCCTCCTCCAACATCACGCTGAGTTGTCCTGTCTGGGAGTCGTATCGGCGTCCCTCCGGCAAGGAAATCCACCCCAATGAAGCAAGCGTCTGCTCCAGTTTCGGCTCCAACAGATACACGCTTTTCGGCAACTGTTTGGATTCAGGATCTTCAGGATCTCTGTGGACGAAGGCTCGAATACCCACGTTTTCAATCAGATCCGAACGACTGGCGGCTTCGGATGAAAGGCTGCCAATGCGTGTGCTCATTCCGAGCCATGAAAAAAGATCCGGCAATCCCCGGGGATCACCTTTTACACCGTCAAAAATCCCCTTATGTCCCACTACATAGGCGATGGCATCCTTGGCGGGTTTGATGTCACCATGCAAAAAGAGAAATGCGGCGGCGCGGTCGGTCAGCAGTCCGATCGGGTCTGTGACAAGACTGAACATCCGGCCAGGTTTCGCCGGCACACCTGGAGTGAATGCAGTCGATGCGCTGGACGCATAATCGAAATTATAAATACCGTCCCAGTCCTGCAACCCGGCGTAACCGGCCATGAGAATTCCTCCCTCGGAACGGTTGCTGTTCGGCCATACATAATTGAATTCGCTTACGGTGTACGGTTTTCCAAAGACACGGGAGGCCATGAGATTTCGCGGTAAAATCACCCCCGCCGCCAAGACACTCTTTTGCGTCATGGCGACCGGTGTTGACCACGGTTTCCCCGGGAAATTGGGATGATTCCAATAAAGGTGATTGTCCACAAAATCGAAGGGTTCCCGTAGCCAAACCTGCGCTTCGGTATTCTTGTCGTTGTCGCTGGTCAACGGAGCCTTGACGCCCAGTTCCCTCAAATAAGCAAACATCCGCGCATCCGATTTGAGTTTTATCTCCAGTAGGAAGCGATTGAACAATGGTGTCTGTTCCGTAGGGTCGGCCAGTGATTGTTTTTCTGCCGAGAGCCATTTTTCAAAGGCCTGTTGGTACAAAGCCGCCAGTTCCGGCGTGCGGCGGGACAGGGGTTTGCCATAGAACGAATCTTCATTAAGTGCGCAGACACCGATAAGCGCCGGATCTTCCGCCCACGTAAGTCTGGTATACGGATTGTGATGTTTTAATAAAGCGTTGGAGAAGCGGCTCCAGGATTGAAACGCTTTTTCGGAAATCGGAATCAGACCCTTGAATTCCGTGCTAAAGGAACGCCCCAAGTCGGGAATCTCTTCGGCGGTAAAGTTGCGAATCGAGTATAGATCCATACACACGTAGAGACCCTGCCGCTTAAGCGCTGCAAAGAAATACTCCAGGCGATCCAGTTGCTCCGGATCCAACTCATAACTGGGACAGCCTTTCTTCACCAAGTCTCGATCGTAATGGTGCAAACGCACCGCATTATAGCCGGAACGCGCCAGACGCAACGCCAACTCGTCGGCTTGTTGATGCGTCATGAAATTGACATCAAAACAGAGATTTACGCCCCAAAAACGGGCGCGTATTCCCGGACGTTTGGCAAATTCAAAATGCCCCTGCGAAGTCGTCACCAGAGAACCGTATTTCCCGGCCGGAGCATCGGCGCAGGCCAATCGGTCAAACACGCCACCCTCCACAATATCCACGCAATGATTGTAGGGAACCCAGTCTTTGCTTTCGGTCATGACAACTGGCTTGGGTGAGTCAAAGCGCGTAATTTTGAATTCCAGCGCCGCCTTCGCGATCTGTCCCGAAAACGGCTGCGTGGAAATCCGCACCATGTAATTTTTCAATCCGTACTGGCGTCCGTCCAGTATGGATATCATCAGTTTAGAGCCGACAATTTCCAGGGTTCCTTCCTTCACCGGCAAAATCAATCGCTCCGTCTTGGCCGATTTCAGTAAATTGGGCTCCCCGTTGAACACCTCAGGCAATATCACCGACACCCCGTCCAGGACGACTTCTTTACCCGCCCCTACCTTGAGCGGAATTTCGACAGCTACGCACAATAAATTGGTTGGAACACTTACTTCCGATTCAATCTGATAGGAAGCGCGCAATCCACCGGTATCGAGACGTTCCAAAAACTCATCGACCTTGAACTTGCGACCTCCCGATTTCAACGGCCACATTCCTCGCGTCACCCATTGGGTTTCCAACATCTTTGGATAGCCTGCGTCCGGTTCCAATTGATCTTGAAAAGTGCTGCCCCAATCCAAGTCAAAATGAACGAGAGCAAAGGACAACCCGGCAACATAAAACCTTCCGTTCGGTACTGTCCGAACTCCCGGGATAAGAAGCGTCTCTTGAGCATGAGCGCAGGCGCCCAGGATGACTACAACGGTGACGGTTACGATACGACGAAGCCAGATTTGAGAAATCGACATAAATTGAAAGGATTAATGGGTATTTACGTGCGGCCAGTCACGTTCGGCTGCCAGCGGTTTGTATCTTGTTTGGCCCTGTCAGATTGCTCTAAGAGGCTGCTAATAGACGTTGTGAATATTTTTCTGAAAGATCGTTCCCTTTTTGAAGGAATCCACATGCCCATCCGCATAGGCCACTTGAACTTTCGAGTTGTGACGAAAACGAAAATAGCCCGCGGCAGGATCGGCATCCGGGCCATCGGCGATGACATTGTTGGCGGTGCTTTCCGTAACGGAGGGTGTTGACGATGTTTCCTGCGGCATCGTATCGACTTGATAAAAATTGGAGGAGGCTCCCCCGTGAGCTTGCTGCACTCCATCGGCTACCAGAATCACTTCAGAGGGCCGCTTGACTGCAACAATCGAGACCTGGGAACGCCAGGACTGATACATCAAGTCGGTCATGATGGCTGGATTGACGGAATAACTGCTGCGCCTGAAGTCGCTTTTCAATGGCGGAATCAGCGACCGCGAAGGACAGACCAGAACGCTTCCATTTCCTGAAGGATCATTCGCCAGCGATTTCCCTCCAAGATAGGGCGCCAACGTTGTTGTCCAGAACAGCCCACTCTTGTCGATGCTCGGCGGATAACAACCGTTTTCCTGCGTTGCCAAAGTGATCGCCATCGCGATTTGCCGCAAATTACTGCCGCACGCAGATGCCTGCCTCATCTTGTGCACAGTCGATAGCGCAGGCAGCAACAGGAAGGAAAGGATACCAATAATCGCTATTGTTACCAGGAGTTCCAATAGTGAGAAGGCACTCTTCCCCACCCTCTTTCGCGGCATAACCTGATCTGTTAAAAAAGGGTGCATGGATCCAGTATTGTCATCGGACTTGAGCAGTCTTTACTAAATAGATTCGCTATGGGTACTCCGGCGCCGCCTCGATATTATTCCCCATCCAAACGCGAGTGCGAACAATGCTGTGGTAGTGGGCTCTGGAACCACCGACCCCGCAACCAATATATCACTAAACAGTAATGATGACGTGGCCCCGGGTGATTGTATATAGATTCGGAAGGTGACCGCTTCGGTCAGGTTCTGATATTGAGCTCCACTGAGATCGAGGGAGTAGCTCGTGAGATTGGCGGCGCCGACCTTGAGCGTGCCACTCGTGGAATCGCTTAACAGCAAATTGCTGGCAGAAAATCCGTCGATTGAGGAGAACACATAGAAAGCCCGCGGGGTGGAACTTCCCCCGGCGGCAGCCAGAAAACTCAAACTCGTCAGCGAAAAATCCGTTCCACTGCTCGGTGTGATCGTAAAAGAAAAGTACGTGCCGTCCGTCAGAGTATTGGCCAAGGACAACGACGACTCCGCCACCCCAGGATTCGCGACTAACGACAAATGAGGCGCGGTGCCTATGTTGGTTAGTGATAATGGACTGTTTGCCGTAAGCACAGTCACCGACAAGCTGGCGCTTACTGTCGTCGCCTGAACAATGGCGGCTGTGTTGGAACCGGTCATTCCATATTCCACGAGAGTGGAAGCCGGAGCAGAAACCATGAAGGCAAATAACGCCATCACCGACAGGGTGGGCAGATAGGTGTATTTCATATAATCGGAATTTAAAGCGATAAAAGGGAACTCTCAACGCGTTTGATGTGGATACTGATACACAATTCTGGTATCATCTCATTCATGGAACCTGGCCAACGCTTCACCCAGCACGAACTCGCCCACAAACTCGGGCTCAGTCAAGCCTCCGTCTCCCGTGCCCTGGCCGGCAACGCCCGGCATTCCGCAGCACTCATTGAGCGCGTGCGTGCGGAAGCGCAAAAATTCGGCTACCGGCCCGATCCCGTATTGGCCAGCCTCAATGCCTATCGCCGGACCAAACGGCCCATCACTTCAGGCGGTTCACTCCTCTGGTTTGGCGCTCCCAAACCGAAAGAGAAGATCTATGAATCGCTTCTCTACCAGGCGGCGCACGACCGGGCATTTCAACTCGGTTACCAACTCGATTATCTGCGTCGATTCGAACCGGAAATGACGGCGCGACGTCTGGCTAGAATCTGTATGGCTCGCGGCATCGCCGGAATTATCCTGGGGCCGCAACCGGAGCCCCATACCCGTCTCGATATTGACATCGACAATGTCGCCGCCGTCGCATTTGGCCGCTCCATCGAATGGCCTCCAGTCGATCATATTTCCTTCGATCACTTCCAGGCAATGGAGCTTTGTTACCAGAAGCTCGCCGAACGCGGCTATCGGCGCATTGCTCTGGTTTTGAGCGCCCACTACAGTGAGCGTGTAGCGGGCAATTGGAGTGGCGCTTTCCTGAACCAGCAATTGCGCCATCCTCACTTGCCCGCCATCGCGCCACTCCTGTTTGACGAGCCCCTCACAACGAAACAATTCATGACCTGGTTTCGCCGGACGAAACCCGACATAGTGATCACAATGGCCTGGAGTTTCGGTTGTCTGCCTCATCTCAAGGCCAGCGGACTTCGCATACCTGACGATATCAATATCGCCCTACTGGCCGTGCCAAAACATGAGCCTGAATTAGCCTTCTATGGCGGTGTCCATGAACCTGCCGAAGCTTTATCCAAATTGGCCGTGGATATTTTAGTTGCCCGCATTCGTAATAACGAAAAAGGCATTCCTCCCGAGCGCCGGATTCATCTTCTGCCCGTCGATTGGTCGGCTGGCCGGACGATTTGCCGATAGCGGGCCGCTCTGGCATTTTAAATTAACTCACACACAGCCAAAGCGAAAGAAGTGAAAACTCAAAGGTCAAAAGTTAAAGCCTCAAGTAAAAAGTCAAAAACTGTGGGCATCAGCAGCCTACACATCCTCCACTCACTCGTACGGAAGTGGCTCTTAACTTTTGCGTTTTGAGTTGCGGTTTTGACCTTTTACTTTTGAGTTTCGATTTAGCCCGGTTAGCCAATTGCTGATTCTAATCAGCTTTCGTCCGGTTCAACGCGCACAAGACGGCCTTGAGCGAGGCTTTCTCGATATTGGTATCGATGGCCGCGCCGAAGCACGAATGCACGGTCGGAGTCTTGACCTCGATATAGGCCACGGCACGGGCTTCCGCGCCACGACCGAGCGAATGTTCCGAGTAGGAAACGATTTCCACCGGCCCCTGCCCGACCTTGTTCAAGGCCTGCACCAGTGCGTCGATGGGGCCGTTACCCTTGGCTTCGACCACCTGCGCCTTGCCCTGAATGACCAGTTCCAACTTCAGTGTCGTCGTGCCGTTGACCTTGCCGGGCTTGATCGTCTTGAGATAAATCGGCGAGTCGCGGTCGACGAATTCTTTCAGGAACGCCTCGTGAATCAGAACGGGCGGCAATTCGTCTCCGCGTTCATCGGCAATCTTGTTGATGTATTTGCCGACTTCCTTGTGCATCAACTTCGGCATCTGGTAGCCGAACTCGTGTTCGAGAACGTAAGCGACGCCGCCCTTGCCGGACTGCGCGTTGATGCGAATGATCGCCTTGTAGCTACGGCCCAGGTCGTGCGGGTCGATGGGCAGATAGGGAATGTCCCATTGCTCATCGGCGGACTTGGACTGCTGCTCTTTCATGCCCTTGTTGATCGCATCCTGGTGTGAACCGGAGAAGGCGGTAAAAACCAGTTCGCCCGCATACGGGTGACGAACCGAGACGTCCATGCGCGTACAACGTTCGTAAGTCTCGCGGATGTCGTCGATGTTCGAGAAGTCCAGCCCCGGATCGACACCCTGCATGTACAGGTTCAACGCCACCGTCGCAATGTCCACATTGCCGGTGCGTTCGCCGTTACCGAAGAGTGTGCCTTCGACGCGGTCGGCCCCGGCCATGATGCCCAGTTCGGTCGCGGCAATTCCGGTGCCACGGTCATTGTGGGTGTGCAGGCTGATGATCGCCTTGTCGCGCCATTTGGTATTCTGGCAAACCCATTCGATCTGGTCGGCATAGACGTTCGGCGTGGAAATCTGCACCGTCTCGGGCAAGTTCAGGATAATCTTGTCCTCAACGGTCGGCTGCCACACATCGCATACGGCGTCGCAAATCTCGGTGGCAAAATCGACTTCGGTCAGGCAGAAGCTCTCGGGCGAATATTCAAAACGAATCTTCGTGCCCTTGACCTCCTTCGTCAAATCCTTGACCAATTGCGTCCCCTTCACGGCCAGATCGAGAACGCCTTTCTGATCCAATCCGAATACAACACGGCGCTGGGTCGGGTTGGTGGAATTGTACAAGTGAACAATCGCCTGCTTCGCATCCTGGAGCGATTCGAACGTGCGGCGGATCAAATCCTCGCGCGCCTGCACCAGCACTTGCACCGTCACATCGTCCGGAATGCGCTTTTCCTCGACCAACCGGCGCATGAAATCGTACTCGATCTGCGAGGCGGACGGGAAGCCGACTTCGATTTCCTTGAAACCGATCTCGACCAGCATGTCGAACATTTCGAGCTTTTCCTCGACGCTCATCGGAATGGGCAACGCCTGGTTGCCGTCGCGCAGGTCGACACTGCACCAAATGGGAGCTTTCGTGATTGAGCGGGTCGGCCATTGCCGGTTCGGCAAATTAACTTGCGGCGCGGGCCGGTACTTCGTGATCGGATGTTTCTGCATAACCAAATTCTTTCTTCTAGTAATTGCTGACGTTAAAACGACGGTGAACGGAGTGAATCAAGTGGGACGCTTCCCGGAGCCGTTAAAAAAAACGACTCGTAGCCTTGCACGGCAAAAGGAAGAAAAAGGCAACAGAACAGCGCCCCACTCCCTAAGCCAGCAGGCCGGGAAGCAGACTAAGTCGAAGCGTCAACAGAAAGTTCTGTGCCATGACGGGCATACATTACCCTTATCGGCCCGTTTGGTCAATAGGTTAAACGGAAGTCGTTTTCAGAAAGACCCAAAGGTCATACCAACCCTCCGCTCTGCCCAATTTCCTGAGTTCCTGATAAAAGCAGTTCCCTCATTCCATTCTTGTATTTCCGCACAAAAAAGCTGATCCTTTTCCCTTCGCACAAAATTGCATTCACTACTGAAAACCATGAGCACACTCACCTCTTCCCCCGCCTGGAAATCCCTTCAAACCCACTTTGAGTCGACCAAAGACCTTCAGATGCGCGACCTCTTCGCGCAGGATCCGAACCGGTTCATCCGCTTCTCCCTGCGTTTCGGCGACATCCTGCTCGACTATTCCAAGAACCGCATCACCCCGGAAACGATGGATCTCCTGCGCCAACTCGCCGCCCAGGCCAATCTCTCCGGCTGGATTCAGAAGATGTTCACCGGCGAAAAGATCAACTTCACCGAAGACCGCGCCGTCCTCCACATCGCCCTGCGCAACCGTTCCAACCGCCCGATCCTCGTCGACGGCAAGGACGTCATGCCCGAGGTCAACAAAGTCCTCGCCCACATGAAGAAATTCTGTGAAACCGTCCGCAGCGGCGAATGGAAAGGTTTCACCGGCAAACGCATCACCGACGTCGTCAACATCGGCATTGGCGGTTCCGATCTCGGCCCCGTCATGGTCACCGAGGCGCTCAAGCCCTACGCCAACCCGAACCTCCACGTCCATTTCGTCTCCAACGTCGACGGCACCCACATCGCTGAGACCTTGAAGAAGCTCGAACCCGAGACCACCCTCTTCATCGTCGCGTCGAAGACCTTCACCACGCAGGAAACCATCACCAACGCCAACAGCGCGAAGGATTGGCTGCTGAAAGCCGCTTCCAACAACCCGACCTCCGTCGCCAAGCACTTCGTCGCCCTCTCGACCAACGCTGCCGAGGTCTCCAGGTTCGGCATCAACACCGACAATATGTTCGAATTCTGGGACTGGGTCGGCGGTCGCTACTCCCTCTGGTCCGCCATCGGCCTGTCCATCGCGCTCTCCATCGGCTTCGAGAATTTCGAATCCCTCCTGGCTGGCGCACACGAAATGGACGAACATTTCCGCACCGCCGACTTCGAACGCAACCTGCCCGTCACCCTCGCCCTGCTCGGCATCTGGTACAACAATTTCCACGGTGCGCAGACCCACGTCATTCTTCCGTACGACCAGTACATGCACCGCTTCGCCGCCTACTTCCAGCAGGGCGACATGGAAAGCAACGGCAAGTACATCACCCGCGAAGGTGAGAAGGTCGACTACAGCACCGGCCCGGTCATCTGGGGCGAACCCGGCACCAACGGCCAGCACGCTTTCTATCAACTGATCCACCAGGGCACCAAGCTCATCCCCGCCGATTTCCTCGCGCCCATCGAAACGCAGAACCCGCTCGGCCAGCATCACCTCATTTTGCTCTCCAACTTCTTCGCGCAGACCGAAGCCCTCATGAAGGGCAAGACCCACGCCGAAGTGGTAGCCGAGTTGGTCAAATCCGGCGTCAAGGGAGACGCGCTCGAACGCATCGCCCCGCACAAGGTTTTTGAAGGCAACCGCCCGACCAACTCCATCATGTTCGAGAAGCTGACCCCGCGCACGCTCGGTTCGCTCATCGCCCTCTACGAGCACAAGATTTTCGTTCAAGGCATCATCTGGAATATCAATTCCTTCGATCAATGGGGCGTCGAACTCGGCAAGCAACTGGCCAAGGTCATCCTGCCCGAACTCGCCAAGCCCGGCAAAGTCACCAGTCACGATTCGTCGACCAACGGCCTCATCAACAACTTCAAATACGCCCGCGAAAAGAAAGCTCCGCAAGCGTAAGCGCCTCAACAGCCCGTTATTCTAATGAGAATAGCGGGCTGTTTTCACGACGACTCCATAAGCGGCTTGATGTGCTTCTTGAAATAGGCGCGGTAAGCCTTGGCCATGACGTAACCGATGCACCCTTTTGCCCCGCATGAGCAGGGTGAAGCCATGCCTTCGATCGGATCAAAACCGTAGTCAAAGGTGAGTTCCTCTCCGGGACGAATCGCACGTAGCGAACGTATCCACACTTCGCGCCGGTAGGTGTAACTTTCGCAATTCGGGTCGCAGGAATGGTTGATGTATTTAGCGAGATTGCCCGGCACGTTTCCGTCGATGCAATAGTCTTTGCTAATCTGATAAATGAACGCGTAAGCGCGGTTCTTGGCTTCGGCGGATTTGTAACGGCGGTCGGTGATGCGCACGCTCTCCTCGGAACTGACCGGCTTGCCAATATACTGAATGATTTTCTGTCCCTTCTTGATTGGGACCTGGGCAAAGAGTCCGTTGCCGTGAAGCGCGGATTTGGCTTTGTAAACGAGTGGATGAGCGGGAGCTTTAGACATCGGGCCACTGACTATGCCGCATAGCCGTTAACGGGCAAGCGCAGTGATTTTCATATGCGTCGCCTCATTAATCCTAGGGTCGTATAGGCTTTCAAATCCTTTGAACCCATCTGCGCGTTGCAACGCACCTTGCGTTTGCCCTCGAAACGTTTCGTCTGGACAGTGCGCGCCTTGAGCACCCGTTCGCGAATGACGGCGGACGGTTCACCGGTTCCCTGCTTGAGCAGGTATTCGTGTTTGACGGCGGGCACTTCGACATGGATGTCGATGCGATCCAGCAACGGCCCGGAAATCTTGTTGAGATAGCGCTGCGTCTCGGCAGCCGTGCTGCGTCCGTTCCTGGAACCGGTCGGGCTCGGATTCATCGCCGCAAACAGGATAGTCAATAGACCAAAGTCCAAGAGGATTACCTGTTGGATTTATACCGATTCTTTTTTAAGTATTTTCTATTTCAAAATCTAACACGTGTTGTACAATAAATAAAACGTCTTGATTTACTCTCAGAAACAGCTTTTTTTATGATTTTGAACCTCCTCTTTTTTTTGAAAAAAAGAATCAATTTTAGAAACTATTTTCTTTTATCCCTCACCGCTTTGTCTTTTTCGTCGTTACCCCTCTGCGGACAAGACAATGCACAGGGGCTTCCCGCAATCCCCGGTTTACCGGCCAGTTCGCTCTATCGGGTCACCATCAATGACAAGGGCATCCCGGTCAACGACGAGGTCCGGTACGATTTTCAAACCGCGTTTTATACCCTGACCGGATCGGCAAGCCGTACGGTGCAATTGCCCAAGGATACACAGGCATGCCAGGTGCTCCCCCTGCGCTATGGACTGCAACCGAAGATTGAAAACGGCGCCATCACCTTCACTCTATCGGAACCTTTACGCCTCGTGATCAAAGTACCCGGCAAGCTGCCCCTGGCCTTGATTGGCACCTCACCGGAAATCAACCCACCCAAACCCACTGACGCAAACATCGTTTACTTCGCACCCGGGGTACACAACGCAGGAGTGATCAAACCGAAGTCGGGACAGACGATCTATCTCGCTCCCGGCGCACTCGTCAAAGGCCGGATCGAGGCACGGAACGTGCAGGATGTCGTAATCAAGGGACGTGGCATTCTCGATACAAGTTCCCATTCGATTCGCAAGGACAAGACGACAGGAATTCTTTTTGAGAATTCCGCCAAAATTACGGTCGAAGGTATCGGCATCCGGGGTGGTTCCTGGTGGCAAACACTTTACCTGCGGACTGACGACGTGACCCTTACCGATCTGAATCTCTTCGGAAAGGAAGTCAATACCGACGGCATCGACATCGATGGCGTCAAGCGGCTGACCGCAAGCCAGTGCTTCATTCGCTGCGGCGACGACGGATTCGGCTGGCACGCTGTAGATGCGAGGAGCAACGGAGAACCCCCTACACAGGATTGCACTGCTGAAGATTGCGTGATCTGGAACAGCACCGCGGGCAACGCACTGCGCATCGGCGCGTCAATGGAAACGCAATTATTTGAACACATCACGTTTCGAAATATCGATGTCGCCAATTATGCTCTGGTGGCAATTTGCAGCGATCATTCTGACTGGGCCTGGTGCAAGGACATCCGGTTTGAAAATTTCCACATCGACGCCACCGGCCCGGCCGCCATCGAAATCGTTATCGCAAAAACCCGCTACAGCAACGACAACGGTTTCCGGGACGAACGCGGCCATTACGAAGGTCTTCATTTCATCAACGTGACCGCTCCTGCGGGAAAAATCATTCTCAAAGGCGGGGATGAAAACCACCTTATTGATCAAGTCTCTTTCAAAAACTGCTTCATTGCAAACAAGCCGGTTCGTTCGGTCAACGATCTGATCACAAATGCCTTTGTTCGCAACATTTCATTCGAACCGTAAACAATCCCAAGACCGTTCCTCTCCCGTGCCGAAAATTCCGTATATCCGTTGGTGGATTGGCGCCCTGCTGTTCCTGATCTCCATTCTGAATTACATCGATCGGCAGTCTCTGGCATTGCTGATTCCGACCATTCAGTCGGACTTGCACATGTCCGATCAGCAATACGGCAATGTGGTCAGCCTCTTTCTCATGGCCTACGCCGTGTCGTACTTCATTTCCGGCTGGCTCGTGGACAAGCTTGGCGCACGAATCGCCCTGTTCCTTTTTCTCACCATCTGGGCCGGAGCGGACATGCTTTCGGGTCTTGCCGGATCGGTCTTGATGCTTGGTGTGGCCCGCTTCTTTCTCGGGCTTGGAGAGGCAGGCGGATATTCCACTTCGCCGAAGGTTGTCTCGGAATGGTTCCCGGCCAAGGAACGCGGTATTGTCGTTGGCCTCTATTCGATGGGTAGCGCCATCGGCGCAACCGTCGCCCCGATTCTCGTTTTATGGGTGGCCAGCCGTTACAGCTGGCGCGGCGCATTGGTTGCCACTGGCGTGCTGGCATTGGCCGTGGCGATTGGATGGCTGCTCTTTTATCGCACTCCCGCCAGACATCCGTTGATCACCGACAAGGAGAGTCAATTCCTCAAGAGCCTTGCCACTCCGGACGAAGATCAGGCAGCAGCGTTGAGGGGAGTCGAAGTCTGGAAGATGATCCTGACCAACCGCGTCGTCTGGACCCTGATGTTGGCCCGCATGTTGACCGATCCAGTCTGGTACTTTTTTCTCTTTTGGCTGCCAAAATATCTGCACAGTGCGCGTGGATTCGATCAACAACATTTGGCGCAAACCTGGAAGATCTATCTGACCGCAGATATCGGTTTTCTGTTCAGCGGATTCGCCTCCGCGTGGTTAATCAAACGAAATGTAAAAGCGCCTGCGGCACGCCGCTCTGTCATGTTATTTGCCGTGATCTTCTTTCCACTCGCGCCACTCATTGCCACCAGCGGCAATCTCTTTTGGGTGTTCGCCGTTGCGATGTTGATCGCATTTGCCCATACCACCTGGCTGGGCAGTCTCAGCACCTACATTGTCGATCTCGTTCCACGCCCCATCCTGGGCACGACGTTCGGTTTTATCGGAGCCGGAAGTGCTCTCGGAGGTTTGGCGATGAACCAGGGAGTCACTTGGGCGATCTCGCAATTTTCTTACACGCCCTGTTTCTATACCATGACGGTGCTGCACCCGCTCGCGTTCGCCTTGATCTGGCTGTTCACTCGGCGGGAGTGGAAAATTTCCACTCCAACGCGCTAAAGAACTCGTCTTGAGGAACGTAATCTTTTGGAAAAATAATGAGGCGCGTAAAGCAACAAGCGTCCTTTTTTCGCAGGTAAAAGAAGCGTTCCATCGACTTGAACCGGCAATGTCTCGCCCGTTTCAAAATCGATGACTTTTGTCGGATTCGACACTCGAAGGCTTTCCCCGGCAAAACTGGAACGCTCTTCGATCATATCCACATCGAGCGCCTTGCGCGTGGGGATGTAATGCAACAACGTCAGCAGCAAATCATCATGACGTCTCCGGGGAACACTCAAAATCGTCGTCGGCAATCCTTCCCCGAATCGCGCAACTCCGATGAGTCGCCGCATCGCCACCTTCCATCCGTCCCGCACGGCAATATTGCCGGATTGGCGATACTCCCGAAAAATCGGGTCAGCAAAATAGCAGAAATTTTTCCCGCCCAAAACCGCCGCATATTTATCGGGCCGGGCCTGTGGCGGCGTTTGAAAATGCGAGGAAAACGTCAGGTCTGTCCGGCGGAAGTAGGGAAGCACCCGGTCGACGAGAACTTCAACTCCCCTCCCCGCTGTCACGTTTTGCCCCTGCGAATAAATCACGCGGTCGCTCAGGGATAATTTCCTCGAAAAGAACTCACGCGTCCGCCAATACGACGGATAAAGATCAACCTCTCCGTCACGTTGCAACGGGACTCCCGAAAGCTCGCAACGCCCCTGCTCATCGAATCCGCTCGTTCCGGAAAAGAGCACCGCTCCGCCCCGATTGAGATAAGCGTGCAGACTGCGTTTAAACCGGGGCGTCAGTTCGACCACATCAGGCAAAATCAGAATGCGATAACCATCGAGCGGACTGGCATCATCGATCACAGCCGCATCATAATGCGCTTCTTCGCACATCTGCACCGCCCCTTCCAACGACTTGTCGCAAGATGCCGCGTCACCACCGATTCGATTGGGCGTGACAATGCCAACATCGAAAAGACCTCGGGAGCCACGATAAAAAAGCTCGGCGGCTTCGCATTGCTTATAGACTTCACCAATCAGGCGGTAAGCCCCCGCGTCGAGCCGACCACGGGGCGGAAGTTGATCTCCGATGGAGTTGGCGCCGCCCAACGCCTGACTCCGGAAACATTCATACTCCAACGCAGCCTCCGGCTTGAGTCCGCCAAAGTCACCCCACATTTTCTGGAATCGTCCCGTCATCCCGAGCCACGGTTTGCCCCAACCTCCAAAGGAACGGGCCAGTCTCGGAAAATGTTGATAACCCCAGAATCCGGAGGGCAGAGACTCAAGCTCCCAATGCGTCTGAAAAGCGTGTCGGGAACGTACTCCCGTCCGCGAATCGATATAGATGGGATTGGTGGAATTATAGAAAATGGTGCCGCTCGGTTGTATGCCGCGAATCAAGCGTGTGAAGCGGCGCGCAAACGCCGCCTGCGCCAGGCATTCAAACCGCGACTGCGTGGCCGCATCGTGCCCAAGCAATCCGTGTTTTTCACGAAAACGAACGCTGGCCTCGCTCCAACACGACCGACCATCAAAAAGAAGAATGTCAAAAAACAATCCGTCCACTTCATACCTGGAGAGAATCTCCCGCACATGCGCCTCGATGTAATCCTGATAATCGGGATGAATAAAATTATTAAAATACCAGCCGCCGGGATGAGGCGGTTGCGAAGGATCGGCGTTGCCACAACGGGCGAAAGTGCCGTCGTCCCGCATCTGCCGCCATTCCGGATGGTGCGCGGCAACGTCTTCCTCCCAACCGACGGTCGTGTAGATCGGAGCGCGAATTCCACGACGGTGAAGTGCCTCGATCATTTCGCCTGGTAAATCACGTCCCTTGAGGGCCGGGTGCTGCACGCCGGTTTTCGTCGGATAGTAACATTGGCCGTGATGGCACTTGGCGAAAATCGTGACGCTATTAACGTGAGCCGATTCCAAAGTCGAAGCGAATTCTTCGGCGTTAAATTCCGAACCGACATCAGGAATGTGCGGCGAGGTGTGAAAATCGAGATGCACCTGTCTTTGGTGCGTGTAGAGAGGATGGGCTTTCATAAATACGACAAGGCAGAGTTCGGCTTTTTTTCGCCAAACTCTGCCCGGAAATGAATGAGATCAGACTTCAAAGAGATGCCGGACTGCCTTTCCGCGCCCTTCGACGCCAGAAGAACACCAGGCCTGGGATACCAGCGCAGGAGAGCAAGGCGACGGTCTTGGGCTCGGGCACGTACTGGACGCTGACATTGTCGATGGTGATGGAGCCGTTGTAACCGCTGGAGAAAATACCAATGGTGTCGAACGTGGTGAGTGGCGATGAACTGGAACGGGTCAGCGTCGTTACGGCTCCCGTCGAGGAGACGATGGTGGCGGTGATGTCCATCTCCGTAGCCGAAACATAGTTCAGCGTCAGCGTGATCGTATAGGGGTTCGCGGTGTTGGAGGTCGCCGCACTTGTCGCTGCATTTCCCAATGTCGTATTGCTCGCTGTCGAGAAGAGTGAATTAGTCAGAGAACTGCTGCGCTGCGCGATGAGAAACGCATTGGAATCCGACCCCGACTGAAGGGAATAGAAAGAGGCGTAGCCCGTGTAATTGGTAAAGGCCGCATTCGTCATCGTCGTCGAATCGGCGGATATGCGGTTCGCATCTCCATTCGAATTGTACAACCCGAAGCGCAAACCCTGGTGAGCTGAGGCAGCGGCCGCCGTAATCGTATCCGTCAACTTAAACGACAACGTCATCGAGCTACCGATCGTCATCGTCGTCGAAGTGAAATACGACAAGGTCATGAACGATGACCCCGTAGCCGCCGGAGTGATCGTATAACCGGTGCTCGAATTGACTGTATCGCTTGTTCCCGAAGCTCCCATACGGTACCAGGCGACCGAATCCGGCGGATTCTGATTTGTCCGCGTGCCGTCTGAGAACGAGTCACTGACCAGTGTCGTGGTAGCGGCAACTGGAAGGGTTGCGGCACCCAGGCAGAACATCAGAACAGCAGCAAATCTTCCCGTCAGGGCAAAACGAGAAGAATGACAACGCGAATTGGTTAAGGGAGCATTCATGTGGAGCCTTTTGTTGTTATTAATAGAATTGCTATAAAGTTTGACATAAAAATGAATTTATGCAATAGTTTCTTTATAAGAAATTTCAAAGACACATATTCTACATTTAACTAACTTTAAATAAACAAGTTACAATTTTATAAAATAAAAAAGAAAGTATTTTCTAAAATGACAAATTTAATGCAGTCAAATCAAGTAATTTCCTTGAACCGCATTTCCGAGATTTGCGGTGTCTCGATTGGAACTGTCTCCAAGGCTCTCAGCGGTAAACCCGGCGTCCGCGACACTACCCGCCAACGCATTCTGAGTGTGGCCGAGCAGTATCGCTATCGCCCCAACCGCCTGGTTCACGCCATACAAAAAGGCCGCAGCATGACCGTGGGCCTGACCTGCCGGAACTTCGGAGATGAATTCGGCGGACGCATTATGAGCGGGATGATGGAAGTCCTCTTTCATGCGGAATACGATCCCATCGTCATCAGTTGGGAGTTGAGCGTAACCGAAGGCGTTCGCGCGTTGCGTTCGCTGACGGAACGGCGCGTTGACGGCATTCTCATGTTTCCCCCGGCAGAACTGCCGACCGCTCCCTATCTCGAAGAACTACGCATCTTCAACGGGCCGATTGTCGTCGTCGACCAGGTGTGGCCCGGATGCAATTACGATTTTATTGGCAGCCAGGACGTGGAAGGAGCGGACGCCGTCACGGAACATCTCATCAAATTAGGACATCGCAAGATCGCCCACATTCATCTCGATGGAGTCAGCACAGGTCTGAGCCGGCTGGAAGGATTTCAACGAGCCATGATCCGTCACGGCATCGCCATTCATGAAAAATGGCTCCCGGCCATACATCATTACGGCAGCGACGAACCCTACAAGCTGGCGCGCGAACTGCTGAGTGAATCGGATCGACCGACCGCCATTGTGGCATTCAACGACTTTGTGGCCATGCAGGTACTCGCTGCGGCCCACGATCTTGGATTGAGCGTGCCGCAGGATCTTTCTGTCACCGGTTTTGGAGATCTCAACGCCACCAGGCATTTGCGTCCCGCGCTCACCACCGTTGCGCAGAATCCCCTGGAAATCGGACGCAGGGCCGCGCAGCGGCTTCTTGACCAGATCGAGTCCAACGCTACTGCAGGCTCCAGCCTGATTCCCTCGAATCCGGTTCAGGAGCGACTCCCCTCCAGCCTTGTTATCCGTCAATCGACCGGCCCGGTGAGCCGATAAAGTTACTAACACGGAGTTCTCCATGAAATACTCTTTCGTATCCCACGCGTTTCCCCGTTGCCGAACCCAGGCCGTAACGCTGATCGAAATCCTGGTGGTAGTTGCCATCATGGGAGCTTTGCTGGCCCTGTTGCTTCCTGGCTTGGCCATGGCCCGCAACACACTTAACTCCATTCGCTGCACCTCCAACCTTAAGCAGATTTATGTCTCCAGTTGTAACTGGTCGGCGGATCACGACGGCTGGGTGCCACAGGCCGCCTGGTTTCAAGGCGCTAACTACAAAAACAATCTCCTCGGCTACGGCCTGAGCAACTCCGTCGTCCTCAACTGCCCCGCAGCCAAGACCACCAACAGCTACGGCATCAACATTCGACTGGTCTCCGGATCGCCCATGTGGGGAGACGGCAACAACACCTGGTACAACTATCGTGGTCGTTACAAGTTCGCCGCGTTGCCCAGTTCGGTGCTCTTTTTCACGGAAACCATCTCCAGTGGCTCGACCTATTCCGGCTTCTACTATTCTCACCCGACCTACATGAACTTCCCCCACAACAAGCAGGCTAATGTGCTCTACATCGACGGGCACGTTGACAAGCTACCCTCCTCCACCCTCACCAACATCGCCGCCTTCACCAACGGCGTACCGGACTCCAACTGATGAACAAGCTCTTTTACCCCGTATATTTCATCATGAAACGAGAAACTGACTCGATCTTCGAGCGAATCTCATTGTTGCTCCTCAATTACAGATTGCGTTGCAATATGCGCATTCGTCGCGCCTCGATTTTCACTCGAATCTCCACGTCATTTCCTCATTCCCTGATGAAATATGCGGGTTACCTCCTTCCGATCCTGACGTTTTCGCTCCACGCCCACGCTGCCGAGTTGGCCGCCAAGTATGACTTCGAATCCGACGCCAAATGGTTGCCCGACTGGGGCGCCGCGCTCGGTTCCAAATATCTCCCGGCCACCGGTTGGAAAACACCGTTCAAGGTGACGCTCGAAAAGGGCGAGTCGCATTCCGGCGACGCCTGCCTGAAAATGGAAATTCTCGAACCCGCCACTGGTGAAAAGATTCTCCACACCAACGCCTTTGCTGTTCCCGCGCCAACGGAAGGCAAGAAGACCCACATCACGGTTCGTTTCTATATCCGCACACAAGGATTATCGGAAAAGAGTCTGCACCTGCGAGGATTGGAAAAAGACGAGTCCGGTCGAACTCTGAAAATGCTTGGTGACGCCAAGTCTCTCGTCGCCATTTCCCCCAGCTCAGAATGGACTGAAGTGCGTTGGGAGGGAGCATTGAACGAAAAGACACGCAAACTCATGATCATGTTTGCCATCACCTCCTCCGATGCCCCGGCTACTCTCTGGCTCGATGATTTGTCTGTGGAAGCCGATCCTGACCCAGCCCAATAAGCCATTTCCACTCCTATTCCGTTCCAATGAAAGCTTCCAATTTGTTCCGCCTGGGAATGTTCTGGGCACTGACCTGCATCAGCGTTTACAGCCAGAACACGACACCCCCTGCGTCAACCTTCAGCTCCACCGCCAAGGGAAACATCTTCACCGCCAACGAGGGCGCACTGGTGCTGCGTCTCGACAACCCCGACGAAGTCACCGGCGGTAAAATCACCCTGCGAGACGAGACCGGCAAGGCAAGCACTCTGCCCGTCACCGGCAAAACCGGTGAACAAACCATTCCACTCCCAGGCAAAGGCTACTACGCCGTCGAAGCCGAAATCTTGCGCGGCTCTCGCAAGCAACAACTCACCACAAGCGCCGCCGTGGTCGGGCCGCTCCTTGACGACGACGTGCGCATGAAATCACCGCTCGGGCTGTGGACCGTACAGGGAGATCCTGATCTGGTCGTCGCCGCTGGAGCGAGGTGGAACCGGGACATGACCACCCTGAAGGATTGTCCACAGGACTACCTCACCCTGTCGATCTCCAGTCCAATCAAGCCCTCCCCATCTCAATCCCGTTTCACCAACGTCGGCGTCATCTCGTTCGGCCTGCCTCTCTGGATGTACGACCTTCCCGCCAATTACGAAAAAAAAGGCATGGCCAATCCGTTCCAAAAACCACGCGACTGGGAACAGTTGCGTCAGCTCGTCAAAGCCTATGTCGTCCAACACCCGAAGCGGGCCGAATTCCCCCCATACTTCGAACTCTACAACGAACCCGAATGGGCATGGAAAGGATCGAACGAAGACCTGGTGAAATTCGAACAAGTCGTCGCCGATGCGGTGAAGGAAGTGCGACCTGACGTGCAGGTACTCGGTCCCGGCTTCTCCACCATCCGCATCAAGGACCCCGCGCGACTCGACATGGACACCATCCAGCGACTCGGCCTGCTCAATCACCTCGACGGCATCGTCCTCCACGCCTATGTCGACGGCAGTGCACCGGAGGGAGACTTCATCCACCGCGTTCTCGACCTGCAAGCATGGCTCGCCAAAGTCGGTAAACCGGATTTCCCGATTCACCTCACCGAATTCGGCTGGTGCACGCTCCCCGGTACCTGGCAAAAACCTGTCGACGAACTGACTCAGGCCCGCTACGCCGTTCGTTCGCTTACATTACTCGCGGCGGCAGGAGTCAAAAACTCGACCTACTTCTGCCTCGCCTTCAAGTCGGGCCCGAACGCCGGTGAACGTTCCTTTTCGATCGTGCACGAAAATTCAACACCCAAGCCCGCCTTCGCGTCGTATTCGAACCTTGCCCGCTGGCTGGCCGGAACCGAATCGAAGGGGCGCTGGTACACGCTCAGCCCCACCCTCAACCTGGTTCTCTTCAAGAAAGACGGGGGCTACATCGCCGTCCTCTGGGACACCCAATCCGATCAGCGACTCAATCTCCCATTCGCCACAACGGCTGTCGTGGATATGATGGGCCGTCCCCTGCCCAAAACCGCGCAGTTGCCCGTCAGCCCCAGCCCGCTTTTCCTCGCACTCAGCGGCGACATCCCCTACGACCCGCTCCGGCTGCCCGAAATCCGCGTCATGCGCGGTACGACGCACTCCCTGCCGCTCGACCCCAAACAACAGTGGATCGCCAGCAGCGAACTTCAGATCGCATCGGGTAAAATCGAGACCAAATCTGAAACCCCCAACGGCAAATATACCCTTCTGGCTAAAACTGAGACCGGATGGAACGCCCAGCCAGTCGAAGTCGTCCCACCTCTCGAAGTCGGCAACGTCACACTCCAATGGCCCCTCGGCGGCGATCCCGAGCTTTCCGTCTCCGCCAAATCCTGGGCGCCACAACCTCTCTCTGCCCGCGTGACTGCCAAACTGGAAAAATCCCCGGACTATTTCCTGCCTGACACGCGGATTGAACCGAATCAGGAAGCGACCCTCCAAATCCCTCTCACGGGAACAATCGAAGGCCGTCGTTATCAAGGAAGCCTGCTTGTCGAAAGCCGCGACGGCCAACACCGCGACCGCGTTACCACCCCACTCGATTTCACACTTGTCTCGTCACGTCTCATGGCCGACTCCGAGTCAACCCCCGACTGGAGCCGCACCCCGGCAATCGATTTCACCTCATGGAGTCCGTTCGGTTCCGCAACCGATCCGGCCCATTCTTCAGCCACCTTCCAATCGACCTACAACCGCCACGGACTACATATCCGCATTCAGGTTCACGAAGACAACCACATCCAGAACAGCAGCCCCGAATCGCTTTTCTCGCAAGATTCCATTCAACTCGGCTTTGACCCGGACATCGAAAAAACCTGGGAAGCCAACGACCTCTTCGGCCTGAAAGGTCACCGCGTGTTCGAATACGGGGTCGCGTGGAATGGCAAAGAGGCGATGAACTGGCGCTGGATTTCCTATCTACCCGAGTTGCCCGTCGGCTGCAGCGAACCCCGCATCCTCACAAATGCCTCGCGCAAAGGCAATGTCACCGACTACCAGATATTCTTCCCTTGGGAAGTTTTCGGCCTCAAGGAAATGCCCAAACAAGGATCGGCCTTCGGTATCTCCATCGCCGTCACCGATATCGATCCCTCCGTGCCAAAGGTACGCAAAGGGATGCGCCTGTTCGACGGCATTATCGACAACAAGAATCCCGAACGATTCGGACGACTCTGGTTACGCTAGATGCCATGATGATAGTAGATCATCCCCACAACTGACGATCCAGCGTGCGATATTGGATCGCTTCGCTGATGTCTTCGGAGTTGATGGATTCGCGACCGGCGAGATCGGCAATGGTACGACTGACTTTGAGGATGCGGTCGTAGGCGCGGGCGGAAAGTTGGAGATCGGTGAGCGCGTAACGCAACATCGTTTCGCTCTCGGAATCGAGCGCCGCGTAGGCTTTCAAATCCTTTGAACCCATCTGCGCGTTGCAACGCACCTTCCGTTTGCCCTCGAAACGTTTCGTCTGGACGGCCCTCGCCTTGATGACGCGTTCACGGATAACTGACGACGGTTCACCGGTTCCTTGCTTGAGCAGGTACTCGTGTTTGACGGCGGGAACTTCGACATGGATGTCGATGCGATCCAGCAACGGCCCGGAAATCTTGTTGAGATAGCGCTGCGTCTCGGCAGCGGTGCTGCGCCCGTTCTTCGAGCCAGTCGGACTCGGATTCATCGCCGCCACGAGCATGAATTGCGCGGGGAAGGTCATCGATCCCGCCGCGCGGGAGATTGTCACCTGTCCGTCTTCAAGCGGTTGGCGCAGGACTTCCAGCGCGTTACGTTTGAACTCGGGCAGTTCGTCGAGAAAGAGCACGCCGTTGTGCGCCAGACTCACTTCGCCCGGACTCGGATTGGCCGTGCCTCCGACCAGCCCGGCGTCAGAAATGGTGTGGTGAATCGGTCGGAAGGGACGGCGGTGAACCAGCGCTTCCTTTGAGGGAAGCAGGCCCGCGACGCTGTGGATCTTGGTCGTCTCCAGGGCTTCGTCGAGCGTGAATGGCGGGAAGATGCTCGGAATGCGTTTGGCCAGCATCGATTTACCGCTACCGGGAGGGCCGATCATGAGAATATTGTGACCGCCCGCCACGGCGACTTCGAGCGCGCGTTTGACGTGCTCCTGGCCTTTGACTTCGGAGAAATCGAGATCGGTGGCGTCACAGTCGTCCAGCACGCTGGCCGGATCGACAACGACTGGCTGGAGTTGAATCTTGTCCTCTAAAAAAGCCGCCGCCTGCCGGAGATTTTCAATCGGGTAAACCGCGATTCCCTGAACAATCGCCGCTTCCTTGGCGTTGGCGGCGGGAACGAGAATGGCCTGCTTTTTCTTCTTCTTGGCCGCAAGCGTAATGGCCAGCACGCCCTTGACTGGGCGCACTTCACCGTTGAGGGCGAGTTCGCCCACGATCCAGCAATTCTCCATGCTCACGGAATTGAGCTGCTCCGACGCGGCCAGCAGGCAGAGCGCAATCGGCAAGTCGAAGCTCGGCCCTTCCTTCTTCACATCGGCTGGGGCGAGATTGATGGTGGTGCGGCCGTAGGGAAACTTGAAGCCGCTGTTTTCCACCGCCGTTTTAACGCGGTCGCCGCTCTCGCGCACAGCCGTGTCGGGCAGGCCAACCGTGACGACCTTGGGCAGGCCGTAACCGCAGTTGACTTCAACGTCGACCGGGTGCGCCTCCACTCCCCAAACCGAGGCAGAATAGGTACGAGCAAGCATGATGTGTCCCAAGAGCAATACAAACGGGAGCGCAAAAGTCAAAAATCAAATCGAAGGAATTCGAAAGTTTTCAGTTCGAAGTTTTCAGTTTTCAGTGAAAGGCAGGGAGAAGTACGAAGTTCTAAGCCGTATCTATTCAA
>DBTH01000212.1:9126-13645 GCA_002306945.1 Methylacidiphilaceae bacterium UBA1321 | reverse complement strand
GTTTTGAATAGTTACGGCTAAGCGCCGTTCGTCTTTTGCCGTTGCTTCCTCTTGCGTTCGCGGGCGAGGTCGAGGCCGAAGAGTTCGCCGTGTTCGGTCAGATCCTTGAGAATGGTGTGGAGGAAAATCTTCTCGGGGTAGACGTCGCGGAACTTGGTGACTTCGACCGCGCCGAGGGAGCGGAATCCGTAGTGTTCGAACATGCGTGCGCCGCGGCGGTGTTCGTATTGCACCATCTGGGCGTAGACGGCTTTCGCGCCTTTTTGGGAGAGTTGATGAATCAGGAGTTGGAGCATGGCTCCGGTGTGGGCGACCTTGCGGGCTTCGGGCAGGACGTTGAAATGGAAATGCGGCGTGTGGGGCGGGGTGAAGGGCATTTCCTTGCGACCGTTGCGAATGATCCAGTGGATGTATTTTTTCGTCGCGGCGTTGTAGGGGCGGGTGACGTAGCGCCAGAGTCCCTTGAGGGCGAGAACGACGTTGTGCCAGGCTTCGTAACGGGCGTGTTTGTCCGGGTAGAGGCAACCCATCGCGTAGCCCATGATCTGGCCGTTGATTTCGAGCAGGACGGTCTGTTCCGGTTCGACGTCGGTGTAGTAGCTGGTGAGGTAATCGGCAAAGAGGTCGTAGTCTTCGAAGACCGGATCGATCGGCGAGCCGAGGTAACCGGTCTGGCAGCAGATCCAGCGCACGCGTTCGCGGTCGCCCGGTTGGTAAAAGCGGATGGTGAATTTCGGCTCGGTCGTGGAGGTGGGGGCGGGAGAAGAATCGGACATGGTGGCTTTGACGAAATTAACGAAGGAATAAGGGAAAGACAAAGGGCTTTTTAGACGGAATTAACGGAATTTACGAAATTATAAAGGCAACGGATTTTATCAGGAACTCAGGAAATCATAAAAAAACAGAATGGTTCGGTCTCTTTTCTTGATTTTCTGAGTTCCTGATAAGCCTTTCTGTCTTGGTCTTTAAATAATTCCTTAAATTCCGTTAATTCCGTCTAAAAAGTCTTTTGTCTTTTCAGTTTCCCCGCATCGACGGCTTCCCGTAGTAGGCCGGATTCAACACATCCTGATGCGCCTCGGAGTAGTACTTCCACAATTCATTGAAGACGCGGTTCCAGCCGAAACGGGAATGCACCGCGTCGGAGGCCTGTTTACCGAGCGCGACGAGATCCTGGTTGCTGAGGCGGAGAATGGCTTCAGCGAGGGCGCGCGGGGTGTTTTTTTCGGCCCAGAGATCGAGACCGGCCATGACGTTGGCGTCCATGTAACTGCCCCGGATGCCCGCTGCGGGGCAACCGCAGGCTTGTGCTTCGAGGACGACCAGGCCGAACGTCTCGCAGACGCCGGGGTGAACGAAGAGATTGGCCATGCGGTAGTAACGGGACAGGAGCGAATTGTCGTTGAGATAATGCCGCCAGGTGAGCGCATTGGTTTCGTGGCGCACGTCGGGCAGGAGTCGCCGCAACGGCCCGTCGCCGATGATGACCAGGTGAAAAGGATTGCTCTTGCGGCGCTTGAGGAGACGGAACGCATCGAGCAGTGTGGCGATATTTTTTTCCCCGGAAAGACGGCCCACATAGAGCAGAACGAACGCGTCGGGAGAGATACCTAGTTCTCGCCGCAACTCCGTATCCGCCGGGCCGGGGCGGAAACTTTCCAGATCGACGCCGAGCTTCAATGTCACCGCGTTGCCGACGCCCCAGTTGATGAGCAAATCGCGCAAGTGATCGGACGGTACGAGGGTGTGGTGAAATTGCCGGTAGAGTCGCACAATGTAATCCTGTGCGTAGGCCATCACCGCGTCGCGTAACCACGAACCGCCGTACTTGAGCACGGTGCGCAGGTAAGCTTCCGGGAAGTGCGAATGATAGAAACCGAAGACCGGGATATGTAATTCCCGGCCCGCGCGCAATGCCGACCAGGCGACGTGGTAGGGATCGCCCGATTCGATGACATCGGGGCGCACATCGTCGAGGAAATCGCGCACCAGCATCGTATTCAACAGGAGCCGGTAACGCGAAGTGCGGTCGAGTCGCGGCGACTGGATCGTGAGGGTGTGGAGGCGGCCGTGGGCTTCGTGCCGGGTCGTTTCACCGGGGATGATGAGATAGTGCTCGTCCTCGGTGCAACTCTCGATATAGCGGCGTTTCTCCGTGATATAACGCTTCACCCCGCCGCTGACTGGCGAATAGAATTGGGTGAGATCGCAAATTTTCACAGTGGATCGGCGCGGCCTGCCGGAAATGCCGGAAGCGAACCGCGCCAGTTCGTGGACTCGCCGATTTAACGGCGGATATGGGTGCCGTTGATTTCGAACAACGTGCTGACCGATTCGCCGCCATGAATGCGGTCGATGGCCTCGCCGAGCAATTCGGCAACCGAGAGCACGGTGAACTTGAAACCGGGGATCGAACGGGGCGGAGTGCTGTCGGTGGCGATCAATTCGTCAATGACCGAGGCCTTGAGCCGTTCCACGCCGAGCTCGCCGATGACCGCGTGCGAAACGACCGCGGTGACGGACTTTGCTCCGTGATCCTTCACGATCTTGCCCGCCGAACACAACGTCCCGGCGGTTTCCGTCAAATCATCAATCAGCAACACGTCCTTATCCTTCACGTCACCGACGACATAGAGCGCCTCGGTTGCCGTCGCGCTCACGCGGCGCTTGGCCACAATCGCCAGACCGGTGTGCAACATCTGCGAATAGGCTGAAGCCATCTTCATTCCACCCACATCGGGCGAAACCACCACCGTGTTGCTCAAATCCTTCTTCGCGATGTAACGGTAAACAACCGGTGCGGCGTAAAGATGATCGACCGGAATATCGAAGAAACCCTGAATCTGTTGCGCGTGCAAATCCATCGTCAAAATGCGGTTCGCGCCGCTGGCCACCAGAATATTGGCGACCAACTTGGCCGTAATCGGAACACGGGGCTGATCCTTGCGATCCTGACGCGCATAACCGTAGAACGGCATGACCGCCGTGATCCGCTTGGCGCTGGCGCGACGGGCGGCATCGATGAGAATGAGCAACTCCATCAAGTTGTGATTAGTCGGCGGGCAGGTCGGTTGAACGATGAAAACATCCCGGCCTCGGATATTCTCATTAATCTTCACAAAAGTTTCGCCATCCGGAAACGTGGTGACAGTGGCATCGCCCAGCTTGGTGCCGAGATATTTGGCAATGGACTCGGCCAGGGGGCGATTGGCAGAGCCGGAAAAGATTTGTAAATTGGAATCCATGGTCGGCGTAGTTTGCGGAATTGACGTTACGAAACCAAGGAGAAATGTTGGTAAAGTGTTGGGATCAGAGTGAGAAAAAGGTGAAGAAAAATATTTATGCAAGTTGCTTGCATTTACGAAACCCCTGTCGTACAGTCCCGCCATGTTTCGATTCCTGCCCCTCCTCCTCGGCGGCCTGATGGCGCTCCCGCTCCCCATCCAGGCCGGACAACCCGTTAAAGTCGCCTCCCTCTCCACCGTTCTCACCGACCTCGTCAAACAAGTCGGCGGCGACCGCGTACAAGTCAGCGGACTGGTCAAGCCCGGCGTCGACCCCCACGACTTCCAACCCGCCCCCGACGACGTCAAAAAAGTCGCCCAGGCCGACCTCATCCTCGCCAGCGGCCTCGGCATGGAAGGCTACCTCACCAAACTCGAAACCAGCTCCGGCGGCAAAGGCCAATGGATCGAAATCGGCAATAAACTCAACCTCCCCAAATTCGAACTCGAAGAAGACGGTGCCAAAGTCCGCGATCCCCACTGGTTCCACAGCATCACCGCCGCCCGTCAGGCCGTCGACGTCATCCGCGAAGCCCTCAGCAAACTCTCACCCGCCGACAAAGACTACTTCACCCAACGCGCCACCGCCTACCAGGCCAAACTCGATGCCCTCGAAAAATGGGCCAAGGTTCAAGTCGCCTCCCTCCCGCGTGACCAACGCAAACTCGTCACCAGCCATGACGCCTTCCAATACTTCGCCCGCGAATTCGGCTTCACCATCTACAGCATCGCCGGAGTCAGCTCCCAGGACCAACCCTCGTCGAAAAAAGTGGCCGACCTCATCCGCACCATCCAGGCGCAGAAAGTGAAGGCGGTGTTCTTTGAAAACATCGAGAACCCCAAAGTCATCGCCGAACTCACCCGCGAAACCGGCGCCAAAGTCGGCGGCGAACTCTATGCCGACGGCCTCGGCGACAATGACAGTGACGCCTCCACCTACGAAGGCATGATCCGCCACAACATCACCACCGTCGTCGACGCACTGAAATAAACCGCAAAATAATAACGGCAACGGATTTTATCGGGATCTCAGGAAATCATAAAAAGAGACAGAAGCATTTTGTCTTGGCCTTTAAATAATTCCTTTAATTTCGTTAATTCCGTCTAAAAAGCCATTGTCTAAATCCAAAAAGTAATCCTTCAACTCTACTGGAGGACTCTCGAAGTTTGACGGCTCCGGGAGCGGTTGAAATAAATAATGAGCAGTTGAGCCGATCCTTCGACGTCGCTGCGCT
>DBTH01000212.1:5617-8759 GCA_002306945.1 Methylacidiphilaceae bacterium UBA1321 | reverse complement strand
GAGCTTGTCGAAGGATCGGTGTGAAGGCTTCAGGATTGTTCGCGTTCATTCCGACTTCCGAAAAGCGGCTTCGAACCGCCCTGCCTCAGCCAAGCCTCCGCTTTGCTGGAAATATAAGCAGGGCAAACGCATAAAAAGCCGAGGAGCGAGGCGAGGAAGTTAGGATTGAGGGCGGCCTTGAAGCGTTTTCGATTAATGGAGAGTTTCTTGTTGGGGTCGCGCTTGAGGATGTTGAGACAGAGACGACGCAGTGTGGAGAGGTTTTGGGCAGCGAAGCCCGAGCGTGCGCGAGCTTGATCTTCGTTAAAGCAGACGTCGAGGCACCAGTGGAGATTGTTTTCTACTGACCAGTGACTACGCACTGCGCGGGCGAATTCCTTGGCATCGGGCGGAAGGCTGGTGAGGTAAAAGCGGCGTTCGATGGAGGTATGGCCATTCACTTGGCGGGTGTCTTCGACCATGCCGACACAGCGAAGATTTTCCCGGAGTTTTTGCTGGTGCGAGGAGTCATCCCTCTTCTTTATCAAATCCATCCCGCCTTTTTATAGGTTATTGCGTGAATTTTAATGCGTTTGCCCTGACTACTTAACGGAGTAGTGCTATTCGCCGCCCTTTTCTTGAGATCAAAATGCGGAGCGCAACGTCTGCCCATTATGCCATTCACTGGAAAGGCTCAGGAGCAGATTTGTACCGGTTGGATCGCAAGAGAGTGGCGTGCCGTGTTCCAGAATGGGAATCAATTGATTGGCGGCCATTCTTCCCATGTTCAGATAGTTCGTTTGTAAGCCGCTTTCCCGGCAACCGGTTTGGCAATCGATACGGCAAACTCCGATATCTTGCGGTACGCGGATTGGAGTTTCGTCAATCCACTCGAGAACGCCGGGGCCATTTACGATGACGACATCCGGCTTGCGCTTTCGCAGCCAACGGCCAAAGGCAAGGGCGGTAAAATCCTTTTCATCCTGAAAGAGCGCTGAAATGTGGATTTTCGGATGAAAGGTTTGAAAGAGAAGTAATGCAGAGAGGATCGCCCATCTCCTCGTTTCTTCTCCATGCCGACTGACGGCCAGTCCGATACGGCGATAACCGAGCCGATGGAGATGATCGAACATGGCCGAGAGATCATCCGGCAGGTTACGAGTGATCGCTGGCAGAGTCGGGTATATTAAGGCATGGCCGATTTGAACTCCTGTCAGGTGATCCCAGTCGAAGTTGAGTGAAATAGGCGTCCACTCGGTTTGCGGACTGACCGGGCACACGATGCATCCTCGAATGCCGCGCGCTCTCAGTTGTCGGCTCAGCGCCTTTTGATCGGAGGTTGTTGAAGGCAGGTGATGGCATTCCACGGCATATCCAAGCTCCTTGGCGCGATCGAGTCCGCCATGGTACATCTGGTTGAGCCAAGGGAGCTCCTTGAAGGCGCTTGGCTCGGCAATGGCTAGGAATGCAAGTGTTTCCCGGTAAACGGGCTTGTCCGAACGACGAGCGAAAGAGAGTGCGTTGGATAGCATCGGGTCTCGAATGTAGCCGAGTTTCTTCGCCAGTTGGGTGATGCGCTCCCGAGTGGAGGGATCGACGCAATGCAACCCGCGCAGGGCGCGGGAAACGGTCGCGGGGTTGACTCCGGCTTGTTCGGCTATCAGGCGAAGGCTCACTCTCATGCAAGTGTTGCATTAGGCCGGAATTGCGAATGAGGCAAGAATGAAGTTGAGTGTAATGACATTCCGAACGCAGTCATCAACTAACCCTCACTTGGAACCACGCATGAAACATTCTCTCCTCATTAATTGGACCAACCACTCTTTGCGTATAGGGGCGATCGCTCTTGGGATGGCTTGTTCAGGTCTCAATGCCAGTGTCATCTATTCAGAGACTTTTGATAGCTCCAGCAACAAGAACCTTTCCGCACTGGGGTGGAAGGCGTATGGTGGTTCAACGGCAACCGATATTAGTAGCGTAGCTGCTTCCAATACGCTCTTTGTCTCAGGAGCCACTGGGAATCCTGGGACATCCACTGGTTATCTTGCGGCCATTATGGGTAGCAATAGCACTTCGAATCCTAATGAATACAGTAGTTACGTTGCCATAGAGACTGGGTTAACTCTCAATTTGTCAGGAGCAACCATCAGTTGGACGATGAACGGAAATACTGGGGCTACAGTACGGGTGCGACTGTTGGTGCAAATCAATGGGACGTGGTATGCCAGCAATGTCAGTGATACGAGCTACGGATACTACACTCCCAGCCAGTATGGGACGGGAACCAATTTCGCAAATGCCGTCACATCGGACATTACCAAGACCTTTACGTTTACAACAGACGCCTCAGCTTGGAGCAGCTTTACGCTGGATCCGGACAACTCACTATCGCTCGGAAGCGCGCTGACAGAGTCTCTGGACTCGTCCGTCGTTACAGGGATCGGTTTTTATATTATGGGTGGAGGGACGGGACGTCTGGATACACTGGAAATTACCTCTGTGCCAGAGCCTGGAATTGCCACGTTAGTGTTGGGCTCTGCGTTTTTTGCCGTGATGTTATATCGTCGTCGAAAAGGGGTAAGAATGATGGCCTGAATCCGCGAGAGAAATTCAATAGATGTACAAAGAACTTATCATCCTCGCCAGCACCCTTCTTGTCGTGTCCCTCGGGCCTCTACTGGCGGATCCCAGCCCCATTGATTCGACTCGCTTGCGGTTGGCGACATCCAGACCTGCCAATATCTTTACGGAGTCAGTTCCCGTCGTGTTCAAGCTCGGAGAGCCAGCGGGACAAACCTACTCGTGGAGAGTCCATGACTGGCAGGGCAATCTCTGTGCAGAGGGCGTCCTTGCGGAGGGAGAGACGACTCTGTCTATCAATACACTGCCGCGCGGTTATTTTGAGTTGGAAGTAAAAGGTGAAACGGCTGTCCGGTGGGAACCTCCGATTCCCTTTGCCCGGGTACCTGATCCTGCGGCGCGCACATTGAATGGGGAAAGTCCTTTTGCCGTAGACTCGGCGATGAGTTGGACGGCCAGCAAAGGGGTTAAGGGCACTAAGCTCGACCCGGAAAAACCGTACGAGGTGATGGCCGACATTGCTCAGCTCAGCGGCGTTAGCATGATCCGTGATCGGCTCGGCTGGTTTGAAACAACCAACCCC
>DBTH01000212.1:0-5355 GCA_002306945.1 Methylacidiphilaceae bacterium UBA1321 | reverse complement strand
CAACCAACCCCAAGCCGGGCGTTTACGAATGGGGCTCCTATGAAACCACGGCCACCTTGCTCGCGCAACGTGGGATTAAAATCCTCAGTCTCTATGAAAGTTTTCCCGAAACCAAGTCCTCCCCATCGTGGACCAAGGACGGACTGTACGATCTGTCAGCCGTCTATCAATTTTCGCAGGCGGCGGCGCGGCAGTTCAAGGGAAGAACGGTGGCATGGGAGTTTTGGAATGAGCCCGACCTGAAAAAGGAAATTCCGGCGTGGGATTTTGCCGCTTCTCAAAAGGCCGCCTATCTCGGATTCAAGAAAGGCAATCCGGACGTTAATGTCCTCAACGGTTCCATTTCGAACATTCATCGCGCCGCAGGCATGTTGCGGCTGCTGCTCGACAATGGCATGGGAGATTACTACGACACCTTTAATCTCCATACGTATCTTGCCCCGAAATACCATGCGCGCGTCATGCGGGAAACGCAGTCGCTTCTGGCTGCGTATGGCCTGGAAAAGAAACCGCTCTGGGTGACTGAGGTGGGCTTGGCCTACGAAGGAAATGGCGATGTCGCGCCGTTGCAGGCGGGATCGGATCGTCGCGAACATGGACCGGATCAAGCGAAAGCCCAAGCCGAGCGCGTCGTGACGGCGGAAATTACCCTGCACGCACTGGGTGCTCAACGGGTGTTCTTTTTCGTCTTACCAGCTTTCAATGAGGCGAGTGGTAACAAGGTATGGGGACTATTGCGTTGGGATTGGATGGTGAAACCCGGATTCGTCGCTTTGTCTAATCTGACAAATCAACTCGGAGATGCCCAATTACTGGGAGATTATGCGCTCGGATCTGGTGTGCAGGCGTACTTGTTTGCGCAGCGCGGTACGAGCAAAAACGCCTCTCGCAAAGGCACTCAAACGCTCGTCATTTGGTCCAATGTAGACCGGACCATTTCCTTTCCGTACGCGGGCGAGCATCTGGAAATGGTCGATCTGTTGGGTAAGGTGTCTTCGTTGACTCCCGCAGAAAAAGGGCAATATAACCTGCGGGTGGGGCCATCGGCGTTGTATATCAACGGGCTGTCTGGATTGACTCCCTCGACGCCCTTCGTTCTGGAGCTGAAGACCGAAAAGAAAGCGTCGCTTGCGGAGCTCTCGACCATCCTTCGCGTCAAGCTGGGGCCGGCCTTCAAGACTCAAGCGCAAACCTACGCCTCCTTTCCGGCATCTCCTGCGGAGGCCGAGGTGGAAGTTTATAATTTCAGCGATGAGCCCATCACTGGTGCTGTCAAAAGTCTTGGCAGTGGCTATGAGATTCAGGGCTTGCCTGAGCGGGTTTCCGTTCCCGCCCAAGGCAATGTTTCCCTGCACGTAAAATTGGTATTTCCAAGGATCGCGCCGATTGGCGCTACGATGGTGAAGCTGGGCGGGGAATTTCCGGGCCGCAAGGTGGCCCCGGTAACCATACCGATTCTGGCTGATCTTGCGACGGTCGCGGTGCAATGTGAGGAACGCGCCATCCCGGCGATGGACGTCAATTCCTGGATCAAAAACAGCTCTGGGAAAATGGATATTCAAATCGATGCGGCATCAGGAGAGATTACTTTTCCCGTGTCATTCACTGACAATGTGGACTGCTGGATTCATCCGGCGCTCAAGATTCCCAAGGAGGCACTCAAAGACGCTCTCGCCTTGAGCTTTGAAATTAAAGCGGCTCCTAAGTCTACGGAATGCAGTGGCATGCTGGTACTTTCCGATGCGCGCGATTCCTCCCAGATTGTCCACGGGGAACAGCCCGAAACGGCATTCAAGCTCAACGATCAATGGCAGACGGTAACGATTGATTTCCGCAGTCATCCCATGGCCCTTCGTCCGGAGCAGATCCGGTTGTTGAGAGTAGGCTGCAATCCGAAGCAGAACAGCTATTCCTTCAGTCTCCGTAAGCTGAAGTTTTACGTGGAAAGGAAACCGTGACGTATCCTTTATCCATTTTTGGTCTGCGTGCGATACGTGAGCATTCACTCCGTGGATTTACGCTAACTGAATTACTGGTGACGATCAGTATTGTCGCAATGTTGAGCATGCTGCTTTTGTCATCAGCGGGGACGGTGCTGACTAAGATGCGAACAGAAGTCTGTGCCTCAAACCTCCGGCAAATCGGGATGGCCATGAATCTCTACGCCAACGAGCATGAAAACTATTTTCCAGAAGTCTATCCCGCAGAGGACACGACCTGGCGCTGGAAATTGAAGCCCTATCTGGGAATGCCAGATAACTCCATGGGCAAGTCACCACTTACGAACGAAGCTGGCGTATTTGTGTGCCCTTCTTTTGACAAACGCACGGCTCCAACCCGGGCTTATTCGTATGTTCTGAATGCAAAGATGACAAAACTGCAAACTTACTGGCAGTACAACCGCAACAAAGTGCCCGCTGCCACCACGATCATGGTGGTTGAATTCAACGAAAATACTGAACAATTCATCCAATGGGATGCCTCCATGGCCTCCAAGGGAGTAGCCCGGCGACATGTCGGAACGAAAGCCAACTATCTGTTCGTCGACGGTCATGTCGAAGCGTTCTCTGAAACTCTGACCGCGTCCGATCCTCGCTGGTATAGTGCCCCATGAATTATGAAAATCATTTCCATCTCCATCTGCTTGGGAACTCTGCTTCTGATTTCGTCAGCTCTTCCCGCTGAGACGCTTTTCGAAGAGTCGTTTAAAAATACGGCCGCTCAGGCCGCCAATCGCAATCTTGCCTCGATTGGATGGCATGGTTATGGCGGATCGCAGGGCAAGGACCTTACTGAGGCTTCGGGCGCGGAACTCAATTCGCTGCTGATCGCGTGGGGACGTGGTAATCCCGCCGATAGCCGGGGTTTTCTCGGAGTTATCATGAGTCGGAAAGCTCCCAATTTTGAAGACTATACAGCCATTAAAACCGGGCTGATTTTGAAAGACCCATGCACGATCTCCTGGCGTATGCATGCGGGAAAGGGACAGACTCTGCGCAGCCGGATTTTGGTGCAGGTGGAAGGGAAGTGGTACGCCAGCGCGGAAGTTTTTCAGGCGACTGCTTTCGGATTGGCGGAAGATTTCGTTAGCGCTGAGGTGGCAGCCGTTGAAAAGAAACTGACCTACACGACGGATGAACTCGACTGGCTCGAATTTGTCCTGACGTCGGAACAGGCCATTGCGGTGGGTGGCGCCCCGGCCAAACCTTTGCCTAAAACCCCTGTAACGGGAGTGGGTTTCTACCTCTACGGTGGTGGAACCGGGCGTATTGATTCACTTCGTATTACGAACAAACCATAAACTTATTACTTCATTATTATGTCGACTGATTCTGTTTATGCATCGCTTCATCGCGGTATGACTTTCGGCTTTTATGCCCGCAACGGTTACTACGGTTCACCAGCAGCACGGCTGGAGGTGGATCGCATGGCCTCTCTGAATATTCAATGGATTTGCCTCGTGGTAATTGTCCTTCAGGACACTTTTGCTAGTACGCGACAATACCGGGATTTCCGGCAAACACCTGCCGATGATGAATTGCGCGATATTATCGACTATATCCACGCCAAGGGAATGCGTGTCCAATTGCGCCCCATGCTGGAATGTTGGGACGGCGCCCAGCGCATCCAGGTCTCTTTCCCCAATGAAGTGGAAATTATTCCGGGTAAGCCCATGAATCATTGGACCCGCTGGTTTGACAGTATGGTGGATCGGACCCTCCATTATGCTTCCCTAGCCCAACGCGCCGGTTGTGAGGCGTACGGCTTGGACAGCGAACTCGATTTCACCGTGCATCAGCAACAGCATTGGCTGCGCGTAGTGGCGGCTGCTCGCAGTGTCTATCACGGGCATTTGACTACCGGACATACGCGGCATGTGGACTTCGTGAAAGTCTTGCGCGAGCAACCCGATCACTGGTTCCGGCAACTCGACTCGCTTGGGTCGAGCTTTTACACCGCGCTCGCGGATGGGCCCGGTGCGTCGCAGGAGCAAATGTTGGCCCGCATTGCGTCCGAAGTAGACTATTACCGCGAAGCGGCCCGTCTTCTGGGAAAGCCCTTCTATTTTGCCGAATGCGGATGTTGTTCAACGGCCGGTGCCATCGCCAAGCCCTATGGGTGGGATAATCCCGGCGGTTACAATGGCGACGAACAGGCGCTCTTCCTCGACACCGTACTCAAAGCTTTTTGGAACGAGCCCTGGTGGATGGGACTCTACTGGTGGAAGTGGGAAGAACAGAATGATCGACCGTGGTTGCGTGACGACCCTCGCGGGGACAAGGGCTTCACAGTCTGGGGTAAACCCGCTGCCGAAGTAATGAAACGTTGGTATGGCAGTCAGCCGGGTCGATAGCTTTTCTTGAGCAGAGACCAGAAACCAAGTGGTAGACTTTATGCGATTGGATAATTTGTTGAGGACAGTGACTTGTATTGGATGGATTCTCGTTTTTCTTGGAGCGCGCGAAGAGCTTTGCGCCCAAGAGGTGGTATTACCGCCTAGGCTAGCTCCGGAGATGGTGCAACGTAGTCTGGTCAGTCTTGGCGATACGGCTCGGTTGCAGACCGCCTTGGCCAAAGCTCGTCGCGGAGAGAGAGTGGTCATTGCGACAATTGGTGGATCTATCACTGAGGGAGCACGGGCCACGACACGGGACAAACGCTATTCATCCGTCATAGGAACGTGGTGGATCGCGACTTTCCCAAAGGCACAGGTGAAAGTGGTCAATGCCGGGATTGGCGCAACGGGTTCCAACTTTGGGGCATTGCGATTCAAGCGTGATGTCCTTTCAAAAAATCCTGACGTGATCATCGTGGAGTTTGCCGTAAACGACGGCAATAACGAAAGTGCCGCACAAACGCTTGAAGGACTTTTGCGTCAGGCGCTCAACGCTCCTGGCAAGCCTGCTGTAGTGCTGCTCTTTATGGTGCACAAAGACGGTTCGAGCGCGCAGGAATGGTTCACCAAGGTTGGCGCGCATTATGACTTGCCGATGGTCAGTTACCGAGATGCAGTCTGGCCGGAGATTCAGACGGGAAGATTCAAATGGGAAGACGTTAGTCCCGATACGGTACATCCCAACGACATCGGGCACTACTATACGGCGCAGATCGTAGCCGCCCTTTTTGAGAAAGTGCTGGAATCATTGCCCGGCGATGGAATGCTTGCCGAGATCAAGTCGACTCCAGCGCCGCTTCTCACCGATGTTTACGAAAGAACTTCTTTGTCGACGGGAATGGAATTGAAACCATCGTCAAATACCGGTTGGACGCCGGAGACAGGTAAAGACCCGAAGATGAGCGGTTGGAAAACGACACAGCCGGGTAGTATACTGGAATTTGAAGTGCAGGGCACCA
>DBTH01000208.1:11320-12696 GCA_002306945.1 Methylacidiphilaceae bacterium UBA1321 | reverse complement strand
ATCAGGGCCGACCCGCCTCCCACATGGGCTTGTAAAGCAGCCGCAAAACCAACACCGCTTTCGCCTCCCGCACGCCCGCGCAGTAACACTCCGAGCGCTCCGGCGGCCTGACTCGTGTCAGCATAACGGGTCGAATAACTCGACCGGGGGCCGCGTTCCATTCTCAGATGAAAACCCACTGCGCCCGCCCGAGACGCTTCGAGGCGCAACACAATCACTCCATCAATCGCGCTGGCCAGTTGACAGCGGCGATAGGAGATACCATTGAAAGAATAACTCACCGAGACCACACCGTCGCGCAAATCGAGTTCGCGCCGGTAGTCCTTCAACAACTCCGCCCCGATCTCGGGCACAAACCCGTCCGCTACCGCCAGCATGTCCGGCGGCACCTGAACCGGCAACCCGGCTACATCAAACCGGATCAGCAAATCGGCCAACGGCTCATAACAGCGCATGCTGTCTGGAATACCGGCCATCGCATCGTTGACCAACGCATGGGCAGCGGCCAGCTTCCCCTCATCGAGCAGGCGGCGAATCTCCGGCAACGCGGCGCGCGTTGAGGGATTGCGCCGGTCGCGCGGCCCGCCGTTCCAGAGCGAATCCTCATTGAGCTGGATGCGCTCGGCCACAATGTCCCCAAAGACCATCGCCCCGAGTCGCCCGTTGCCGATCGGCAAAGCGCGATTCCAATCCTGCTGGGCGGGTTTACGATACCACAAACGGGTCGATGCGGCGGAAGATGTCATATGATTAGCACCCAATTGCATAGGACATACCGCCAACACCTTCAATGACTTTTTCGACTCTTGCTCAGAATGTACTGCCGTTCCAACCCCAGAGCTTGCCCGGATGGCTCGACATCTGGATGTAAACACGCGCGGGCGGGATGTTCATACTTTCCTTGAGAAAACCGCACACCGCATCCGAGAGTTTCTTTCCCTCGCTGTCGCCAAGACCGAGGCTCTTCAATTCCACAAAAGCACAGGCATCGGCACTCTTGGCAAAAAGCATCGGCTGGTTCGCCTGCAGGTGAACCATCACGTAATCCTCCGGCTTGCCCAGCTTGCCCGCGATCAATTTCGACGCGGCACGCAACAAATCGGGAGTATCCTTCTCGGCAACCGGCACATTCGTTTGGATTTTAAGGTAGGGCATGACACCAGTACAAATTTACCACCCGGCGATGTCAAGCGCGGCGAAATAAAGGCAAAAGCCTTTTGCAGTTCATCAAGCTTTCGCATTTTACGGAAGCTGTTATACTGCCCCTTTATGCGCGACCCCGCCTCCAAGATCATGACCGTTGCCCAAGCCCGGAATTTCCGTGACCAACTCGTTGCCCAGGGCCGCAAACTCGTCTTCACCAACGGCTGCTTCGA
>DBTH01000208.1:8195-11060 GCA_002306945.1 Methylacidiphilaceae bacterium UBA1321 | reverse complement strand
AACGGCTGCTTCGACATCCTCCACCGCGGACACGTCACCTACCTCGGCTTCGCCCGCAATCAGGGCGACGCCCTCTGCATCGGCCTCAACAGCGACGCCTCCGTCAAACGCAACAAAGGCCCCAACCGACCCATCAATCCCGAAGCCGACCGAGCCTACGTCCTTGCCTCCCTCGAATCGGTCGATACCGTCGTCCTCTTCGACGAAAACGAACCCAAGGATCTTATCGCGCAAATCATTCCCCAGGTTCTCGTCAAGGGCAAGGACTGGGCCCACTACGTCAGCGGCCGCGAAATCGTCGAAGCCAACGGCGGTCACGTCGTCCTCGCTGACATGGTCGAAGGCCGTTCCACCACCGGAACCATCGAACGCGTCATCGACGTCTACGGCAAAAAAGAATAACCCCGCTTTCAACTGGCAACCCCAAACCATTTAAGAAAAAACCATGAGCGATTTGATCATTGTCACCGGCGCCGCCGGATTCATCGGACGCAACATCGTCGAAGCCCTTAACAAACGCGGCCAAACCGAACTCCTCCTCGTCGACACCCTCGGCACCGACGAAAAATGGAAGAACCTTCGCGGCCTCCAGTACGAAAATATCCTCTCCCCGAAACAATTCCTCGACCTCGTCCTCTCCAACCAGGCCCCCATCCCCCGCGCTTGCATCCACCTCGGAGCCTGCAGCGCCACCACCGAAAAAGACGCCGACTTCCTCCTCGAAAACAACTACCGCTACACCCGCACCCTCTGCGACTGGAGCCTCAAGCGCTCCGTCCGCTTCGTCTACGCCTCCAGCGCCGCCACCTACGGCGATGGCGCCCTCGGCTACAACGACGACCTCACCCTCCTCGAAAAACTCCGTCCCCTCAACATGTACGGCTACTCCAAACACATGTTCGACCTCTGGGCACTCAAACACGGACTCTTCGACAAGATCGTCGGTCTGAAATATTTCAACGTCTACGGCCCCTACGAAGACCACAAGGGCGACATGCGCTCCCTCGTCCACAAGGCCTATCACCAGGTCAAAACACGCGGCTACATCGAACTCTTCAAATCCCACCACCCCGACTACAAGGACGGTGAACAAAAACGCGACTTCGTCTACGTCCGCGACGCCGTCAACGTCACCCTCCACTTCGCCCTCGACTCCAAAGTCGGCGGTTTGTTCAACTGTGGTGCCGGTCAAGCCCGCACCTGGCTCGACCTCGCCCGCGCCCTCTTCGCCGCCATGAACCGGACCCCCGATATCCGCTTCATCGACATGCCCGAAATCCTCCGCGGCAAATACCAGTACTTCACCCAGGCCGATGCCGCCAACCTCCAAAAAGCTGGCTACACCCAGCCCTTCGCCTCCGTCGAGGAAGGCGTCCGCGACTACGTCGTCAACTACCTCGAAAAGCTATCCGCCTGACAGCGCACCCCGATCTCCTCACACAAATCCGCAAAATACCGCGACAGATGACGAAAAACATCTTTGTGCTATGTTTTGCTGATAGCTCACATGACCGAAAGTAAAGACCCCTACTCAGCCCTACGCCACCCTCCCTACCGTTTCTTCATCCTCGGACGCGCCATCTTCCTCATAGGCATGCAGATGCAATCGGCTGCGGTCGGTTGGCAAATCTACGAACGCTTCGGCTCCAAACTCGCCCTCGCCTACATCGGCCTGGTTCAAATCATTCCCGTACTCGGACTCGCCCTCCCCGCCGGACACATGGCCGACCGCTACCACCGCAAGACCATCGTCCTCTGCGGACAAGCCCTCTTCTTCCTCTGCTCCCTCGGACTCGCCGCACTCTCCCTCGAACACGGTGACCCCAAACTCATCTACCTCCTCCTCTTCTTCCTCGCCGTCTCCCGCATCTTCACCATCCCGGCTCTCGGAGCCATGCTACCCACCATCATCCCCCGAGAAGTCTGGGCCAATGCCACCACCTGGAACAGCACTGCCTTTGAACTCACCTCCATGGCCGGCCCCGCCGCCGCCGGAGCCCTCATCGCCGCCAGCGGAGGCGCCACCGCCGTCTACATCACCACCGCCGCATGCGCCCTCCTCTGCATGCTCCTCTTCTCCTTCCTCCACCCCGTCCAAATCATCGCCCCCCAACAATCCGCCACCCTCCGCGACATCATCGGCGGCCTGCGGTTCATGTTCCGCACTAAAATCCTCCTCGCCACCATCACCCTCGACCTCTTCGCCGTCCTCCTCGGCGGCGCGACAACACTACTGCCCGTCGTCGCCAAAGACATCCTCCACGTCGGCCCCCAAGGCTTCGGCTGGCTGCGTGCCGCCCCCTCTATCGGAGCCGTCTCCATGGCCCTCCTCACCACCCACCTCCCCCCGTGGAAAAAAGCCGGACACGCCCTCGGCGTCGCCTTCATCGGATTCGGCATCGCAACAGTCGTCTTCGGATTCTCCCGCAACTTCTGGCTCTCCATGGCCATGCTCGCCCTCACCGGAATGTTCGACAACATCAACGTCGTCATTCGCCAAACACTCATCCAATTCATCACCCCGGACCAGATGCGGGGACGCGTCACCTCCGTCAACTTCATCTTCATCGGCTGCTCCAACGAACTCGGCGGTTTCGAATCCGGCCTCACCGCACAACTCTTCGGCACCGTGCCTTCAATCGTGGGTGGTGGCCTCGGGACAATAGCCGTCGTCATACTCATCATGAAACTGGCCCCGCAACTCTGGAAAATGGGCCGCTTGCAAGACATCCAGGCCGCACCGCTGGAGCCTACGTCGCTGGAATCCGTGACAATAACGCCGACAACAACACCCGGCGTGAAATAAACCGGGTGGAAAAATGGTGGAGGTTAGGGGATTCGAACCCCTGACCTTCTCATTGCGAA
>DBTH01000208.1:6514-7922 GCA_002306945.1 Methylacidiphilaceae bacterium UBA1321 | reverse complement strand
CTCTACCAACTGAGCTAAACCCCCATCGCAGAGCAGTTTACCTTAGATTTAAAAGATAAACCTATCGATAGACTGCTAGCTGATTTATTTATACCGTTTTGAGATCGTATGGCAAGACGAAGTGAGAAGATTTTTCGAATCTACGTGGTTACCAATATTGAGTAACGACTAGAGAAGTTACCATAACTGAACGTGCAAGCCGATGCACACATGGCGATTTTAGAGCGTTGTACCCGTGCGACCCGCATGCCGATAGGAAGTAGACCATTCGGTTTCACCGTGACGAATGAGGTAAATTCGATGGGGCATGCTTTTCGTGCTGGCTGTTTTACTGGACTCCGTTTTCACGCTCATAGTCACTACTCTACGTCGTAGTATGGATACCGGTGTATGGGGTGTTATCCGTAGTTGGCCATAGTGACTTTTCTTCCGCTTCGTAGGGTTAGACCCCATGGCAAAATTTTTATCTGGGCTGTAGTTTTAGTCATTATCTCAATATTGAGAACGTGTTTTCTGTCATCTCGACAGTGAACGGAAACGAAAAACGAAAGAAATCACAATGAACTCACTCGAAATCAAGGGCGACTGGAATATTACCAAAGGAAAGCTGAAGCAAAAATGGGCGCAGTTGACGGATGACGATCTCCAGTATGCCGAAGGCAAGTACGACGAACTGTTCGGTCGTATTCAAAAACGGACAGGTCAAACCCGTGAAGACATTGAAAAGGCCATCAAGGAAGTCTCCACCGACGTTAACTGCGATTGTAATTCAACCAAATAGGGCTTCGGAAGCTCAAAGGATCGGCCAGACGAGGCCTTTCCAGAAATGAACTATGAAATCGATCCATACTAAATACGGCAGGCTCTGGCTTGCGACCTTGGCGCTCTCCCTGGCTTTGAGCGCAGGACTCGCCGGATGTGCGACGAATGGAGAAGACCGCTCTTCTTCCTCTTCGAAAAATGAAGTCACTCAAAACGAGAAGAAATTCCGCTTCAAGGGAACGGTGGTTTATCATCGTGCGGATGGCGGCTATTACACCCTGGCTTCCGACTCCGGTGAAGAGTATTACCCTCTGAACCTGGATTCCCGCTACCAGAAATCAGGACTGCGCGTACAAGTCTTTGGTGAAGGTCGCGGCTATGCTCACGGGGGGCAGATGCGGGCCATTCAGGTGTTTGACATTGCGCGCCTCGCAACTCCATAAGAAGTAACGTTGGGAATCAAAAGGGTCGGTGCATTGATATAAATGCATCGGCCCTTTTTGTGTGCTACGGCTGGAAAACTCATCCTGTAGGATTGATCTCCGGGCAGTATATACGACTCAACGCCAGGCATGGTCCGCCTGGCGTTGAGTCGAAAACAGACTTACCGTTGATGGTAGGTCTTAGCCGTATCTATTCAAAACAT
>DBTH01000208.1:0-6120 GCA_002306945.1 Methylacidiphilaceae bacterium UBA1321 | reverse complement strand
GGTTTTGAATAGTTACGGCTTAGACTTTACTATCCAGCAGTCGGTACAGGCGCTCCGCCGATTTGGGTGCGGAAACCTTACCATTCAAAATATTCTTCAGGAGAACATTTGTCCCGTATTCTTTCTGGTTAATCTCATCCTTGCACTCGATCGAGGTGCCTCCAAAGGTGGCGCCACCGTAGACGCCGCCTGAGTCTTTGTAGACGATGACGTCTCTCTTCTCGAGGTCGGTCGTCGATACTTTTTCCGTGCCCGTATCGTTGCCTGCGGTTCCTGAGGCAGTTGCATCCCAATTGACCTTTTCCGAACTGGTGAAATGCCGGACGGCGTCATCGGTATTTAAAAGCACGATGTATCGCACTTCGGTAAATCCGATTTGAGCGCCCAGGCTCGCACCACCGAGATTGAAGGCGGACGGAGCGGTCCACGAATGCAACAGGACGCCGTTAATGCGCACCATCACAATGCCCTCGCCGCCCTGTCCACCAATTCCCAACCCCGCCTTGGTAAGGGTGAAAATGGCAACACCCTTGGCGTGATTGAGCAGGCGCACGGGTATGGGTTCCGAGGAGCCCTGTTTCTGATTCAGAATCTGGATGGCATCGTGAATTCGCTCCGGCATGTCGGCGGCGCGCAAGGTGGATGCTGAAGTGAATAGAAGCGAGACTGCTCCCAAGGCCAGGAGCTTCGTGAAGTGGTTTTGCATAATTTTATAGATAAGTTGATTGAGGACAGGGTGACTGGGTTTATTGGATTGGGGACGAGGCTATTTTACGAGTTGCGGAACTTGAATGTCGTTGGAATGTCCCAGGATGCCGAAGGCGGACAGGAGCCACACGAGCACGCAAATGACCACGACGATATTCAGAATCTGTTTGATCTTTCCATCCATGGGGATGTAGGTGTTGACCAGCCAGAGCAGAACGCCGATGACGATTAAGGTGATTACAAGTGAAGTCATAGTTTATCTTTCTTTGGATTGGATGAGTTGATTTCTATATAGAGTTATACAGCTCCATGAAAAAGGTTGCCATGGGGTCTATACCCCATCATCGACCCCGATGGAACGGGCGGCGATTGACGGTTATTCCTTCCAGCGCGAAATCGGCATAGACTTTATTTGCGTTCCTGTGTCGAAATTGAGCATCAGATCGATGCCAAAAAGGGAGCATTTCCGATGCTTTCTCACAACGGGACTTCTGCAGAAATTTGGAGGGAGAGATCGGGTCGTAATGCAATTACTTCCCGAGATATTTAGATGGATTGAGAAGTCTGTCGCGACGCTCAGCTGGCAGGATAGATTGCTCTTCCCGATCGGAGACGGAGACGACCTCCTGATTCACGGGCGTCTCCCGGGCGTTTTTGAGCAAGCGGAGGAAGGACTCCAAAATAAATTTAAGGGGCTTCATTTCGATTCCCGGGTGGCAGGTAACCGGCCTTTACCCTGACGATAGATCGGCTTGATAAAGGCGCTGGCCTGAAATCCACTCGGTCCTTCCCAAGGCTCAAAAACGAGACGATCGTTCATGACGAAGTCACCAAGGCTCACCAGTTCGTCCCATTTTAACTGTCGCAGACGTTTCGAGATTCCGTTTTTAGTAATGCAGTAGAGTTGACTGAGCTGAGGGATTCGCGCGCTCATTCGGCCCGCTTGTTTCCCACGAGCAGCAATACAATGCCACCGACAAGGGCAAAAGCTCCGGCCACCGGCGGAACAAAGTGGCTATCCGTCGTTTCAATGTGAATGCCGATGATATCAACCGGTTTTCCCGGCGTGGTAAAGCTGATGCCCGAGTAGGCAAGCACAACGACGCCCACGGTAATGAGGATGGCTGCAACTATATTTTTTATATTCATAGATAATCTCCAATTCGTTCGGTTAGCCCAAACTACTTTGTTTCTCTTTGTATATCCTGGCCGGCGCCCGACATATCCTTACCGAAGCCGTTGGCGGTGGCGCATCCGCTGATGGGGACAGCAATGAATGCTGTGATTGCTAATAGAAGAATGGAATATTTTAATAGAGTGATCATAGAATGTGTTTGGTACTGGGCACACGATACCCAGCCGTATGAACTCTCGCCATAGGGTGTTCACCCTATGTACAGATTGTCACAAGGAGCCCATGTTTGAGGCCAAGAGAGTGTCTCGCCATCCGAAATACGACAACATGAAGCAAAAACTCATCGGCCTATCTCAACATTATGTGATGGCTCTGCGCAGGCACCTGAAACAGCCCCCACGCGTCGGCATGGGCCCCGCGATGGGTTTGGGCCGCGAGGCTGTCGCCCTTGGGATGGAAACCCTGGAGCTGGCCCGGATTCACGAGCATGCGTTAGTAGCACTTAATTTGGTGAATGGGCAAACCAGGTTAATCAAGCGCGCTGAGATTTTCTTTACCGAAGCGCTAACTCCGATTGTCGAAACCCATCGTGTAGCGCGGCAGAGCAAAATGGATTTGAACCGCTTGAACAAGACCTTGAGCCAACGTACCCGGGAACTCTCAGCCACGAACCGGTTACTGCGGCACGGCGTGGCCCGGCGCAAGAGCGTTGAGGCGGCCTTGAAGAAAAGTGGAGCCCACTACACCCAACTTCTCAAGGAATCTCTCCTGTTGCAGGAAGGTTTACGGCAATTGACTCATCGACTGCTGGTAGCCCAGGAGAGTGAACGCAAGAAGATCAGTTGTGAACTACAGGATGAAATCGTCCAGACTTTATTGGGCATCAATGTACGACTGACTTCATTAAAAAATGAAGCCCAGAACAACCGGCAGAGCCTTAAGAATGAGATCGCCAGTACGCAACGGCTGGTGATAAAATCCGCCCGTTCCGTACGACGGGTAGCTCTAAAACTCAGGAAAGCATGAAACCCGAACTCATCAATCTCTCTGAGCGCTATCAGGCCGCCTTGCGAAGACATCTGAAACAGGGCAAGCATGCCTCTTTAGAGACTGCGCGTGGGCTGGGCAGTCAGGCTCTCGCCACCGGATTACAAACGCTGGACCTGGCCAAACTGCATGAGCAAACGCTGGTAGCCAAACTCCTGCCCGGCTATCCCCCTGGCAAACGCGCGGAGCTCATCAAGCAGGCCGGTGTTTTCTTTGCAGCGGCCATCATTCCCATTGAGAAGACCCAGCGCGATGCGCGAGACGAAGCCGGTCAGTTGAAAGGTTTCATCGAAACACTGAGTCGGCGCACTGTAGAGTTGGCCGCTTCCAATTTAGAGTTGAGCCTGGAGATCACCCAACGCAAAGCGGTGGAGGCGGCGCTCAAAAAAAGCGAGCGACATTACTCCGAGTTGCTGGAACAGTCGGATCGCTTGCAAGAACAATTGCGTCGCCTGTCCCGCCAGATTTTATCGACCCAGGAAGACGAGCGGAAGAAAATCAGCCGCGAACTGCACGATGTCATCGCCCAGACATTGACCGGCATCAACATACGGCTCGCGACGTTGAAAAAAGAAGCCGCTCTCAATACCAAGGGTCTTGATCGTAACATCGCCCTGACTCAGCAGTTGGTGGAGAAGTCGGTGAACATCGTCCATCAGTTCGCCCGTGAATTGCGCCCGGCGGTCTTGGATGATCTGGGATTGATTCCCGCCCTGCATGCCTTCATGAAGAATTTCACGACCCAGACCGGAGTTCGCGTTCATTTGACCGCCTTTGCTGGAGTGGAAAAAATCGACACGGTCAGCCGCACCGTACTGTTCCGCGTGGCCCAGGAAGCGCTCACCAATGTGGCGCGTCATGCGAAAGCCAGCCAGGTGGAGGTGACCATTCAGAAATTGCAGAAGAGTGTCTGTATGAAAATCAAGGACGACGGCAAGTCCTTCAGCGTGGAGCGAGCCCTGCATGCCAAGGGTGGCAAACGCCTCGGTTTACTCGGTATGCGGGAACGCCTGGAAATGGTCGGAGGCAAGTTCAGTGTCGAATCCGCACCGGGCGCTGGAACGACCATTCAAGCCCTGATTCCATCCGTTAACCGTCCACACGCTAAATCATCACGAAAGAATTCTCCAAAAACTAAAAAATTATGAAACGAATCACCGTACTGCTGGCGGAGGATCACATGATCGTGCGCGAGGGCTTTCGCAAAATGCTCGAATTGGAAGCTGACCTCGAAGTGGTCGGCGAGGCCCAGGATGGACGGCAAGCCATCGCAATGATCAAGAAACTGAATCCCGACGTGGTCTTGATGGATATTGCCATGCCCCGGCTCAACGGTCTGGAGGCCGCGCGCCAGGTGCTAAAAGCGGCTCCCACCACGAAAGTGCTGATGCTTTCCGCGCATAGCGACGATGCGTATGTGAAAAGCGCCACGGAAGCTGGCGCGGTCGGATTTCTCCTCAAGCAGACTTCGGCCCAGAACGTCTGCCTGGCCATTCGGGAAATCCATAAAGGAAAAACCTTTTTTGGCCCCGCCATTTCCGTCCGGCTCGATCATCTCAATCCCCTCTCGCCGGATCGCTCGGGTGTTTACAAAAAGAAAGCCGATCCATTGACCTCACGCGAAATGGAAGTGCTTCAATTGATCGCCGAAGGCAAGGCCAACAAGGAAACGGCATCCGAACTCGGCATCAGCATCAAGACCGTCGAGAAACATCGCGAGCATCTCATGGAGAAGCTCAACATTCACGACACAGCGGGCCTCACCCGCTACGCCATCAGCGCCGGGATCATCGAGAGCAGCGTTCAGGTGACGATTGTTTAGAACTTATCCCTAAGGCTCTGTTCATAAATAAACTTTACAACTAGGAGGTTGCTCTTGGTTGGATAAGGTAATTCCACTCTCCGTGAAACTTCGCAGGTTTCATGTTGATTGAAGCGATATCCACATCGCTCACCTTATATCCAACCGGATACTTTCTGCGATCCAGCCGACAGGTAACCTTTAGTCCTTTTGCTGTGGTTGTGCCTGCAATGAGTCGAATTACGGTTTCGTAATCGCGCAACGGCTCTCCACGCCAGTTCGAGGAGATAAATGAGAAGAGTCGGTGCTCCACCTTGTTCCATTTGCTGGTTCCCGGGGGAAAGTGATGGATCGATAGCGTCAAGCCCGTCTGATCGGCCAAGCGTTGCAACTCCCATTTCCAGAGTCGGGGACGATAGCCGTTGCGGCCTCCTCCGTCCGCCGTAATGAGCAGACGTTTGGCGTTGGGATAGAGCCGACGCCCTTCCGCGCGCCACCACCCCCGAATGGAGGCCACGGCAAAGGTACTCGTATCATGGTCGGTGCCGACGTTGACGAATCCGGAATTCTGCCCGAGATCGTAAATCCCATAGGGATAGGCGCGAGGAACTTCGGGGCCAAGGAAATCGTGACCGTTGACCTTGATCGGTGACTTGCTTCTTCGCCACTGACGCCCTGTGTTCTCATAGTTGCCAACGAGTTCCTTCTTTTTTGTATCCACCGAGATGACCGGCTCTGCCTTCTTCATGGCTCGACACACCTGATCGTTGATGTGTCGAAATTGCGCGTCCCGATCTGGATGGTCATCGCCTTCCTCGGTCTTTCGATTGCCTTGAAGGCTGTAACCCAAGTCGTTGAGAAAATGAGAAACTTTCACATGGCCAACCGAATGTTTTTGATCCGAGAGCGCCTGTGCCAGCACCCGCGTGCTCTTGCAAGTCCAGCGCAGGGGCGATTCGGGATCCCCGCGCGTCAAAGGTTCAACCAGCGCTTCCAACGCACCCAGTAATGTGGGATCGCCTGCCAAAAGACTCTGGCGTCCAGCTCCGTGCCGACGGATGCGTCCGGGGGGAAGCGGTTTGCCACGCAATTCCTTAACTCCTTTTGTCAGGGTGACGCGCGACAATCCACAGGCGCGGCTCACACGGGAAATCCCACCATACCCCAGTCGGATGGCATCCTGGGCGGCCACCAACCGCCGCGAACGCTCATCCAAGTGGGGCCAAATGAGTGCGAACCGCTTTTCCAATTGGGCATTTGTTTCTATACCAGGTGACCATGCCAGATTATTACTTAGCCGTAACTATTCAAAACCTCACGCCCGATCTTGAGTTTTCCCGAGGCAAAGGCTTCGTTGCGCGTCGGTCACTTATTGATGAGCAATAAACTCCCTCCTTGCGCCTCGCCTTAGCCTCGGGAAATTATCAAT
>DBTH01000305.1 GCA_002306945.1 Methylacidiphilaceae bacterium UBA1321 | reverse complement strand
GTTTTGAATAGTTACGGCTAAGTTCTAGGTATCGGCTTTTGAAATTCCATTTCTGATTTTCTGAGTTCTTGATAAGCCTTCTGCCTTTTAATTCCTTCAATTCCGTTAATTCCCGTCTAAATGCCTTTCGCCTTTACAGGATCAACATCGCGTCGCCGTAACTATAAAAACGGTACTTCTCCGCAATCGCCTCGCGATAGGCGCGCATCATCAATTCGTAGCCGCCAAAGGCGCAGACCAACATCAGCAAAGTCGAGTGCGGCAAATGGAAATTGGTCACCATGGCCTGCACCCGTTTGAATTTATAGGGCGGGTAGATGAAGATATTCGTCCGGCTGCGGCGCGGCGAAAGATCGTCGACGCTTTCCAGCACGCGCACCGATGTCGTCCCCACCGCCACGAGCCGTTTCGCGCTGGCCACCTTTTCGGCCAACCCTTTTGGAACGATAAAATGTTCCCAATGCATCTCATGCTCCTCGACGAACTTCGTCTTCACCGGGCGAAACGTTCCCAGCCCGACTTCGAGCGTCAAAAACGTGTGGTTGAGCTTCGCCAGAATCTCCGGTGTGAAATGCAATCCGGCTGTCGGCGCTGCCACCGACTTCTCTTCCCGCGCGTAGACCGTCTGATACCGCTCCCGGTCGTCGCAGGGAGGTTGCGCCGCCCCGAGCTTTTCCCGCTGCTTGAGAATATACGGAGGCAACGGCATCTGGGCCGCCTCATGAACATCGAACGGTTGAAAGAACCGCAAGACCCGTTCGCCTCCTTCCAACGTCCTCAACACCTCGGCCTGGAGTCCCTTTTCAAACTTCAACAGCATGCCCGGTCTGGCTTTCTTGCCCGGCTTGACCAACACCACCCAATGTTGCGGACTGGTCTCTTCGAGAAGGAGAATTTCGAGCGTGCCGTCCTCCGATTTCATCAGGCTGGGCCGCACGCGCGTATCATTGAGCACCAGCAAATCGTCCGGTGTGAAGTAGGAGGGCAAGTCCCGAAACACCCGGTGTTCGATCTGACCCGAATCCCGGTGTACGACCATCAGCCGGGACTCTTCCCGGTGCGCGGCGGGAACCGTGGCTATCAGTTCGGGAGGTAAAATGTAATCGAAAGCGGAAGTTTCAAGACGTTGCGACATAGGAGCGGAAGTGTACACCCTTCCGCAAGCGGGCAAAGACTAAAGACAAACGGCTTTTGACGAAATGAACGAAGGAGAATGGGGGAAGACAAAGGCGAAAGGCATTTAGACGGAATTTACGGAATTAATGGAATTATTAAAAGGCAAAGACAGGAGGGCTTATCAGGAACTCAAGAAAAGGAAGGATGGAAAACGAATTACTGAGTTGTGAGAGCGAAAACCTAGAACTGAGTACTTGGCACTTTCCGTTGCCTTTCCCCATTCCGTAAATTCCGTTAATTCTCGTCTAAATGCCTTTCGTCTTACTCCGCTGTCTTTTAATAATTTCATTAATTCCGTAAATTCCGTCTCCCGTTAATTTCATCCTACGCCTTTTGCTTTGCCTTGGCCTTTCCAATTCCGTCCATTCCGTTAATCCCGTCTAAATGCCTTTCACCTTTCCGATTTCTTCAAAATTCCTCTTACACTTCTTGACTTTTACGGCACTTCGATGAACACTTAACCTATCTAAATCAGGAGTATTATTTAATGCAATCCAAACCCCGTCAGAATTCCTTCACTCTTATCGAGTTGCTCGTCGTTATATCCATTATCGCCTTATTAGCCGGCATTGCCTTGCCCGCTATGAATGGTGCCATGACAAAAGCTCAATTAGTTGGCGCTCTAGCCAATGCCCGTTCCATTCAAAACAGCGTCATGGCAGGCGCTCTCGATTACTCAAATACACAAGTCGGTTTGGGATGGCCAAACGACCAAAGTTACACAAGCGCTCCTACCTATGTTCAAGCACTCGTGACCAACGGTATTGTTAAGATCGGGGATGCCAAGATTTTCATTTGTGGCAGTGGCTTTAAGACGGCCACGTCATCTGACTCAATTACCAGCACAAATATTTCATACAATATCTACAACGTTAACGATTCAGATGAAAGCAACGTTGTCTTTTTGACCACTAAAAATCTCGAGTATAAAGCTACGGGCAGCGATAGCCTGAGTACCTCTACCGACCCTTTCCGCGGTAAGGGCCTTGTTGTTTTCCGCAAGGGCGGCGATGGAGCCTTTTACGCAGGCGAGTCAGCCAACCTAGCTCTGAAAAATACAAATACGATCGGCAGTCTTCCTAGCGCCACTGCCAGCTCTATGCTGAGCAAGTAATATATCACCGTAAAAAAACCGCCGAGGAGCAATCCCGGCGGTTTTTTATTACCCCGATTACAAGCGAGTTCCTACCACAACTCATTCGGGCCGGAGGGAACGGGGATCGACGACCGCTTCGCTACCGCCGGAATCCCCTCGCCATCTTCGTCTCCTGGCGTCGCTTGCATCTCTTGCACAGTGGAACTCTCGCTGAAATTCATTCCGATTGGAGCCGCGGCAAAGCGCGGCAGGAGCGCACCGTTTGAATCCAGAAATTGCGCGCGCCACTGGCGATAACCGGCGACGATCTCATCGAACTCCGTCCGCGTCATCAGCATGACGACCTTCTTGTTGAAGAACGACGCCGGGCCGACATGCTTGGCATACCACGGCCCCACCTTGCGAAACATCCGGCAGCCTACGCCCTCGCCGAACACCTCGATCATCAAGTCCAGATGCCGGGTCATCACCCGCAACCGTTCGTCGAAACCCGGTTCGGGGAGCAATTCCCCCGTATTCAGGTAGTGCCACGTATGGGCGAAAATCCACGGATTGTAGAACGCGCCGCGTCCGACGCTCACTCCGGCGCAACCCGTCGAGTCGATCATCTTCTTCGCCGCTTCGGGCGTGGTCACGTCGCCGTTGCCGATGATCGGAATCGATTTCACCGCCTCAACGACCTTGCGAATTCCCGCGAGCTTGACCTGACCGTCGAACCCCTGCTGGCGGGTTCGTCCGTGGACGACAATCGCCGCCACGCCGACCTCCTCCAGCGCGCGGGCCAGATCGGGCGCGGTGATATTGTCGTCATCCCAACCGAGCCGCATCTTGCACGTGACGGGAATCTTCACGGCATCGACCATGCCCTTGACCAATTGCGCCGTCTTTTGCCACTCGGTCATCATGGCCGAACCGCCACCGACCTGACAGACTTTGCGAACCGGGCAACCCATGTTCACATCGACACTGGCCGCGCCGCTCTGCTCGCAAATCTTCGCCGCCTCGGACATCTCGGATGCGACGGAACCAAAAAGCTGCACCGCCATCGGTTGATCGGCCGCGCGGGTTTCAATCAACTTAATCGCCTTGTGATTTCGCTCAATCAACGACCGTGCATTGACCAGATCGGTCGTGCACAGACCGATGCTGCCGATCTCACGAATAACCAGCCGGAACGGGAGATTCGTATAGCCCGCCAACGGTGACAACAGGAGCGGAGTCTCCAGTAGCAACGAGCCGATCTTGATCGTGGGAAAAGACATTTTTTAAAAGACAAAAGGCTTTTTAGACGGAATTAACGGAATTTAAGGAATTATTAAAAGGCAAAAAAACCGGCGAAAATAGTAGAAATTATGAAGTGGAATTTTATCCGTTCGATTCCCTTGATTTTCTGAGTTCTTGATAAAAATCCGTTGCCTTTAAATTCTATTAATTCCTTAAATTCCGTTAATTCCGTCTAAAAGTCTTTGCCTTTACTTTTACAATTTCGGGAAAGTCAGGTTCCCGCTGGAAGCGACGATCTTCAACTTGCCTTCGGCCTTGGGCGTGATCTCCATCTTGCCACCGGCCTGGCGCACGAGCAGATCGCCTGCCGCGATGTCCCACAGGCTCACGCCCTGTTCGATATAAGCGTCGAGACGGCCAACCGCCACATAGGCGAGATCGAGCGCCGCCGAACCCATCGCGCGCAGCTTCTTGGCTTCGCGTCCGTAGTATTGATAGAGTTCCAGACAATGCTCAATCGAATCCTTCGACTTGGCAAAGCCGATGGCGAGCATCGCTTCCTTGATTTCATTGCGCTTGCTGACGGACTGCTTCTTGCCGTTGAGGAGTGTCGGCTTGCCCGCCTCAGCGGTGAAAAGCTCGTCGCGCATCGGATCGTAGATCACGCCCAGTAACATTTCGTGCGTCACGTTATGGCGAGCCGCGATGGAAATGCAGAAATGCGGGATGCCCATGACGAAGTTCACCGTGCCGTCAATCGGATCGACAATCCATTCGATCTCGCCATTGGGATTGCCCGCGTCCCCTTCTTCACCGAGGATCTTGTGATCGGGATAATCTTCGAGAATCATCGAGGTGATGAGCTTTTGCGAATCGACATCGGTCTGGATCTTGATGTCGTGGGCCAGGTTTTGATTGACCTGAATCGGTTGGGTAAAGGCGCGGCGCAGGAGTTCTCCGGCGGCTTTCGCGGCGGAAATGGCGGTATAGATCATGGTCTGTTTTAGACGAAATTTAAGAAGAGGAAAATGGAAAAGGCGAAAGGCCTTTAGACGGAATTTACGGAATTAATGGAATTATTTAAAGGCAAATACCGAAAGGCTTATCAAGAAATCAAGGAATACAAATAGATAAAATCCCATTCCTTGATCCGCTCATTTTGTCGACCGCCTTTGCTTTTTAATAATTCCTTAAATTCCGTTAATTCCGTCTAAAAAAGCCTTTGTCTTTCGGCTCACCACTTGTTGATGTGGATTTGCTTGGCGTCGAACTTGTCCTTCGGCTGTTCATTTCCACCCGGCACGCCGACCGGAATGACGCAGAGGGGCACGTTGTCCGCCGGAATGGAAAGAACGGAGCGAACTGCCTGAATACGCGCCGCATCGGGATAAGCCGCCGTCCAGACCGCGCCCAATCCGAGCGATTCGGCAGCGAGAAGAATGTTTTCGGTCGCGGCGCTGCAATCGAGCGTCCAGTAGAGCGCTTCCTTGCCGCCGAACTGGCGGTTCAAGTCACCCGTGACAACAATCGCCGCCGCGGCATGTTCGGTCATCTTCGCGTGAGGCAGGGCGTCGGACAATTTTTTGAGCGTCGCCTTGTTGGTCACGATAATAAAATCCCAGGGGCGCTTGTCGACGGCAGTCGGAGCGGCCATTCCGGCGCGAACCAGCAGTTTGAGTTTGTCCAAGGGGACGGGATCATCGGTATAGGTGCGGACGCTTTTACGGGCAAAGATTGTTTTCAGGGTATCATTCATTTGAACCTCCTCCGCCCCGGCAGGAGTGGCGAAAGCGGCGGACAGCAAAACTAACGCGGACACGGCAAGAGGCAGGATTGTTTTCATGGTTTATGAGGTATAAGTTTTCCTCAATCTAACGCCGAAAACCAATATCGCAACTAATAGCCATCCAATCAAACTCACCCACACGAGACCCCAAAGGTCTTTAACACTCGTTAAAAATACAACGAATACATTACAATTTTAGCAAACATGACAATTTTGTGACGGTGTATCTTGCACATGCATGAGATTTTAATAGTATACGGCGATGCCTCCGCCACCGGTTCACCTCGATAAAGTTCTGCGCCACGCCGAACGCAATCTGGTTAACGAGTCGAACCTGCGGCCCAGCGACCTGCTTGATCTCTACCGCCGCTTTTTGAAACTGGAAGAACACCGGCTCAAGCTGGCCCACGCTTCCGGCGAAGGTGGCCGCAGCGTTGCCGTGAAACGAGCCGACCTGATGACCGTGGTCTTGCGCCACATCTGGAACGGTGCCTGGCAAAGTTCTCTCAAAACCCATAGCGACAAGCCCCCCCGCATTGCGCTCATCGCCGTGGGCGGATTTGGCCGGGGCGAACTCAACCCCAGCAGCGACATCGATATTCACTTCCTCCACGACGCCAAGAGCCGCGAAGCCTCCGCCTTCGCCAAGGACGTCATCGAACAAGTTCTCTACATGCTCTGGGACGTCGGATTCCACGTCGGCCACGCCACCCGCACACCGAGCGAGGAAGTCGAAAACGCCAATTCCGACCTGCGCACCAAGACCTCCCTTCTCGAATCCCGTCTCGTCAGCGGCGACGCCGAGCTCTACGCCGAATTCGGCCGCACCTTCGAACGCCTCTGCATCAAGGGCAAGGAACAGGAATTCCTCAACTGGCGCATGTCCGACCAGGCCGAACGCCACGCCAAACAGGGCAACACCGTTTTCCTCCAGGAACCCAACGTCAAAAACAGTTGCGGCGGCCTGCGCGATTACCAGAACATGCTCTGGATGGGCAAGGTCAAACGTGGCATCAGCAACACCGCCGGACTGGTCGACGCCCAGCTCATCACCGCCACCGAACGCAAACAACTCGACCAGGCCTACGACTTCCTCCTGCGCGTGCGCACCGAGCTCCATTACATCCAGAAACGCGAAGGCGACATCCTCACCCTCCAGCTACAAGGCCGCATCGCCAACAATTTCCACTACAAACAACACACCATCCTGCGGCGCACCGAAGCCCTGATGCGCGACTACTACCAACACTCCAACACCATCCATCTCCTCACCCAGAACCTCTCCCGCCGCTTCGCCGGAACCAACGCCACCCCCAGAAAAATGCGCTGGTCCTTCCTGCCCTTCCGCGCCGTCAAATCCGAAATCATTGACGGATTCATCCTCCAGAACGGCGTCCTCGAAGCCACCGACAACGGCATCTTCAACGCCGACCCCTTCCGCATCCTGCGCGTCTTCGTCATCGCCCAGCAACGCCACGCCGAGATCGGCCCCGAACTCTCCATCCGCATCAGCCGCCGCCTCTCCATCATCAACCGCAGCTTCATCTACCACAAAAAAACGCGCGAAATGCTGCGCACCATCTTCTCCCGCAAGGGTGAAGTCGGCGCCATCTGTCGACTCATGCACGAACACGGCGTCCTCGGCCGCCTCTTCCCCGAATTCCGACCCCTGACCTGTCTGGTTCAACACGAATTCTTCCACCGCTACACCGCCGACGAACACACCCTCGTCTGCCTCGAATCGATCGACAAAATCATCGACGCCAAATCCCCTCCCTACAACAAATACCAGCCCATGCTGCAGGCCGTGGAACAACCCCACCTCCTCTACCTCGCGATGCTCCTCCACGACTCAGGCAAATCGGCCAACACCCGGCACCACGCCGAAGACAGCGCCATCAACGCCGTCCGCGTCGCCCGCCGCCTGCGCTTCGACTCGAAGGAACTCTCCATCCTTGTCTTCCTCGTCGACCACCACATGACCCTCTCCGAGACGGCACGCAGCCGCAACCTCGACGAAGAAGAAACCATCTACGAATTCGCCCGCATCGTCCAGACCCAGGATCGCCTCGACATGCTCATGGTCCTCACCTTCGCCGACTACCAGGGCACCGACTCCCGCCAAAACTGGTCCGACTGGAAAGACCTCCTCCTGTGGCAACTCTACGCCCGCACCAGCAACGCCCTGGCCGGCGGCCACGAATTCCTCCAGGCTGCCGAAAAATCCCTCGGCGAACTCAAGACGCGCATCAAGGCGCGCCTCGCCGACGAACTCGACGAAAACGAAATCGAAGCCCACTTCAAAAATCTCCCCTCCCGCTACTTCAACACCACCGAAGACCTCATCATCCGCCACATCCAGCTCGCCCACGAATTCCTCTTCCACCAGGTCATGCACGAGGACGCCTCCCTCAAACCGACCATCTCCTGGATCGACCTGCCCGACCAGGGCCACTCCCTCGTCACCGTCGTCACCTGGGATCGCGAACGTTGCTTTGCCCGCATCACCGGAGCCTTCGCCGCCTCCGGCCTCTCCATTTTGAGCGCCGACATCAACACCCGCGACGACAATATCGTCATCGACACCTTCCGCGTCGCCACCGACCGCCTCGAAGCCATCGTCGATCCGCGTGACAAAAAAACCTTCGAAACCAACCTCAACCTCGCCTTCGGCCGGACCGACTACGAGTTCACCACCCTCTCGCCCTCGGCCAACAAACCCCTGCCCGGATTCGAAGACGCCGAATTCCCCACCCGCATCTACTTCGACCACAAATCCAGCCGCGACTACACCCTCCTCGACATCCAGATGCCCGACCAGGTCGGACTCCTCTACCGCGTCGCCTGCTGCCTTGCCGACAACAAAATCGACATCGGCTTTGCCCGCATCACCACCGAAAAAGGTGCCGCCCTCGACACCTTCTACATCACCGACGCCGACGGCAACAAAATCATGGATGACGAAACCATCCGCAAAATCACCCAGGACATCACCCAGTTGAGCCTGTCCGACAAAGAGAGAACCTGACCGCAACCGGCCGCACCGGGCTCCCGATCAGAACCACGCCTACGAACGCCTCCAACATCAACAAAAAAAACGTGGCCGCGGGCAAAACCAAACGCCCCACCCAAAGCCGCCTCTCCCTCATGCAGGGCCTGCGCCTGCGCGACCTGAGCCTCCTGCTCAACCCCCAACGCGCCCTCCAGCGCATCCTCTCCACCGCCGTGCGCGCCACCCGCGCCGACACCGGCTCCTTCGTCCTCATCAACCCCAACACCGGCCTCCTCGACATCGAAGCCAACATCGGACTCTCCCTGCGCGCCCAAAAAATCAAACTTCGCCTCGGCGAAGGCATCACCGGCTGGGTCGCCTCCACCGGCCAGGCCATGCGCATCCGAGACGTCAACGCCGAACCCAAATACATCCAGGCCAACTCCAAAGTCCGCTCCGAACTCGCCGTCCCCGTCGAAATCCGCGGCACCGTCGTCGGCGTCCTCAACGTCGACTCCACCCTGGTCGACGCCTTCAACGAAGAAGACGAAAAGCGCCTCCTCGACTTCGCCGCCGAAGCCGCCAAATGGCTCGACCTTGCCTGGGAAATCGACCAGATGCGCATCAAGGGCCTCCAACTCTCCAGCCTCCTCAACATGGGGCGCATGATCATCTCCGAGACCAACCTCGACGCCGCCCTCCAGCAAATCACCCGCCAGGCCAATCTCCTCATGCACACCAAGCTGTGCTCCCTCCTCCTCGTCGACAGCGAACAAAAGGAACTCACCCTGCGCGCCTCCTACGGCGCGGGCGCAAACTACCAGAACAAACCGCCCCTCCTCGTCAACGAATCCCTCCTCGGCGTCGTCGTCAGCCGCCGCAAACCCCTTAGCGTCCTCAACGTCCAGGAACACCACCGCTACCGCCACCTCGAAGTCGCCAAACGCGAAGGCCTCGTCTCCCTCCTCGCCGTCCCCCTCATCTTCAACGACAAACTCCTCGGCGTCATCGCCGTCTACACCCGCACCCTCCACCGCTTCTCCAACGACGAGATCAAACTCCTCACCGCCTTGGCTGACCTCTCCGCCGTTGCCATCGAAAAAGGCCGCCTCCTCAACCGCATCGTCGACATGGAGGAAAAACTCCGCGCCAGCGAACGCCTCTCCGCCCTCGGCCTGCTCGCCGCCGAAATCGCCCACGAAATCCGCAATCCCCTTACCGTCATGCAAATGCTTTTCCATGCCCTCATGGAATCGCTGCCCCTCGACGAAGCCTCCACCCGCGACGCCCAGGTCATCTCCGAAAAAATGCGCCAGATGAACCGCATCGTCGACCAGGTTCTCGGCTTCGCCCGCTCCTCCGAACCAACCAAGGAAGCCGTAAACCCCATCGCCCTCCTCGACGACATCACCCTTCTGACCCGCCACAAACTCAACGCCTCCAGCATCGGCATCCGCCGCCAGGCCCCCGACCAACTCCCCCAATTCAAAGCCGACCGCGCCCAGATCGAACAAGCCCTCCTCAACCTCATCCTCAACGCCGCCGACGCCATGCCCAAAGACGGCACCGGCATCCTCCGCCTCAGCGCCGCCCAGGAAGAACTCAACGGCACCCCCTACATCGTCCTCGGCGTCCGCGACAACGGCCAGGGCATGAGCCCCGACCAACTCCAGAACATCTTCGCCCCCTTCCTCACCTACAAAAAACAAGGCACCGGCATCGGACTGGCCATCGTCCGCAAGATCGTCGAAAACCACCAGGGCAAAGTCATCGTCGACTCCAAACCCGGCCGCGGCACCGTCTTCAAGCTCTACTTCCCGCTGTAAACAATCCTGTTGTCTGAGGGATAATCCCTTAGCCGTAACTATTCAAAACC
>DBTH01000149.1:364-9318 GCA_002306945.1 Methylacidiphilaceae bacterium UBA1321 | reverse complement strand
TTGCCGGTGCCGTTGCGGCCGGTCAGGCAGACGCGCTCGCCCCGCTCGATGGAAAACCGCACGCCATCCAGCAAGGGGACGCCGCCGAACTGGAACGAAACGTCGCGAAACGATAAGAGGGCCATGGAAGTGCCTGTCGCTAACGGAAGTGGAACCGACCCTGACCGCCCCGAGCGTAGAATCGCAATCGAGGCGGAAAGATACGCAGGGTTTGTCGTTCCCCGCGCCAGGTGCCCTTCGACTTGCTCCGGTCGCTCAGGACAGGCCTGGAAGGCGGGCCGCAGACGCGACGTTCGCGCTACTTCGCTTCCAGGTCCTCGGGCTTCACGCCGGTGGCGCTGGTAATGATCTCCCACGATACGCCATGTTCGACGAGCTTGCGGGCGTCTTCCAGTGCCTTGTCTTTCTTGCCTTTCTCGATTCCCCTTGCTTCGCCGCGCAGGAGGATCTGCTCTTCCAAGGTCATGGTCAACTCCCGCGTTTCAGGGTGGAGGGTCAGGCTCAGAGCTTCGCGATGACCGACATCGCTTCGCTTGAATATATACCGAAGCACGACGCGAAGGAAGCGGTACGCCAGATCTCGGTCGGCCGGTCCGTCGTCGGGCGCCAGCCGTTCCAACAATGTGGCGACTTCCGAGGCGGTGAAGATCGAGCGCATCAGCTCGATGGCCAGTCGCACCGATCGATTGTGGAAGCGATGGCGCAATGGCTCGACGGGCTCGCGCGCCAGATCCAACAACAGGAATCGGAACTCGGGAAGGAATGGCCGCAGGCGTTCGGGTAGGTCGGGAAAGCTTTGAGCGAAGTCACGGACTTTCCACAGGCCCTGGCCGTTGTACAGCACCAACGGAATCACGGGTGGCAGGGGATGTCCTTGCTTCTCGGACTTTTCCCAGATGCCCAGCAGGTAGGCCAACAACTGCAGATGCGGATGGCGGGGTGCCCAGCTCTTGTGTTCCAAGAGCAAGGCGACCCAGGCGATGCCTCCTTGCGCCGGGCACGAAAATACGAGGTCGGCGAAATCCTCGGCCAAGTTCGCGTTCAGGAACGAGGCGTCTTCGCGTTGGAGCCGGTCCAAATCGAGGATCTCGAGGAGATCGGTGGGCAAAAGGCCTCGCAGCAGATCGCGGGCGTGCTCGAGATCGCCGAAGATCTCCTTGAAGAACTCGTCGTGAGGTGTGTCGGGAACGGAAACCGGAGGCGGGGGATCATGCGGGGGCATATCCCCCAAAGCTACAGAATGCTGCTCAAAATGGCAAGAGAAGGCGGCGAACAGGGTGCGGGAGAGTGGGTTTGCCGTTCCCCGCGCCAGGTGCCTGGAGGGCCGCCGCAGGCGGGACGCGGCCGTGGCCGCGCCGGAGGGCGGATGCCCGATCCCCGGAAGGGACCGCGGGCGCCCAGACAAAATTTGTCTTACAGAGGCAGGGCGGTCTGGTTGCGCTCGGGCTTGTTCAGCTCTTCGTCGGGGTAGCATCCCGAGAAGCAGCCGGTGCAGAACTGGCCCTCCAGCTCGCGGGCGGTGTTGACCATCCCGTCGATGGAGAGGTAGCCCAGCGAATCGACGCCCAGGTACTTGCGCATGTCTTCCACCGACATGTTGGAGGCCAACAGTTCGGTCTCGGTGGGGAAGTCCATGCCGTAGAAGCAGGGGTGGCGCACCGGCGGCGAGCTGATGCGCACGTGGATCTCCGACGCCCCGGCCTCGCGGACCATGCGGCACAGGCTGCGCAACGTGGTGCCGCGCACGATGGAGTCGTCGACCAACACGACGCGGCGGCCCTTGAGCACGCCGGGGATGGGGTTGAACTTGAGCTTGACCTTGTACTCGCGCCCGGCCTGCGTGGGATCGATGAAGGTGCGTCCCACGTAGTGGTTGCGCAGAAGGCCGATCTCGAAGCGGATGCCGGACTTGTGCGAGAAGCCCAGCGCCGCGGTGTTTGAGCTGTCCGGCACGCCGATCACCACGTCGGCTTCGGCGGGACACTCGGTGGCCAGCTGCTTGCCCAGGCGGCGACGGATCTTGTCGCAGCTGTGCCCGAAGATGAGACTGTCGGGCCGGCTGAAGTACACGAACTCGAAGATGCAGTGGGCGCGCTTGGTGCTTTCGGCGATGCGCAGCGAGCGCGTGCCCTTCTCGTCGATCACGAGGAGTTCGCCGGGTTCGATGTCGCGCACGTAGGTGGCGCCCACCAGGTCGAAGGCGCACGATTCGCTGGCCACGACCCAGGCCTTTTCCAGGCGGCCCAGGCACAGCGGCCGGATGCCCATGGGGTCGCGTCCCACGAACATGCGGTCCTTGGCCAGCATGACCACGCAGTAGCTGCCGTGGACCTTGGCCAGCGAAGCGCGCACGGCCTCGTCGATGTCCTCGCTGGGGTGGCGGGCGACCAGATGCAGGATCGCCTCGGTGTCGGAAGTGCTCTGGAAGATGTGGCCCATCTCCTCCATCTGGTGGCGAAGGGCCTTGGCGTTGATCAGGTTGCCGTTGTGCCCGATCGCCAGGGGGCCGCGCTTGTGGCGGATCAGGAAGGGCTGGGCGTTGATCAGGGCGCTGCCGCCCGCCGTGCTGTAGCGCACGTGCCCGATGGCGGCGTGGCCGGGCAGTTCGCCGTGTTCGGCGCAGTACTCGGTGAGCCGCGCGACCAGGCCCATCTGGCGGACCAGGCGCACCTCGCGCCCGTCGGTGGCCGCGATCCCCGAGGCCTCCTGCCCGCGGTGCTGCATCGCAAAAAGACCCATCGCGGCGATCCGGGACGCGTGTTCGTGACCCCAGATGCCAATGACACCGCACTCTTCGCTGATTTCGTCGACCATGGAGAGGGCAAGGTAGCAAAACGGGTCCCGCTTCCCCTCCGTTTCCGGGTGCTTCAACCTTCGGGGAAGGCGATCACCTGCGAAATGGCGTCGGCCCCGAAAGCCAGAGCCACCAGTCGATCGAATCCAAGGGCCACGCCCGCTCCCTGCGGCATCCCGTGGCGCAAGGCCTCCACCAGGGAGTGGTCGATGGGAGGGGTGGGTTTGGACATGGCCAGCCGGGCGCGGTGCTCTTCTTGGAAGCGGACCCCCTGCTCGGCGGGGTCGATCAGTTCGTCGTAGGCGTTGGTCAGTTCGACGCCCTTCCAGTACAGCTCGGCGCGCAGGGCGACCGGCGTTTCTCCGTCGTACCCCAACCGCGCCAGGGCGGCCCGCGACGGCGGATACCCCCACAGGAAGACCGGCTCGTGTTCGCCCAGGCCGGGCTCCACGCGGCTGACCATCAGCAGGTCCAGCCAGCCGTCGCGGTCGATGTCGCCCAACGAGGGGACCACGGCGCACGATTCTTCCACGGCCTCGCGGATCCTGGAGATGGGATCGGTGAACGGATCCACGCCGGCGCGCTCCGCGAACGCCTCGCGGAAGCTCATCCACCGCGCCGCCGGCAGGCCCGGGGACAAGGTGCGCACGAGGTCTTCGACTTCGGCGCACAGATCGCGCAGGGTCCATGCCGGCCGGTACCACTCGAGCATGGAAAATTCGTTGTTGTGCCAGCGCCCGCGGCCCTCGTCGCGGAAGACCCGTGATATCTGCCAGATGGGTCCGGATCCGGCGGCCAACAGGCGCTTCATGTGGAATTCGGGCGAGGTCTGCAGCCACAGCGAATCACGCCGCAGTTGGGAGCGGACCTCGAAGGAATCGATCCACAGATCCACCGTTCCGCAGGGCGAGGCGATGGGGGTCTCCACTTCCAGCACGTCGCGGGCGTGGAAGAATTCGCGGACCGCGCGCAGGCAGCGGGCGCGAAAGCGCAAGGCCTCCAGGGTGGCCGTGGGTCTCCAGCTTGGCGATTGCTCTCCCTCGAGATCCATCAAGCGCTCAAAGCTACTCATCGAGGAAGGTCAAGCCCTAGAACGAAGCGCTTCGAGAAAGTGCAATTCCTGGTCGTCGCGCGAACCGAGACTTCGGAATGCCGTTGTAACTTACCATCATGCCAATTTCTGACATGAAGAAAGTCGCTCCGATGGAGATCAAAGACGATGCGCAAGAAATATCTGTCTTCGACTACGAAGACTATCACGCTTTTCTGAAGGATTGGTCGGATGCGAAGCGCAAGCAGCGATCTTCGTTCAGTTTCCAAGAGCTGGCCAACCGAGCGGGGCTCAAATCCCGTTCTTTCCTTCGGAAAGTCTCCCTTGGGCAAAAACAACTACTTCACGGGGCAGCGGTACAGTTATGTGAAGCCATGGAATTGCCAGAACGTGAATCCAATTTTTTCCTCGCGTTGGTAGGATTCAATAACGCAGATCGTCCGAAGGAGCGGGACCTCTACTTGAGAAAAATGCGGAAAATCAAGAGGCCGGCGAAACGCCGCATTCTTTCTGCTCAAGAGTTCGATTTTTTCGAAAAGTGGTATATTGTGGTTGTTTGGGAGCTTGTGACGTATCTCCCCTTCGGTGGGGACTTCCAGCTACTCGGCAAATCAATCAATCCACCAATCAGCCCAGATGCTGCTCGTCATGCACTGATTGTTCTGTTGGATTTAGGTTTGATTGAGCCTTTTGAAGACAAATACAAGCAAACAGACAAAGTGCTTCACACGCGGGATGAATTGATATCGAAGGCGATAACGTCATATCAGAAAGAAACGATTCTTCTTGCAGAAAAAGCCATCGATTCAATTTCTGCCAGCCACCGGCATATTAGCACGCTGACAATGGGTCTAGATGAACGCCGTTGGCAAGTCGCAATGACTTTGATCAAAGATTTTCGTCAGCAACTGATCGATCTTGCGACGGAGCCTGCAGTGAGTGATAGTGTCTATCAGTTCAACATCCAAGCGTTCCCGTTTACGAAAATCTAGAGGATCGTTTAATTATTCCAGCCAGACAAGTAAATAATTCGCAATGATCCCTTGCCGATATTTCGTATACAGCGTTCGCCTTGGTAGGGCTTTGTTGGAAGGGCGAATCACCAAGCCATGGTTCGTGGTCGAATCTTTTGCCCATTGATTGATCGGGGCGGTCACGGAAAAAGTCGTTTGGCTCGAATCGGAACAGACATTCAGGGTCGTCCCTAAAGGTGTTGCATCAAAATCGACACCTTGAATCGGCGCTAAATTTTGATTGATTTTTTTCTCAAACGAGGCATTGGCAACAAAAATTTGAAACTCCTCCAATGCTCCCCCGCAATCTCCCCCTACCATAAAAAGAGATAGGAGTGCATTCGGTGAAGATCGGTCTTTGATCAGCGACAAGTTCGTCAGTTTCACATACATGCTTCGAATCGAATCAATCTGGATCGAGTCGGATCGAAGGATCGAAGCGTCCGCAGATCCGTTTGATCCTTCATTGAAGCCAAATACATCAATATATGCGTTGTTCATGGGGTGGATGACGGGCGATAGGGAATGAACGGCCAATTTTATTGGCTGCGAGATCGTGTCTAAAATTTCGATTTCATCAATCAAAACATTTGTCTTTTCAACATCCCATGTTTTGTGGCAGATGCAGAGCGTATCGCTTCCCTCATCAGGCATCCTCGGAACAGGATCGGCATCCAAATAGAGAGGCATCGCTTGATTGTCGATCCAGAGATAGAAGGCGTTATCCGATTTTGACCTGGCAACCATCAATTCTACCCAATGGTCAGTTGGCACCACTTGGATGGCACTCATATAAGTCACCCAATCCCAACTTCCAATCGACGTCTGGGCCTTCGACAATATGAGTACTTGGCGGTCGGAGTTGAGCTGAATACGGAAGCCATCGGTATTCCCAATCAGTGTGGTGAGTCGCGGCAGGGTTCCATCCCATTTTATGCGCATTGTCAACGTTTGTTGCCCCGTTCTTTGCCAACGCAATGAAGCAGGAAGCGAATCTCCACCCACCCGGAGTTTAGGTGATGCGGGTTGCCTTTCAAGATCCAGGGCCATGTTGTGCGGAGAAGTGACCAAGTAGCTTCCAGAAGGAGCCAACAGATCATTGTGATAGGAACTCAAGTCACGTATCCTGCCATTTTGCAAGGTATCGAAATTCCACAAGGCGACAGTATGGCGAGAAGGGAAATAGGCGCTGGAATCAATCGATGTCTTCGGTGTGGTCGCCACTCCACCAAATCCGATTAACTCCAAGTTGCCTCCTTCCAAACGCACCTTCCAAGACACCCAATTAGGATTGCCATTAGAATCAAGGATTCTTGTAAACAGAACTCCCGAGTCGCCCACTAGTCCGCGAGCCGACCAGATGGAGTCGATTCGGATGCAAGGATTTTCTGGGTAGTTTAGGTATGCAGAATCAACCTGCCCCAAAGATCTCAAATCCAGGGTGATGAAAACCGGCTTGACTAAGACGATCATCAAGTTGCTGATGGGGTCTGTCAAGGTGAAGGTGGAAGATTTGCCGCTGATTTGGCCATCCTGCCAAGCTTCCACGAAGTAGTTCCCTTCAGGAATGGAGTCATAGATGAATCCACCAGCAGAGTCTGTCGACTGGGTTTTCACCAAGACGTTTTTGCCGGATTGATCCACTTGGATCAAACGGGTTGAGGCCGAGGCTCCAACACCGTTCATGATGACCATGCCGGAGATGCGACTGGCGTTTCCCGTCCCTGCGACGCCGGCAAGTGGACTGCTGGAGTCGCAGCTCGCAACGAGGAAGTCGCTTGCAAGGAGAACTAGCAGAAGAGCCGTTCGAAAGACGAAACTGGTGAGCGATGGCTGCTTCAGGGGGGGGCTCCAAAATTAGGGCGACTTGCGGAAAACTCCTACTTCAAGAATATAGGTAACCGTTCTGAGGCTACAAAATCATCGCTAATCTATCGGTGGTTGGTGTTGCTGCGAAAACGAGTTTCGCTGCCCAGCGAAACTCGTTTGTTGGTCGCGGCTTAATACAGGTATTTTGTTATTAACTCCAAGCCTTCAAACATGGCTTTCTGATCGTATTGAGTATGATCGAATTTCCAGTACGGAAACCTGTACGTTGGGGTAGAGTCGCAGTTTTTGCCATAGAATGCCGCAGTAGCACCCACAAATAAAGGGGATTTAATTCTCCTCCCAGCTTCGGCAGCCATTTTAAATTGTTCAACCCCTCTTTTGTACGAATCTCTTCCTGGGTCTGCGGCTAGAGTCCCGCATTCCCAACTATCTACGATTGCATTAAATCCGCCAACACGAACGCCCTTTGAAATAAAATAGTCATAGCTTTTCTGAATATCAAAGTCCGCTTTGTAATCTGAACCTGAACTGCCATAGTACCATGGCAGGACAACGAGCTGACTTTTCACGGAATCTTTTTCTGCTGTCGATAGCCCAGGAAAATCAAGAACATCATCACCATTTCCAGGGCTTAATTGCGTTGTCACGCCATTCAAATAGGTATTTTGATTGATCATTCCGGCGAGTTGTGGATCAAACGAATTGCCAAACAGCATCACGCCTTTTGCAGGGTTGAAGTACGTGACAACCTGATTCACTCGATGCCAGATTCCCTTTGCCAAGGCTTTTCGAAAGGCTAAGGCATTGTTTCCGTTAGCAGAGATAAAGTCTCTGTCAGCGTTCGAACCAAATCCGGCAATTTTACTGTACCCGAGCATAAGCACCGAGCCACCAGACACTTCTGGCATAGCCGCAGCTTCGTCAAAACTAACGTTGAAATAGTCGATGCTCCTATGCTTGGCCGAAAGTGTCGATTTTACAGCATCGAATTCAGTTCGGAGGCGTTCCAATAAAGATTGGTATTTTTCGTCAAAAATAGTTGATGGCACTGTTGGGCTAGATAAGCTGTATTTGTTTTGTTCAGTCTCGACTAAATTGGCCTCATTTGGGTTTGCCGTTACTGGAGTGGTTCCTTGAGTCATTGCAACAGAATACCCGAAAAAATCTTGCCAACCATATTCCCAAAAATTTCGATCAGAAGCACCAACTTTTGGAATGAGCCCAAATCCGTATTGATCGGCAACTTGTGCAGCTTCTGCAAAATAATTCTGAGATATAGGTAGTGTTGCGTACTCATCCCAGTTATATATAACTCGGACGTAACCTGTTACGTGAGTAAATTTGTTGTTTTTGGCTCGCTGTAGCAAGTCTGAGATGTCGGAGCAAAATCCGCCATAACTGGTATCGCCAGCTGCATACCTAGGCGATAGACATAAAAGGTTTCCAATATCAAATACCTTTACCATATCGGTTTCAGTTGCGCATGCTGTAGAGACGATCATCGACATGAAAATAGTGGCAGCCAATGCTCTGCGGAATTGAATCTGCATGTATGCGTTTAAAAGGCAAGGCATTCATTCCTCGTTTGTGATAGTTGATGGAGTAATATCGCCGCCACGAAGCTTCAAAGCGGCGAAAACACGGCATTGACGAGATTAGTAGCCCGTATTAGTGAGAGTCAATAAGGTCAGGTCATGAGTTGCTGCAGAAGTGCCGGTAACAGTTCCGTTCGTTGCATCCAAATAATAAACGTTGACGTATTTTTTGCTTGTTGTCGCACTGAGAGCCATATTGAAATATTGATCATAAGCTAGCGTGCCGACTTTTGAACGCTCAACAGTAACCCATGTGCCAGCTGTTCCAACAGCAATAAAGAATTTTGAGCCAGCATCCGTGGGTTGCAGGAGTACACTTTGGATAGTCAGTCCGGTGCCGCCACCTGCGAAAGAATTGACAGCAAGGCCAGAAATCAAAGCCAAAATCAAAGCGATCTTATTCACGGGACCCTCATTTGTACTCAGTTGTTTGTTGTTCAGAATGGGCATCAAATTTCATGATGTTCCATTTCTGATTCGATCAATATTGTGGCTGAGAGCAAGAAAATGACAGAATTTGGCGTTTCTCCACGAAATGATGGGTCCCATGGGACACGTGGGCGTTGCGAGAGTGTGCGCTATGCTCTTCACTGCATGACAAAGAGCATGAGACGAGTTTGCGGCCCATTGACCGAACGTCAATTCCTGGGCCTATCTTTGCGCCCGCACAT
>DBTH01000149.1:0-123 GCA_002306945.1 Methylacidiphilaceae bacterium UBA1321 | reverse complement strand
TGGGCCTATCTTTGCGCCCGCACATGATCCAGTCGGAACCCCAGAAGACGTGGCAGGACGAGGTCCGATCGGCGTTCCGCGATCCATCGGACCTGGCTGGATTCCTGGGGTTGGCGATGGGAA
>DBTH01000204.1:3282-4327 GCA_002306945.1 Methylacidiphilaceae bacterium UBA1321 | reverse complement strand
TTGCCGACGAGGATGTCGCCGGGTTTGACTTCCGCGCCAATGCGGACGACGCCGTCGTGGCCGAGGTTCTTGAGGGCCTCGTCACCGACGTTGGGAATATCCCGTGTGATTTCCTCAGGTCCGAGCTTGGTGTCGCGGGCGCTGATTTCGAATTCTTCGATGTGGATGGAAGTGTAGATGTCTTCCTTCACGATCTTTTCCGAGAGCAGAATGGCGTCCTCGAAGTTGTATCCGTTCCACGGCATGAAGGCGACCAGGACGTTACGTCCGAGGGCGAGTTCACCGTGCTCGGTGCAGGGACCGTCGGCGATGATCTGGCCCTTGGCAACTTTCTGGCCCTTGTGAACGAGCGGCTTCTGGTTGACGCAGGTGCCGGAGTTCGAGCGCATGAACTTGCGCATTTCGTAGATGAATACTCCCGCTTCGGGGTCGTGCTTGAGCTTCTTCTTGCTGTCGGGCATCTCACCGTCTTCGGTGATGATGATGTGGGTGCCGGAAACGCTGGCAACCTTGCCGGCATGTTCGGACACAATCACGGCCTTCGAGTCGCGAGCGACGCGGCCTTCCATTCCGGTGCCGACCAGCGGCGCTTCGGTCTGGATCAGCGGCACGCCCTGGCGTTGCATGTTCGAACCCATGAGGGCGCGGTTGGCGTCATCATGTTCGAGGAACGGGATCAGGCTGGCGGCAACCGATACGAGTTGCTTGGGCGAGACGTCCATGTAGCTGGCGCGCGACGGTTCGACTTCCATGAAGTCGCCCTTGAAGCGGACGGAGATCTTTTCGGTGAGGAACTTGCCGCTCTTGTCGAACTGGGCATTGGCCATCGCGACGATGTAGTTCTCTTCCTGGTCGGCGGTGAGGTACTCGATTTCGTCGGTGACTTTGCTGTTGATGATTTTGCGGTACGGAGTCTCGATGAATCCGAATTCGTTGATGCGGGCAAAGCACGACATCGACGAGATCAGACCAATGTTTGGTCCTTCCGGCGTTTCAATCGGGCAGATGCGGCCGTAGTGAGAGGGGTGAACGTCGCGGACTTCGA
>DBTH01000204.1:0-3029 GCA_002306945.1 Methylacidiphilaceae bacterium UBA1321 | reverse complement strand
CGTCGCGGACTTCGAATCCGGCGCGATCACGGGAAAGACCCCCTGGTCCAAGGGCCGACAAACGCCGCTTGTGCGTGAGTTCGGCTAGAGGATTGGTTTGATCCATGAACTGCGACAATTGGCTGCGGCCAAAGAAGTCGCGGATGACGGCGGAAAGTGCCTTGGGGTTGATGAGCTTCTGGGGCGTCATACCTTCGGTATTGACGTCGAAGAGGGTCATGCGTTCCTTGACCAGACGTTCGGTGCGGGCCAGACCGGTGCGGCACTGGTTGGCGAGCAATTCACCAACGGTACGCACGCGGCGACTGCCGAGGTGATCGATGTCGTCGGTGGAACCCTGTCCCTGACGCAGCTTGATGATGTACTGCGTGGCGTTGACGATGTCATCGTTGGTGATGACGCGGGTTTCGATGTCGACGTTGATCGAGAGCTTCTGGTTGATCTTGTAGCGTCCAACGCGGCCAATGTCGTAGCGCTTCGGATCGAAGAAGAGGCGCTTGAGCAGGGCTTTGGCGTTGGTGACAGTTGGCGGATCTCCGGGACGCAGGCGACGATAGATGTCTTTCAATGCCTCGTCGGTATCGTGGGTCGGATCCTTCTTGAGACATTTGATGACGGTATCGTCGTCCTTGATGTCGATGACCTGGACGGTCTTGATGCCCATGTCGATGACCTGACGGATGACGGCCTTGGTCAGCGGTTCAAAGGCGCGGGCGACGACGACGTCCTGATTGGCGGAGTCGCGGATTTCGGCGATGAGCACCTTGGTGCCGATGTCTTCGTCTTCGAGATCGTTGCGCAGCTTGAGGTCTTCAATGGTGTAGAACAGCTTGATGATGTCCTCATCGGTGCCGTAACCCAGTGAGCGCAGGAAAGTGGTGACGAGAAACTTGCGGCGGCGTTTCCTGCGATCCAGGTGAACGTAGAGCAAATCGCTGGTGTCGTACATGACTTCGAGCCAGGAACCGCGATCAGGAATGATGCGGTAGGAGAAAAGCTGCTTGCCGTTGGCGTGAATGCTCGATTCGAAGCAGATGCCGGGGGAACGATGCAACTGGCTGACGACGACGCGCTCGGCGCCGTTGATGATGAAAGTGCCCTGGGGCGACATGAGCGGGAGTTCGCCCATGTATACGCGCTCTTCCTTGACGTTCTTGTCTTCGCGGAGACGGAAGGTGACGTAGAGGGGAGCGGCGAAGGTCTGACCTTCGCGAATGCAATCGAGAAAGCCGACCTTGGGTTCACCGATTTCGTATTCGGCAAATTCAAGCTTGATCTTTTCGTCGTAACTTTCGATCGGAAAAACTTCGTTAAAAACGGCTTGCAGTCCCTCATTTTTCCGGCGGTTGGGAGCGACCTCCTGTTGCAGAAAATCGCGGTAGGAGTTGCACTGAACCTCGATGAGGTTGGGCACTTCAATCGCTTCCTGCAATTTGCCAAACGAGATGCGTTCCATGGTGTTTGACGATGGCATAGTGGCTAGATTTTCTTTCTCGGGGACTGTTTTCTTCTTCTTGTGACGAAACAGGGCGGGGTCTCCTGCCCGCGAACAGGAGACCCGCCCATTACAACTTTACACTAAACTATTTGATTTCAACCTTGGCGCCAGCGGCTTCAAGCTTCTTCTTGATCTCTTCCGCTTCTTCCTTGGTCGCGCCCTCACGGACGGGCTTGGGGGCACCTTCAACCAGCGCCTTGGCATCCGCCAAGCCGAGGCCAGGGACGGCTGCGCGAACTTCCTTGATGACGCCGATCTTATTGGCGCCAGCTTCCTTGAGGATGACGTCGAAGGCGGTCTTGGCTTCAGCCGCAGGAGCCGCACCAGCGGCCGGTGCTCCGGCTGCTGCAACGGCTACGGGAGCCGCGGCGCTAACGCCCCATTTTTCTTCGAGTTTCTTGACGAGTTCGGCTGCTTCCAGGACGGTCAGGCCGCTGAGCTGGTCGACGATTGCATTGAGGTCTGCTGCCATAATGCTTGTGTTTTCTTTCTGTATTTGTCTTGCCTAGTGCCGCGCACCCGCGCCGCAATTAACTCCGAAGGGCTTCGGAGCTAGACAAGAGCTTTGTATTTGCCCTTGATAAATTCTTGTTTCCACCAACGGCCGGTCAGGCCGCGGGTTGTTCTTTCTCCGAGTTGGCCTTGAGCACCTGCGCCAGTTGGGAGGCGGGGGTGTTGAGCAAGCGTGCCAGTGCGGAGGCGGGAGCCTGGAGCAAGCCGAGGAGCTTGGCCTGAAGGACTTCCTTCGGCGGCAGGTCGGCGAGGGCCAGGATCTGTTCCTTGCCAAGCAAGGCGTTGTCGAGAATGCCGGACTTGATGTTGGGCTTGGTGAACTCGGCGGTGAAGGTCTTGAGAACCTTGGCCGCGGCGCACACGTCTTTTTCGCCCAGCACAACGGCGGTCTGGCCGTTGAGGTCGGCAAGCTCCGGCAGACCGGCGTCCTTGAGGGCGCGGCGCAGGAGGTTGTTCTTCACAACGCGGTACTCGGCTCCGGTGGCGCGCAGGCGCTTGCGGAGTTCGTTAAAATGGTCGACGCGCATGCCACCGTATTCGGTCAGCAGCACGAAGGGCGAGGCGTTTACCTTGCCTTTGATTTCATCGATAATGGAAGTTTTCTCGGGACGCATAGTTTTCTTTCAGTATTGGAGTTGCCTCTTATTTTCAGGCCTTCAGGAAGGGAGAAACATCAATCTTGATGCCTGGAGTGAACGTGCCGGAGAGCACGGCGTTTTCAATGAACTTGCCCTTGGCTGTGGCCGGACGGGAGCGGACAACCGCTTCGATGACGGCGCGGCCGTTGGCTTCAATGGCTTCCGCTGTGAAGGAAAGCTTGCCGCAGGTAACGTGCAGGTTGGCGGCCTTGTCGAGCTTGAACTCTACGCGACCCGCTTTGCATTCCTTGACGGCCTTGGCCGTGTCGGCGGTGACGGTGCCGGTCTTCGGGTTGGGCATGAGGCCCTTGCGTCCGCGCACCATACCGCGCTTACCGACGTCCTTCATCATGTCGCGCGCAGAGGCGGTCAAGTCGTAG
>DBTH01000256.1:2887-17801 GCA_002306945.1 Methylacidiphilaceae bacterium UBA1321 | reverse complement strand
GAGGATTACCTTTTGGATTTACGAACTAAAAGGGACGGCAAAAGGCTTATCAAGAATGTTAACGACATCGTTCGTTTCTATTTTTAGATTCCTTTATAAAATAAAGCCTTTCGTAAATTTCGTTTTAAAATTCCGTTAATTCCCGTCTAAAAGCTTTTGTCTTTCCAGTGGAAATCTTTCCGGCTTGGCGTAATTTGAGACATGTCTTTTCCGTTGCCGCTCGATCCCGCCGCCTATGCGCAAACCATCCTCAGCGCCGCTTCGCAGAACGATTGGGAGACTCACGCGATTAGTCCGGTTGGTTCCTGGCAACGCCCGTGGTTCCGCCATTATGCCAGCAATTCGACCGATGCGCCCTGCCTCTACATTTCCACCGGCATTCACGGTGACGAACCCGCCGGCCCTTACGCCGCCCTCGAACTCGTTCGTCATCCTGAAATTTTCCGCCACTTCAACGTGATCCTCTTCCCGCTCCTCAATCCTTCCGGATTCGCCGCCGGAACGCGCGAAAACGCCGCCGGAGTCGACCTGAACCGCGATTACAATCATCCGCGCACCGACGAAATCCTCGGCCATATTGTTGCGTTGCGTTCACTCGGGCAGATCGACCTCAGCATCTGCCTGCACGAAGATTGGGAGACCAAGGGCGTTTATCTCTACGAACTCAACCGCACCAGCCACGCGGCCATCGGCAGAAAGATCCTCGCCGCCATGTCCTCACATATTCCAATTGAACAGGCCACTGTCATCGAAGAAAGCACCGCCGAAAACGGTCTCATCGTCCGCGAGATCGGGGAATTGCTCTCGAGCCGTCCCCATTGGGCCGAAGCCTTTTACCTGATACAACATCACACCGCTCTCGGTTACACCCTTGAAACGCCGTCGAAAGCCGCTTCACTCGAAGCCCGCGTGGCCGCGCAATTGGCCGCAGTCGAGGTAGCCGCCGACTTCCTGCGCCAACAACGCCCACTCGCACCGTCTGCACCCAAGGCCGCTCCGTCGCAATAACCGGGAAAACTGTCGCGAGCGAAAACCCTCTTCTCTCTTTGACTTCTCCCGGCAGTTGCGAGAAAGTAAATGTTTTGCAACTCCGATAACACACACGACATGCCTACCTCCTCCACGCCCAACCCGCTCGCCGCAGACCCCGCTTTTCTGGAAAAGATTGCCGCCAAAATCGGCACACCCTTCTGGCTTTACGACGCCGGCGCCGTCCGCCGCGCCATCGCCGATGTCAAATTCCTCACCGCCGAACCCGGCCTGCAAGCCCGTTACGCGATGAAGGCTTCTCCCGCCACGCACATTCTGAAGGAAATCTTCAAGGCTGGAATCTGGATCGATGCGGTCTCCGGCAATGAAGCGCTTCGCGCCATGCGCGCCGGTTTTCCGGGTGGAAACGAACCGCCCGTGATTCTCTACACCGCCGACGTCTTTCGCGACAATTGGTGGGAAGTCATTCGCAATCACCACATCCTCCCGAACATCGGTTCGCCCGGACAACTCAACGATTTGAAGAAGGCCGGTTATCGCGGAGCCATCGCCCTGCGTATCAATCCCGGATTCGGCCACGGCCACGTTAACGCTTGCGATACCGGCGGGCCCAGTTCCAAGCACGGCATCTGGTTCCAGGACGCGCTGGAGACCGCGCAAGTCGCCGAAAAGCTCGGCTACCCGGTTATCCTCATTCACGCCCACGTCGGCAGCGGTCCTCAACAAGAAGAACTTCGCGCCAATCTCAAGCGCCTGGCCGAAGCCTTCGCGCGAATCGCCCCGAAGTTCCCGCACCTTCAAGCCGTCAGCCTCGGCGGCGGATTACCACACAATTACAAGGGCGGCGCGCCTATTGACCTCAAAGCCCTCGCAATCATTCTCAAGGAAGCCCACGAACACCTCACCCAGGCGGTCGGACATCCCGTTCGACTCGAAATCGAACCCGGTCGCTACTTCGTCGCCGGTTCATGTCAACTCGTCACCCGCGTCACCGACGTGAAGAAGACTCGCGACAACGAAAAGGGCCAGGGCTCCACTTTCGCCATGGTCGATGCCGGATTCGTCGATCTCGTCCGCCCGGCGATGTATGGTTCCTACCACAAGATTTCCATCCCCGCGCGCGAAGGGCAACCGACCCAGCCGGTCGTTGTCGCCGGACCGCTTTGCGAATCGGGAGACGTATTCACCCGCGATGCGGGGGAATTCCTTGCTCCGCGCGACCTGCCCCTGCCGCAGGCGGGCGACCTGCTCGTCCTGCACGACGCCGGAGCTTACGGCTACTCGATGAGCTCCAACTACAACTCGATTGGCCGCGCCCCGCAAATCTGGCTGGAACAAGACGGTTCCACAAAGCTGATTTCGCGCCGCGAAACCGTCGACGACCTCCTCAAGGCCGAAGTGGAGGAAACCATTTAAGAGGCTTTTTCACAAAATTAACGACAGGCAATCCGGGTTTACAAAAAGGAGTGCGAGCCGCTTTTTTCCCCATCATTGCAGGTTCATACAAAAAACTGCTTGCATCGCTCCTGAGTAATCCCTACCGTTGCCCCTCCCTGGAGATCATACATTTATGTCACAACATCGTAGCTTACGTAGTTCCGGCACCATCGCCGCCAAGCGCAACGTGCTCAAGCGTTTCGAACGCGTCGACTTGCTCAAAAAGCGTGGTCAATGGAAAGAAGGACGCAGCGTTCTGAACCTCCCCAAGACCAAGCCCCCGGAATAAAGAGGGCTTTTAGCCATTCTTTACAGGCGGCGCGATCCGCCGCCTTCCTCACGTGCGACTCAATCAATTTTTAGCCCGGGCTGGACTCGGCTCCCGGCGAGCATGCGAGGAACTCATCCTATCCGGGCAAGTCTTCATTAACGGCCAACGTGTCAACAAACTGGCCGTTCGCGTCGGCGACAATGACAGCGTTTCCATTGCTGGAAAACGCATTCATGCCGAACGCCCCCTCACCGCGATGCTTTACAAGCCGCGCGGTTACCTTTGCAGCACCGTCCCCGAAGGCGGCGCCAAGACGATTTACGACCTGCTCCCGCGCGATTGGCCCCGGGTCTTTTACATCGGTCGCCTCGACATGGACAGCGAAGGACTCCTTCTGCTGACCAACAACGGCGAACTTTCCCAAAAGCTCTCCCACCCGAGTTTCAAGCTGCCCAAGATTTACGAAGTCCAGCTCGACCGCGAATTCGATTTCGCCTATGCCGACAAATTGCGCAACGGCATGATGGTTGAAGGCAAACCCGGCCATTTCGACGCCATTCACCGCATCTCCTCCCACGTGGTCAAGGTCATCCTGACCCAAGGCCTCAAGCGGCAGATTCGATTGATGTTTGACTACATTGGCTATAACGTGGTGCGATTGATTCGGACACAGATCGGTTCCCTCACCCTCAGCGATCTGTCACCCGGCCAGTGGAAGATCATTAATGAAAACGAGATTCAAAAACTCCTTCACTCACCCCATCCTGCTGGTGGCGAGCCTGAGCATCGCGTTCATGAACCCCGCCCAGGCGCAGACAACCCTCAGCGCCCCCGCAGCCCCTTCCGAAAGCCCCGCCCCGGACAACCGGCCGGTCAACGTCGGCAAACTTTCTCCCGAGGAGCTGCGCGCCCGACAGAAAGCCGAAGCGAGCAAAAAAGCCGCCCAGGCGGCCCCCGCCACAGCGGAAGCCGGTTCCACCGCAGCGACCGTAGCAGCACCCGCCGCCGCGAAGACTGAGCCCAGGACACCGATCGATTACATCAAGGACAACGAGTGGCAGAAACATGCGGAAATCCGCAGCGGCAATGTCACCGTCCTGCGCCGCAGCACCGACGATCCTCCCAAGCCGGATGAAACCGTCATCCTGCGCTGGCGCACACCCCGCGAATTTTCCAACAACGCCTGCACGTCGAGCAAATCCCACACGCCCAACGTCAATCCGTTTTATTCTAATTCCAAACAGTAACATCCCTAAAAAACCCTTGCTATGAGCAAACAGGAAGCCCTCTGGGGCGGTCGTTTTTCCACCGGTGCCGCCGAACGCCTCCAAAGCTACGGCCAGTCTGTCTCCTACGACTGGCGCCTCTATAAGTACGACATCCGCGGCAGCATCGCCCACGCCACCATGCTCAAGGAGATCGGCATTCTCCAGACCGACGAACTCAATCAAATCGTCACCGGCCTCAAGGAGATCGAAACCCTCATCGACAAGGGCGAATTCCAATGGCGTCAGGATCGCGAAGACGTTCACATGAACATCGAAGCGGCCCTGACCGAAAAATATCCCGCCGGAGCCAAACTCCACACCGGTCGCAGCCGCAACGACCAGGTCGCCACCGATGTCCGACTCTGGATCAAGGATCAGATTCAGACCAATCAAAAGGCCATTCGCGCCCTGCAACTCTCCCTCGTCAAATGGGGCGAACGCGACAAGACCGTCGTCATTCCCGGCTTCACCCATCTCCAACGCGCCCAGCCCGTCCTCCTCGCCCACCATCTCCTCGCCTACGTCGAGATGCTCGAACGCGATCACGAACGGCTTGCCGATTGCTTCAAGCGCGCCGACGTCCTGCCACTCGGTTCCGGCGCCATTGCCGGCAGCACGCTCCCTCTCAAGCGCGAACTCGTCTCTCAACTGCTCGGTTTTTCCAAGGTCAGCCAGAACTCCATGGACGCCATCAGCGACCGCGATTTCGTCATCGAATACGCCGCCGCCGCCGCGCTCGTCGCCGTGCATCTCTCCCGTCTGTCGGAAGACTTGATCCTCTGGTCGAGTGCCGAATTCGGTTTCATCCGCATCGGAGACGCCTACACGACCGGTTCCAGTCTGATGCCGCAAAAGAAAAACCCCGACATCGCCGAACTCGCCCGTGGCAAAAGCGGTCGTGTCATCGGTAATCTCATGTCCCTGCTCACCCTGCTCAAGGGCCTGCCGATGACCTACAATCGCGATTTGCAGGAAGACAAGGAACGACTTTTCGACACCGCAGACACGATTCAGGCCTCTCTCGAAATCTTTGCGGAAATGCTCGGCGACATCGCCGTCAATTCCAACTCTTGCCGCAAGGCCGCTTCCGATCCCCTCCTGCTGGCCACCGACCTGGCCGATTGGCTCGTGAAGCAGGGACTTCCCTTCCGCAAGGCGCATCACGCGGTTGGCGAAGCGGTCGCTCTCGCGGAAAAAACCGGCACGCCCATTGATCAACTCTCCATTGCCGATCTCAAGAAAATCAGCTCCGTTTTCACCGAAGACGCCCTCTCGGTTTTCTCCATCGAAAAGGGCCTCAACGCCCGCCTGATGACCGGTTCCCCCAACCCGAAACTCGTCGAAGCCCAACTCTCCCGCTGGCTTTCCTCCCTCACCTGACTTCAGGGGCTCTGCCCCATACTCTTGCAGAAGGTTTGGAGGACGGAGTCCTCCAACATCAGTCGGCGTAGACGAAAGCGCCGAGAATGAGGAGGAGGACGCCGAAGAGAGAACCGGCGGCGCAGAGAATGCGGCAACGTTGTGGAGTCTTGAAGGCCCACTCCAGCGCATCACGCAGATGATAAGGTGAAGCGACCAGAATCATTCCAACAATGGCCCAGACATAAGCCAGAACCGTCATCACATAACGCGCATCCGTGTCGGTCATGAACGCGGCGCTCAGGATGACTTCCGTTCCCAGAAGCAGCAGAAACGCCAGACCGCGAACCGCCAGGAATGTCGGCACAAAAATCACCATCAGAATCGTTCCTGCCGCCCAGACCGAAACGAGCGTATTGCGCCAGGGCGACATCTCGCCAAGATCGGTTGTGGCAGTCAACCAACAAAACCAGATACCTGCCGCGAGAGTGAGAATGACACCTGCCGGATAATGACGCGGAAAGCGCCGGGCTATCTTGGCGAACAACTCGGGAGCGAGCACGCCGGGCAAATGTCCGGCCAGATACAAAAATCCGATCACCAGAGTGACCCATTTCAACGACAAATCGTACGTCATACAGTGGCAGTCTCCAACGTTTCCGGCGTGAGAACCGGCTCCGCATAATATGTAAATCCAGTGGTGGAAAGAATCTTCACGGGCAGCAGTTGACCCAGCCAACGCTCATTGGCCTCGATCATCACCGGTCGATTGGTTCGAGTGCGTCCACTATAACGGAGCGGATTGTTTTTACTCTCGCCTTCGACCAGAATTTCCACCGTACTGCCCACAATAGACTTATTCTTCTCCAAGGCAATGTTATCGAGCAGCTCAAGCAAAACATGGTTGCGCTCCATCTTGATTTCCTCGCTGACCTGATCGTGCTGTTCGGCCGCCGGAGTTCCCGTGCGCGGAGAATAACGGAAGATGAAGGCATTATCAAAGGCCACCTTCGCAATCGCGTCGCGCGTCGCCAGAAAATCTTCTTCGGTTTCGCCCGGATAGCCGACGATGATGTCGGAAGTCAATCCAATGTCGGGCCGCGCCGTGCGCAGATCGTCGACCAGTTGCAGGTATTGCTCCACGGTATAGGCGCGATGCATCGCCTTGAGGATGCGGTTGCTGCCGGACTGGAGCGGCAGATGAACATGCTCGCAGAGGTTGGGCAATTCGCGGAAAGCCGCGACCAAATCCTGCTTGAAGCCGATGGGATGGGGCGATGTAAACCGCACGCGCTCGATACCCGGCACGGCGCAAACCGCGTGAAGCAATTGAACGAACGGAGAGCGGCCGTTTTCGACCGGGAACTCGTGGCGTCCGTATAAATTCACGATCTGTCCGAGCAACGTCACTTCGCGCACGCCCTGAGTCGCCAGAGATTTCACTTCAGCCACAATATCGGCTATCGGACGGGAACGCTCCGCCCCGCGCGTTGAAGGCACAATGCAGAAGGTGCAATGCATGTTGCAGCCCTGCATGATCGAGACATAGGCGCTCACCTGACGGGAAGCCAGGACGTGTTCGCGGATCGAATTCTGGGAGCCTTCTTCCTCGGCAATATCGACCAGCGGATCGTGCCCTGCCTGTCCGCGCAAACGGTCGATATAATTGGCCACCTCGTGAAATTTCTGCGTACCGACGATGAGATCGACATTGGGCAACTTGCCGAGGAGTTCGCCGCCCAAACGCTGGGCCATGCAACCGAGCACGCCGACAATCAACCCCGGCTTGCGCTTCTTCAGCGTCGTAATGGCCCCGGCCTTGCCGAGGACTTTTTGTTCGGCCATGTCGCGCACGCTGCACGTATTGAACAGGATGACATCGGCTTCAGTTTCCGTATCGCAAAAGGTGTAACCACGGGCTTCCAGTTGGCGCATGACTTGTTCGGAGTCGCGCACATTCATCTGGCAACCATAGGTTTTAATCAATACGGAAGGCATAAAAGGGGCTTGTACTCCTAGCACAAGCCCGGCGCAAAAGCAACGCGAAGGAAATCAGGCGAACGATGGCCCGTATTTTTTCGTCGTCTATCGGGCCAGACTCACCGATGCGTAGATCTTTTCGATGGTCTCATTGTCCCCATGCAAACCCAGGCAAATAATGGTTCGCTGTTTATTGAGAAAAATGAACCGGTGGAGTTCGACTTTATTCCCGTTGGGATAGGTGCGCAATTGGATGTAACGAATTCCCGGTACCCCGCTGGCGGATGTAAACGGCTGACGGGAAATGATGGGCAGTTCCTTGAGCATCGCCTGAAAGCCGGGGATTTTTTCGCGTTCGGACAGAACCTCGTTCAAGTCCCGGTCTTTCGGCGCGTCCGACCACTTCACCGACGACAGGAAGAAATTTTTTCCCTGGATACGCGGCAACAGGGCATTGTCGGGCAGAATACTTTTGTAATCTTCCTTGGTTTTCAACTCCGCATCGTCAGGCACTTCAATCGAGAAGCCACCCGACTTGATTTCAACAACCTTCGCCTGCGCCACGGCCAGCGATAACATAAACACCCAGATAAATACCCTCATCACAATGAAGTGACTATAACAAGTGGGGCGTTTGTGAAAAGAGAGAACGATGAGGCCTTAAAACAAGACGAAAAAAACAGTACGATAAGTTATTGCAATCGGTGTTTTGTATTGGAATTGCCTATCCCCAAGCTTCTTGATTTCCTGAGTTCCTGATAAGCCTTTTCCTTCGTCGTTTCAAATTCCGTTAATTCCGTCCAATCGCCTTTTACGCTAATCATTCAGGACAAAGGCCACGCGCACTGTTTCCTGCGATTCGACAGGATGACCCCAACTCATTGCCGGACGATAACGCCAGCGCCGTTCGACCGTTTCGACGGCCGCCTTGTCGAAATCTTTCCGCCCGGAACTGTGGACAATGTCGGCATGGCGAACCTTGCCGATGGTATCGATCATCAGGCGCAAAATCACCACGCCTTCCATTCCTTGCCGCCGGGCGCTTTCGGGATAGGGCGGTGTGGGATTGGACACCGCGGAAGCCATCACCCCTCCCGGAGAACCGGGCTGACTAATTCCAGGAGCACCGGCCAGAGCGGGAGCCTTACTCTTCCCCTCACCGTTTTCATTCGTTGCGGTCGAATCGGAAGGTGTCGCTTCGGACGTTTTTTCAGAACGGGCTTGCGCCTTGGAGAGCTTCCATTCCTGGGATTGATCGTGCGCAGATTTATCCTCACTCCGGGTCACTTGTGCGTCGGCAGATGACGGCACCATCTTCTCAAGGGGTCGCTCCGACTCCTTGACGGCAAGCTTTTCCTCCACTCGCGGTTGCACCGGTTCTTGCTTCCCGGTAATGAATTTTTCGGGAGGCGTAGAATGTTTTTTCGCCGCTGACGCCGCCTCCGCTTCCTGCGAGGGAACGGTGGCGCTTCCATTCTGGCCGGGAGCGATGCTAATGAGTTCGATGCTCGACAGCCCTTGGGCCAGGGTCAATTCCGGCTCACGATAACCCATCGTCCACATCGCACCAAGTACCAGCAAAGCCACGTGCAGTACCAGGGAAAGAACCATGAATTTCTCAAAATGATCCGGCGCACGATGGTCGTACGCCGTAGCAGTCTGTACGGAGCGAGATCCCTTTTGACCCGGTGCAGGATTAGTTTCATGGGGCAAGCGAGGCGATGGCAGCGGCACCAAGGGGCGCGCCGGGCGCTGGGAACTCTCCCCGGAACGGAAAACCGCCCCGGCAACCAGTTCCATCAGATTGCCCGTCTTCTTGAGTGCCGCATCCATATTGATTTGAAGTCAGCGCCTTCAACAGTCGGCTAGAAGGTGACTTTCACACCTCCGTAGAAAGCCTGATCGAGTGTCGGATAACCCCGGTACAATTCATATTGGTCGTTGGTCAGATTTTCGATGCGTCCATAGACCTCGACATTGCGATTGATCTTCCAGGCCGCGGTGAAACGAAGGTTGAGGTAATCCTCAAGAGCTCCACTGCTGTCGACGCGATCCGCAATATAGGATCCGCCCAGAGTGAAGGTCAGCGGATCAATCGGCATGTAGGTCACCGTTGCGTTGACCGTTTGACGCGGACGATAGGTCAGGCGAGAGGTGACGTTTTCGTCCTTCTGTAAAGCGGAGAGGTTGGTATAGGAAAGCTTCAGACGCACCTGTTTGATCGGCTTGTAGGTGACACCGGTTTCCACGCCTTCGAGGACAGCGCGGGCGACGTTCGACGGAACGTAATTGCCGTAGGAATCGGGATTCCAGACAATCAAGTCGTCGATGTCGTTGTGGAACCAGGTGCCGAATACGCTGACCTTGTCCTGCGCAAAGGGCTGGGACACTCCGAATTCGTAACCCTTGCTCTTCTCAGGTTTCAAATTGTCTTTGCCACCCCAGAATTCGGCCGTATCCGAACCCGAAGGCGGTGCATAGCTGGTGCCGTAGTTGGCATGCAGGATGGTCTTGACCGTAGGCACTTCGTAGCTGGTGGCGGCGCGATAGGTAAAGGCGTCGCTAAAATCCGAGTAATGATCGAACCGGGCATTGTTGATCAGATTCCAGCCCGGCAGGATTTCCCACTGGCTTTCGGCAAAGTAGCCATTCTTGGTGTCGTGACCATCCAACGGAGTCGAGCCCCCGGGAAGGATTGCCCAGGTACTGTAATCGTAACCGGGTGTGTCGAGTTTGTAATAGTAGTGCTCGTCGGTAACCGACGCGCCTGCCGTCATGTTCCAGTTATCGAAAATCTGAACCTGGCTCTGGTAGTTAATTTGATTCGTATCCACCTGCACGCGGTTGCTCGGGTCGGAATAGTAGGGATCGGTGGGGTTATTGTAGTCCTGGCGATATTGGTAATGACCGTAATAAACCGACTGTTTCCAGATCTCGGTCGTCTTCCACGTCAAGCCCGGCGATACACCCCAAAGTTCACGCAATGTACCGGCATTGGGATTGTGGTAGCTGACTGATCCCGGTGTTCCGGCCTCATCCTGAACGTAAATGATGCGCGTATCGAAATAGAGATCGGGATTGATCTGATACCCCAGCTTCGTGTTGTTACCCCAACTGCGATAATTGCCATTCTCTTTGGAATACTGCGCATCGGTGCGAACGCTGCCGGTGCTGTAATCAAACGCGCCTTCCGAACCCCACGAGGAAACCCCTTCCCGAATGGTGTTGTAGGAACCCGCCTCCATGAAAGTCTCCGTCTGGGGCGTTTCCTGTCCGCGGCCATCGCGGGAAATCAGGTTAATCACACCACCCATGGCCGGACCGCCGGATACCGAACTGGACGGGCCGCGTTCCACTTCGACACGGTCGATATTGGCCAGGCTGAACATTTCCAGACTGTTGCCGCCAGCCAGATTGAAAGGCAATTCGCGGCCATCCATCAACACGCTGTTTCCTGAAGTCGCCACGCCACGAATGAGGATGGCGGTGGTCTGGCCGGGATAGCCGCTGGGAATCACGTTGACGCCGGGGACTTCCTCAAGGGCGTCAACCGCCGTGCGATATTGTTTGCGTTCAATCTCCTGACTGGAAACGACGTTGATCGATGTCCCCGTCTTGGCAATTTCAGTCTCCTGGCGCGTAGCCGTGACAACGACCGTGCGCACGCCTTCCCAACTGGCATCCGATGCCGCTTGCGAATCGGTCGATGTCACTGGAGTCGACGTAGTGCCAGACGAGGTGGCCGTCGACGGTGTCGCGGTGGAAGTGGTGGCGGTAACTTGCTGCGCGCCAAGCGGCGCAACGCTACCGAGTACAACAACAAACAGGAAGGAAGCTTTCTTACAAATGCCCCCCAGGCAACTGATTTTCACGAGTTTTCTTTCTCTTACGGGCAAGAGCAGAAACCGTGAATCGCTCCCTTTTTTGCAATAGGAACGCCAATGGGTGACTACTCTCACGCTTCATTAGTACGATGAAGTTTTTCACGCACCCGCCACAAGGCAGGCCCATGCATGAGCACTCTCAGAGGTGGTTTCGGACTCCAGGCTTATCCTCGCCCCTGACCTTCATCGGTTGCAACCGACTGGCGTTGTTCGCGGCTTCCCGTTCTGACGGGAAACGTTGATGGGGGTTTGTATCCTGTTACCGCAGCGTCACTGTCGCCGGATCTCACGGCATTCCCAAGCATTCTGCGAGGTTTTTACGGCCATACGGTTTTGCGAACTCATAGGCCGTCTCACTAATCTTCCAAAGAACAATAATCTCGGAAGATACGTAGGAAACATCGCGCCATTAGTCAATATTATTCACCATCAGCTATCGAGAAAAAGACATTATAATAAGATACCCTAATGCCACGCTAAAGCTCACTTAGTGCAAGCCCTTAATGATAAACCAATGTATCGCTTATTCTTTGTCTCAAACGTAATAATTACAATAAAGTTCTTGCTTAAAGATGATTATATTTATAGCGTCCACATATTAACCTGAGGGAATTTTATGGTTTTACCGCTGATGTCTCTTTCGTCTCCGCTCAATAAGTGGAGATTTTTTTTGGGTCTGGTCACTTTCGCCGCGATTTCATTAGTCGGCATCATGATTAGTCACGCTCAAGATCAAACATGGGCGACAAACACCGGTTCATGGACATCAGGATGGAGTCCTTCCACTCCTACCAGCGGTAACGAAAGTTGGATTAATAACGGCGGCACGGCCGTTCTCACGTCGACGAACGGAACCACCGGCGATCTTTATGTCGGCTACCAAAACACTAAAAGCACGAGCAGTTTGATTGTGGACGGAACGGGAAGCCAATTAGTCACTACAGATGTTTATATCGGCTACGCCCACGGGACTGTCGGTACCGCGCTCATCACGGGAACGAATTCGTGGAGTAATACCTCTGATATATACGTCGGCTACTTCGGAACAGGTTCATTGACCATTGCGGATGGAGCTACCGTATCGACAAGCTACCTCATCGCCGGCAATGCCGCATTGTCTGGCCCTGGCACAGGTAACGTCACCGTCACGGGTAGCGGTACAGTGCTAACTGTTAGTGGATACACACTGATTGGTGAATTTGGTACTGGCTCCATGACCATTGCCGGAGGAGCGCAAGTCACTTCCAGCACGGCCTCTATTGGCTACGGTGTTTATTATCAAGTCACCACGACCAACTCCGTCAAAACCTACACCATCTCTTATTATAGTGGAGGTCAAGTCACAATCACCGACCCAGGATCCACTTGGAACGTCGATGAATTACATGTCGGTTGGTGGGGCTATGGCGCTATCACCGTCACGAATGGCGGCACTCTCAATGTCCAAACATTGTACTTGGGAGATGGTTCGGCAAACCTTTCCTTCAGTGGACTACCGGCCAACGGCAGCATTATTGTCGATGGCAGCACTTCCAGCCTGATTGTTTCCAGCGGCAACAATATTTACATCGGCTACAATGATTCCATAGGCAATTCCGGAACAGGTACCCTGGTTCTTCAAAACGGAGGCGTAGCTAATCTGGGCAGTTCAGACATCATCGTTGGCGAAACATCCACCACCACTGGCTCCATTACCGTTACTGGCACCTATTCGGCACTCACCCCCTCCACCTTGACAACTTCAGGCGACCTGACCATCGCATTGGGCGGCTCGGGTAACCTTTCCATCTCCAGTGGCGGCATCGTCTACAATAACAACACCATCGTTGCCAGCGGATCTGCTTCCACCGGAACAATCGCACTCTCGGATACGGCATCATGGGTAATGACCGGCACTCTATCTCTTGGCGTCAGTGGCACTGCCACGCTCTCAGCTTCAAGCGGTAGCACGATCACCTCAGCCAACGTCATCCTGGCAACATCCACTTCGGGAATAGCCACCGCAACCTTTGACAATTCCACTCTCACCACAGGCGCATTGATCATCGCCCAAAGTGGCACAGGCACGCTGACCGCGACTAATAACAGCACTATCTCCGCCACCAGCGTTACCGTCGCCAGCGCTTCCAGTGCCGTGGGCAACTTCCAACTCAACAACTCCACACTGACAACTTCCACCCTCACTGTCGGCAACGCGGGCACTGGTACCTTCTCGGCCACCCAAAGCACCCTCACCACCGGTAACGTCATTGTTGGCAATACTGGCACCGGCAGACTCAGCCTTTCCAATTCCACCGCCGCAACCACCGGCAACCTGACCGTCGCCAGCGTTTCCGGCTCTGTCGGCGTAGCTTCTGTCTCAAATAGCATCTGGACCGTCTCCGGAAACCTCCTCGTTGGCGAAGGCGGCACCGGCACTGTAACCCTCTCCTCCAATTCTCAGCTTTCCGCAGCAGCAGCAGCCATTGGTGACCTCGCCAATTCCACAGGCGCACTCACCATCGACGCCTCCGCCGTCACCCTCTCTGGAGACATTGCCGTCGGCAACAGCGGAACCGGCTCCCTCACCATCGCCAACGGTGGTACCCTCACCAACTCCAACGCTATAGTCGGAAGCGCCTCGGGATCGATTGGTTCCGTTCTCCTGACAGGAAGTGGCTCGGTCTGGACCACTTCTAGCCTCATCGTCGGAGGCACTGGAAACGGTTCCCTGACGCTTGCCAATGGAGCCACCCTCAGCGTTGCCAACATCACCCTCTCCTCAACCGTCACCGGCAGCGGTACCCTCAACATCGGCGCCAGCGCCACCGGAACCGCCACGACAGCCGGCACCCTCAACGTCACCACCATCAGTTCGGGAGCAGGAGCCGCCACCATTCAGTTCAACCACACCGCCACCCTCAACTCCCCCTACTACTTCACTAACAACAGTGCCAGCAACGGCACCGCTATCGCCCTCAACGAAGGCACCAGCACCGGCACCATCAGCGTGGTCGTTACCGGCGGCTACACAGACTTCTCCGCGGACTCCTACGCTTACTCGGGAACAACCACCATCAACGGTGGCGGCCTCATACTCGATTCCACCACCCTCAGCAACTCCAGCGTGACCGTCAACGCCGGAGCACTCCTCCTCTACGGAACCAGCACCGTATCCAACACCGTCACCGTCAACGCGGGCACCCTCCAGATCGGCCAAAGCACCAGTTCCACCGTATCCGCCTCCATCGGCACACTCTCCCTTGCCAGTAACTCCACCACCATCATGCACGTGGATGCAAACGGACACTCTGACACCATCCTGCTCACCGGTTCCGGCGTCTCCACCCTCTCCGGAACTCTCAGCCTTTACTACAGCGAAAGCTACGTCCCCACAATCGGCGACACCTTTACCATCTCCTCGGTTACCGGTACCGGCACCATTGACACAACCACCTCCTTCAGCTCACTAACCAATACCCAAAACACCTACCTCATTATCACCACACAAGCGAGCACATCGACCTCCTATACAATCAGCGTGGATGACGCCCACTACTCCTTCCTGCCCTATAGCGTCACCCCCAACGAAGCCTCTGTTGCGCAAGCAGTCAACACCGAGTTCCTCACCAACAGCACCAGCGCCAGCATGGCCGCCATACGCACTAAACTTGACAGCATCGCGGGCAGCAGCGACGGCATCCTCCTCCCGACCGATCCCTCCGCACTTGCCGACGCCCTCCGCC
>DBTH01000256.1:1290-2633 GCA_002306945.1 Methylacidiphilaceae bacterium UBA1321 | reverse complement strand
CGCCCTCCGCAAAATGTCTCCCGAACAACTCACCGCCATGAGCAACGCCGGACTCGCCACCACCCGCTTCACCCAGGGCACCATCGGCAACCGCTTCAACGAAATTCACAATGGCGAGCGCTATTCCGATGGCGGACTCGTCATCTGGGATCCCAACAAGGAATTCAATCGCAACAGCCTCGTCGCCAGCAACGATCTCCTGCCCGTTGGCGTCCAAAAAGCCAACCCCAGCCTCCTCGACGATCCTAAAATGGGCTTCTTCGCCTCCGGCCAGGGCACCTTCGGCGACGTCAACGGTGACAGCCAATCCGACGGCTACAATTTCAACACCGCGGGTCTCCTCCTCGGATTCGACTACCGCGTTGCCGACCACACAGCCGTTGGACTCTACGCTGGCTACCAGAACACCAGCACCGACCTATCCGACAACGGCGACGTCAAAACCGACTCCGGTCGCTTTGGTATCTACGCCTCGCAATGGTGGGACAACGGCGCCTGGATCAACGGCTCCATCGGAGGCGCCCTGCACTCCTATTCCACCAAACGCGCCAGCCTCGGCGACTTCGCCACTGGCGACACCAACGGCAAAGAATTCAACTGCAACCTCCAGGAAGGCTACGACTTCACCATGGGCCGCTGGACCTTCGGCCCAACACTCGATCTCGCCTACACCAACCTCAGCATCGACAGCTACTCCGAATCCGGCTCCCTCTCCCCGCTGGCCGTCCAATCCCAAACCGCCGAATCCCTCCAGGCTACCATTGGCGGCCGCGTCCGCACCAACATCGAAGTCAACAACGGAAAATGGAAAGTCCAACCCTACGCCAACGCCGGACTGCGCCATGAATTCCTCGACACCAAGCAAACTGTCAACGCCACCTTCATCGGCGGCTCCGGCAGCGTCATCACTGGAGACAGCCCCAACCTCGACAGCAATAGCTTTGTCGGCGGCTTTGGCCTGAGCCTCCAATTCAGCAGCAGCCTCTTCGTCAATCTCGGATACCAGGCGGATGTCAACTCCGACTACCTCATCCAGAGCATCATCGGATCGATGACCTACCGCTTCTAGCAGCGTGACGCTGCACCCAGAAACGCTATCGCCGGAACCAGACATTCTCTCCCGCTTCGCGTTATTGAGCGCAAGGATCATCCCTGCCAGCGTGACGCTGCACCCAACGACGCTATCGCCGGAACCAGACATTCTTCTCCCGCTTCGCGTTATTGAGCGCAAGGATCATCCCTGCCAGCGTGACGCTGCACCCAACGACGCTATCGCCGGAACCAGACATTCTCTCCCGCTTCGCGTTATTGAGTGCAGGGATCATCCCTGCCAGCGTGACGCT
>DBTH01000256.1:0-1011 GCA_002306945.1 Methylacidiphilaceae bacterium UBA1321 | reverse complement strand
ATTGAGCGCAAGGATCATCCCTGCCCCCTACACTTACCTCTGCACAATAACCGATTTCCCGTGCACCGGGATGCCACCGTCGCTACCATTGGCTCGTGGCCGACACGCCCCCAGCACAAGACCCCGCCATCACCGAATTCCTCGAATGGAGCCTCGAAGAACGCGGCCAATCCCCCCTCACCGTCCGCAATTACGAGCAAGCCCTTGTCGAATTCCACGCCTACGTCAATAGTCGCTCCTGGTGGGAACTCCAACAACGCGACTTCCGCGATTACCTCTACCGCCTCATGCGGAACCAGAAACTCGGCCCCTCCTCCATCCGCCTCCGCTTCGCCGCCCTTCGCTCCTTCTACCAATACGCCCTCAAAACCGGCAAAATGAAAGTCAACCCCGTCAAAGGCGTACCCCTGCCCAAACTCGCCAGACGACTGCCCATCTTCCTCACCGAAGAACAAATCACCGCCCTGCTCGAAGCCCCGCGCCGCCGCTGGGCCAAAGAACTCATCAAACACTCCCAAACAAGCGGCAAAGGCGAAAAACAACCCAGCTTTTCCTGGAACGAATGGCAAATGTGGCGCGACACCGCCATCCTCGAAATCTTCTATAGCTCCGGCATGCGACTGGAAGAACTCATCCAACTCGACCGCAAAGCCATTGACTGGGCCAACGCCTGCGTCCGCGTCATGGGCAAAGGCCGCAAAGAACGACTCTGCCCGCTGGGCGAACCCGCCCTCCAAACCCTACGCCAATACCTCGACCTCTGCCCTCACGAAATTCCCGCCCTCTTCGTCTCCGCGCAAGGCCGCCGCCTCACTGGACGCATGGTCCAACTCTTCCTCAAAACCTACCTCCAACTCGCCGGACTCGACCACCACATCACCCCGCACAAACTCCGCCACACCTTCGCCACCCACCTCCTCGAACACGGAGCCGACCTGCGCAGCGTCCAGGAACTCCTCGGCCACTCCCAACTCACCACCACCCAGATCTACACCTCCGTCTCCGTCGAGC
>DBTH01000163.1 GCA_002306945.1 Methylacidiphilaceae bacterium UBA1321 | reverse complement strand
GGGAGAAAGAGAGAGTGTGGAGGATCGCTGGGAGAAGTGAGATGTCAGCGAAAAGATGAACGTTCATGGTGTGGAGGGGGTGGGGAAGGGTTTATTGGGGGTGGGTGAAAATTTCGACTACGGCGGAAATGAGGGCGTCGATGGCGACGGGCTTGCGCAGATGTTTGCGGACATTGGGCAGGATTTTTCCGGCAAAACGTTCGGCGCTGTTCCTGGAGCCGCTGACTACAAGGGCGGGAACATGGGGAAAACGTTCGGCCATTTTCTCGACCAATTCCAGACCGTCCATCTGGGGCATGTTGACGTCGGTGATGACGAGGTCGATGGGGGCGCCTTCGAGGAAATTCAAGGCGACGATTCCATTGTCGGCTCCGGTGACGCGGTAGCCGCCGATTTCGAGAATTCGGCCCAAATTTTCACGTAATATTTTATCATCGTCGACAACCAGGATGTGCAGCGGCTTGCCGGAGATCTTTTTCTTGGGTTGATTCTCTTTCATGGCGGTTCCCTTTTTCAGTTCTTTTTCGATCCGTCTTCGCCATGAACTACTTCATGTGCCGTGCCAAGATTGTTTAATTGCTATAAGTATTTAATTGTAAAATAGATGTGTGTTTTACGGCTGATTTCCAACAATGCTTTTCCGGAGGTAAATTTTTCAGTTTGGGAGCGGTCTCGGGTTAAAATGTAAAATTTTTTTCCGATTTTTGTTTCCTTGCCTAAAGAATCGGGCGGGCAAGACGATAGTTTTTTATAGTCGAAACCAGAAAGAGAACTGAAGCGGGGGCTTCCGGCAACTTCAGTCATCAACCTAACCAGGACGAGAGATGAAGGGACGAATCCTCATAATTGAAGATTGCGAAAAAACCGGAGCCTTCTACCAGACGGCATTGGAACAGGCCAATTACCCGGTCTTGTGGTGCGATTGTCTGACCAAGGCATTGGAGGCGGCCAAACAGGAGAAATTCCGGTTGGTGCTGACCGACCTGATGTTGCCCGACGGCAGCGGGTTCGACCTGATTACAAAATTGAAGGCCGACTGCCCCGACGTTCCGATCGTGATGATTACCGGTCACGGTGGAGTGGAGCAGGCCATTGAGGCGACCAAGCGCGGCGCCTACGATTATCTGGAGAAACCGGTCGACATAGAGGAATTGCTTTTGATCATCCGGCAGGCGTTGGATCGCGTCGGAGTGGAGACGGTTTCCGATACGGTGTCGGGCAACGAACCCACCATTGAGGGAGGGAACCTGATCGGGCACAGCCGGGCGATGCAGGCCATTTACAAGGACATTGGGCGCGCCGCAGTGCAACCGGTAACGGTGCTGATCCGCGGGGAGACCGGCACGGGCAAGGAATTGATCGCTCGCGCGGTTCACGCCCACTCCTCGCGTAACAACAAACCTTTCATGGCGGTCAATTGCGCGGCATTGCCGGAAACCTTGTTGGAGAGCGAACTTTTCGGCCACGAACGCGGCGCATTCACCGGAGCGCACAACACGCGCATCGGTTGGTTTGAACAGGCGCAGGGGGGGACGCTTTTCCTCGACGAGATCGGCGACATGAGCCTGGCGACGCAATCGCGCCTGTTGCGGGTGTTGCAGGAAAAGGTGATCCAGCGGGTTGGCAGCACCAAGGACATCCAGGTCAACGTCCGGATCATCGCGGCCACCCACCGTAATCTGGAGGAGATGATCGTGGAGCAGAAATTCCGCGAAGATCTCTACCACCGCATTGCGATGGCGGTGATCGAAATGCCGCCGCTACGGGAGCGCGTTTGCGACATACCGCTGCTGGCGGTCTATTTTCTCAAACGCTATTCCGAGGCTTTTTCCCTGCGCAATCCAGGGATCGAACCGGAGGCTCTCGATTACCTGTCGATGCTGCCGTGGAAGGGCAACGTGCGGGAACTGGAAAACATCATGCGCCGTCTGATATTGGCGGCCCGCGGATTGCCGATCACGATGCGTTGTGTCCGGGAGATTTGCACCCAGGTACCGGTGTCGCAGCCGAACTCGGGAGTGGAGACGAACTTTTCGATTTTCGGCTGGATTGAAAAGACTCTCGATCAGGCGATGGACAACAATTCGGATCACGTGCGCAGCGACATGATTGCGGAATTGGACAAGGTGCTTTTGAGCCAGACACTCGCGCGCAATCACGGCAACCGGACCCGCACGGCACGCATGCTCGGGCTGACCCGGCCGACCTTGCTGAGCAAGATGCGCGAATACGGATTGGATCAGGACGACAAGGAAAAGGTCAATGAGGTATCTGCCTCCCGAACCCCGAACGATCCGAGCACTTCATGAGCACAGGAATCACACCGACGCTGTTACTGGTAGATGACGAGGAGGAGAATATCTGGGTCATTGAGGATTTCCTCAAGGATCTTCATTGCAAGATCTACAAGGCTTATGACGGGCAGCAGGCCCTCAAGCTCGCCCCGGTCATCAATCCCGATCTGATCCTGCTCGACATCAACATGCCGGAGATCGACGGCATCCAGGTCTGTCGCGCCCTCAAGAAAGAGCCCAAATTTCAGAATATCCCGGTGATCTTTGTCACGGCGTGGGGAGACATGGCCACGCACGTCGAAGCCATCGATGCGGGAGGCTACAGCTTTGTCACCAAGCCGGTGGTCCGCGAACAACTTCTGGCCTATGTCAGTCAGGCGTTGCAAATCAAGCAGACGGGGGATCGGGCGGTCAACACGCTGGCCGACACGCGTTCGGCCGTCGGTATGCTGGTCCACGATTTGCGCAATCTCATCCAGGTCAACCACGGCTACCTGCAACTGGCGCTCGGCTCGGGAGAACTCAGCGACGAACTCACCGAGTTTGTGCAGACGGCCAAGCAGGCTGCCGTCGAGATGCAGGTGCTGGTCAATGCCATCCTCGACATCGAGAAACGCGAATCGGTCGGCCTTCAGGCGAGCCCGTCCCGGATTTCCCTCGGCGAACTGGTCCAGCAGCGTGCTTCCTACGCATCGGTGACCGGACAGGGCCGGAAATTGAAAGTGACGCTTCCGGGTTCCCACGATCCTGCCGAGGCGGTCACCGATCCGGTGATCCTGGCGCGCGTTCTGGATAATCTCCTGCTCAACGCCCTCAAGTTCGCTCCCGAAAACAGTTTGATCGAAGTGGAATTAGTCGCGGATGAAAAGGGCGGCTGGCGGATCTCAATCATCAACGACGGCAAGGTCATTCCGCGGGAATATCATGACAAGATTTTCGAGAAATTCATGCAGCTCGAACTCCGTCAGAAGACCGGATTGCGCGGCGTCGGTCTGGGATTGGCGTTTTGCAAGATGGCGATGGAAACGCTTCAGGGCGGAATCAGCATCGAATCGCCCGTGGCCGGTAAGGACAGCGGTGTCGCCATGCATTTGCACGTTCCTGCGAATTTGAAAACCGATGCGTAACCGGGCAAGCCGGAATCAAAAGTTTTTTTGAAAAAATCTACGGAATTAAAAAACCAATTTACGAAAGGCTTTTTTGAAAATCATCATTCCGGAAATGACGGTTAAATTCCGTTAATTTCGTCAAAGGTCTTATGTCTTTCTTTGCAACAGAGATACCAAGGATTGAAGTAATCGCGGCATGAACATCCCCTTTGCCAGCAGAGCGCAATCGTTCCGGAAATGGCTGCGCCATTACGTGACGGTCAAGAATACGCTCGGAGCGGAGCTTTTCCTGAGGCCGTTGCCGCCGCGCGCGCTGTTGCCAAGAATAGCCCTGAAATTCACGATCATATTCGGCCTTTTCCTGTTCGTAGTTCTCGGAGCCGATTACATCGTCTTCCAGCAACGCCGAGATCACGAAATGCGGGATTTTCAGAGGCAGGAAGCCGAGTCGATCAAGGCGGTTCAGCACCACATCATCGACCGTATCGCGACAGGAATGACCGATTTGCTGTTTCTACGGGAATTGCCCGAGATGGAGGATTACGCCGCGAGCGGCGATGCGAAGGAATTGCGTCTCTTGGAGAAAGATCTCATCGGAATTTTGCGATTGCGGGAAAATTACGACAAGATTCGTCTCATCGATCCGAAGGGCATGGAAGTGATGCGGGTCGAATGCGCAGGGGGCAATCCCGTGCCGGTGCCAGCCAGTCAGCTTCAGGACAAAAGCGGTCGCTACTATTTTAAGATTATGGAGGCGCTCAAGCCTGGCGAGGTCGCGGTCACTCCAGCCGATTACATTGAGGAAAACGGGAAGATAGTCCATCCGCTCAAAGCTACTTTCCGGCTCATGACAGGAGTATTTCGTTCCGATGGACGGCGCCTCGGAAGTCTCGTGATCAACTACGATGCCGATAAATTGTTCAAGGAATTCGATTCGATGGGCGTGACGCAGTTTCAGATCAGCGTTCTCGACCGGAAGGGGCATTGGATGCGCAGGGGCGGACAGGAGATGGAAGTGGATCTGTCTGAATCGGGTGTCTTGTTGTCGCCTTTCTGGCCGCTTCTGCAATATCTCGGGCGCTCGAACAAAGGGGCGTTTAGCAATCACGATGGTCTTTATTCCTACAGAACGTTCGATCCCATTCAGGAGACTCTCGACCTGCATCCCGCGATTGCAAAGCGGTTGCGTCCAGCCGAGATAGCGAAAGGAGAGGGATGCGTGATCTTGTCGCACATTTCAACGCAGCAGATAGCCAGCATGCGCCAATTTTCACTCTATGTGAATGTTCTGGTGCTGATTATCCTGCTCGGACCCGCCTCGATTGGCACCTGGTTTCTGGCGCAATCCCTGGTGTTGAAAAGCGAGGCCGACAAGAGAACCCGCGAGGCGCAGGCGACTTTACTACAGATCACCGACAGTATTCCCGGAGCCGTTTTCAAACTGGTGCTTTCGCGGGACGGCACGGGGGTTTTCAGTTTCATGAGCTGCGGTGCGCGCGACATCTTCGGCATGCAACGGCAGTCGGCTCCCGTCCGTTACGAACAGATCGTTTCCCTCATCCTGCCCAGCGACAAGGCAGAGTACGAGGAGAGTGTGGGAGAGGCTTTCCAGATCGGAGGCGGTTGGTCGTGTGAGTTTCGGATTTATGACGGGAACGCTTCGTTGAAGTGGATTCGGGCCTCCGCGACGCTCTCGCGGATTGATTCGCGGCGGGTGCAGCTTTGCGGGATTTTCACCGATGTCACGTCCCTGAAGATCGCCGAGATGAAACGACGCGCCAGCGAGGAACGGCTCGATCTGGCCCTTCAGGCGGCCAATGACGGATTGTGGGATTGGAACGTGGCGGAGGGGACGACTTACTTCAGCCCGCGCTGGATGCAGATGTTGGGCTATGAGCCGAATGAGTTGCCTCATCATTTCCATACATGGAAGAACTTGCTCCATCCCGATGATCTCAAGCCGACGATGAAGGTGCTGGCCAATAATATCGAAAACCGGATCGACCATTACGAGGTGGAATACCGCATGCGAACCAAGAACGGCGGTTGGAAATGGCTCTTGTCGCGCGGCGCAGTCGTCCAGCGCGATCCGTTGGGGCGGCCGGAGCGGATTGTTGGCACCCATACGGACATTTCCGAACGCAAGGATCTGGAGCGCAGTCTCAAGGCCGCCAAGGACGCCGCCGAGCACGCCAACAAGGCCAAGAGTTCCTTCCTGGCGATCATGAGCCACGAATTGCGAACGCCGATGAACTCGGTCTGCGGTTTTGCCGATTCGCTCAAGCGGACCGAATTGAATCAGCAACAGATGGACTACGCGCAGAAGATCGAAAAATCGGCCAGCAAACTTCTTTTCCTCATCAACGACATCCTCGATTACTCCAAGATCGAGGCGGGCCGTCTCAAGCTCGAATCGATACCGTTCGACTTTGTGCACACCGTACGCGAAAGCGCCGACCTGCTTCTGCCGCAGTTCGAGGCCAAGAACCTCAAGTTCGAATTCATCAACGAAGGTCCCGCGCAAATGCCTGTCCGGGGCGATCCGACGCGCGTTCACCAGGTTCTCGTCAATCTGTTGGCCAATGCGATCAAGTTCACCGATCAGGGTTCCATTTCGGTTCGCATCGTCTCGCGGCCGATTGACAGCCGCCGTTGCGAGCTGGAAGTCAGTGTGAGGGATTCCGGCATCGGGATGTCGGTCGACCAGCAAGCGGCCCTGTTTCAGCCGTTCAGCCAGTTGGACAGTTCGACCACGCGCAAGTATGGTGGCACTGGTTTGGGGTTGGCGATTTGCAAACGGCTTTGCGAAATGATGAACGGCCATATCTGGGTCGTTAGTCAGCCGGGACAGGGATCGACCTTTACCTTCTCCCTGAAAATGACCCAGGCCGAACTCTCCCCCGCAGCCCAAACTCCAGACAAGTCCGGCAAGCCGGAATCGAAACCCTCTGCCGATACGAACCGTTCGGGCAGCCACATACAGAAATTCGGCTGGAAGGTATTGTGGGCCGATCACGATGAAGTCTCCCGGATGGTGGCGGCACAGTTGTTGTCGGACATCAATTGCGAGGTGGTCTTTATCGGCAGCGAGGGAAGTTCACTTTCCGAAGCGGTCGTCAAGGAGTGCCAGGCGGCGTTGTTTGACGAGCAGATGATTCAAAACGGCACCTACGCCCGAGTGCGCGAACTGGTTGCGCAACAAGGGGGACGGCCATTCTACTTTATGGGTTTGGCCGAAAATGCGCTCGATAAACACCTCCCGGTCGAAGGTATCGATATTTGGGTCAGTACGCCCGTAGACATTCGTGGGTTGAGCCGCGCCTTTGCCAAGGCTGCCACCAGCGCCAGGCTGGAGAGCTCTTCGCTCACTTCATAAAACTGGAGCTGGAGTTGCGTTGGAATCCGAAGTGAAGACGGAAGGCATATTTTTCAGGCATATTGTCAGAAGTTTTTTTACTTTTTATTGCATTAGGTTAACTCCGTCATCGACAAGAGATAGAAAACGATATTACATTTAAACGTCTTTATGCCCTTGCCCAAGAGTTCTTACGATGATGATATGGGGTTGGCTCGTGCGTGCCTTGAGGGGAAGAATGAGTCCGTGAAGGAAGTGCAATCGCTCTACAATCAGCGATTGACAGGATTGCTCGTGTCGCGCGGTGCAACGAGTACGGAAGCCGCCGATATTCTGGGAGATTTTTGGGGGGAGAGTCTGGTTCCTCATGGCGAACGCGAACCCTTGTTGTCGAAATATCACGGAAAATGCAGCCTTTATACCTGGCTGGCTACCGTGGTCACTCATCGACTGGTCGATTTGAAGCGACGTCAGCGTTTTCAGGGGAACCTACCCAGCGCTTCCCATGAAAGCGAAGAGTTGGTCGGGGATTTTGACCAATTGGCCGGCCGTTCGGAAAGCCTCTCGGAGTCGGTGCTGACGCAGTTGATGCGCGAAGCTTTGCGCAAGGCCCTGCAGGAATGTTCGTCCGAGGCTTACGTGCTTCTACAACTTGTTTATATTCATGGCGTTTTACAGAGAGAAGCGGCAAAGGTGTTTGGCTGGCATGAGTCCAAAGTAAGCCGCACGCTGGAACAGGCTATGGCCGATATCGCATCGCGTACCATGCGTTATATTAAGCAAAGCGATCCCTGGCTGGACGTGACCTGGGACGATTTTATGGAACTTTGTCAATCGACTGGGGACATTTTTGCATCGGATCGAGCCAGGTGGAAGGAAGAGACTCCGAAAGTTACAAAATAGTAAATTGAGATTGATTTTCATTGCAAAAAGTCACAATGAATCAGTCTATTCCTATGGAACATCGCTATGCTTAACGCCTTTGCGCAGATCAACGAATTCCTCAATTCCTTCCCCGACGAAGTCCAGGGCCGTGATGCCATGCGGCCCGATCCGCAACTGTGCGATCGGCTGGAGCGACTGGCCCGGGGCCAGTGCAGCGAGCCGGAGCGGGTGGAGCTTTGTCAGATGTTGGTCTCTCATCCCGAGTGGATGAGTTATCTCGCCGATAGTATCAAACAATTACGGCGTTCCAGCCTTCCCTATTCCTCCTGAATGGTGTAAGGGTTTTGCATGCCCGTGAGACTGAACATTCTGCCGGACGAACGGATCAGTTCGCTGAGTCCTTCACTGGAAAACCGTCTACTGACCATCGCGGAGCAGATTTCTCCGGAAAACTTCCCCAGTCTTTGCGATAGCATGATTCGCTACGTCTTGGAGCAGGGATTCCATCTGGCAGGCGCTGACAGCGAATTGATCTGGCTGCTGGATCGGAGCCGCGAAAACCTCGTTCCGTGCTTCGGCATCGGCGAGGCGGCGGAAAAGCTGACGTTGAACTACAGCCAGCCGTTGCGGGAAGGCATCATCGGGATGGTGATGGCCAGCGAGCAACCCTTTGTCGAAAACGAGGTCTTCAAGAACGAGCGGCACAGCAAGATCGTCGATATGAAACTTCGCCAGCAGACTTACGCGATGATCGTGGTTCCGTTCTATTTCCTGCGCCAGTGCCGGGGTGTGATTTCCTGCGTCCAATTGAAAAACGCCGATTCCAGCGAGGTCGATCCGCCCGGATTCCGGGTGGAACATCTCCAGGCCATCCAACGCGCCGGGGCGTTGGTCAGCGAGTTGATTGATTACCATTTGTTGCGTCAGACGGTGCAGTGGTAACTGGCGTTTCGGGTTTTTTCGGCGAAATTGCGTGTGGCCGAAATCTATTCCTTGCTCTATGAGCGGTCGTCTGGTTGAGTTTTTGAAGTCAGCTTGTTTTTTTCACCCATGAAGAGTGTTGTCAACATTGAGGAAGCCCGACTGGCCCTGCATCAGGGAACCGGTCGTGGCGTCAAAATCGCCGTCATCGATTCCGGAATCGATGCCCGGCATCCAGCTCTCAACGGCTTGAAACTGGCCGACGATATTGCCGTGGTCGATCGCGGTCATTATCTCGATGTGGTGCCGGGGGAGGGAAAAGATTTGTACGGTCACGGAACGGCGATTGCCCACATCATTCATACGATCGCGCCGGAGGCGGAGATTGGCAGCATCCGGGTTTTGGGAGAGAGGCTCAACTCCCGCACCGCCATCATTCAGGAAGGAGCCCGTCAGGCGTTGGATCGCGGCTATCACATTCTCAATTGCAGCTTCGGTTGCGGTATTGAGGAGCACGTTCTCAAGTACAAGGCCTGGGTTGACGAAGCCTACCTGAAGGGCGTCCACATTGTCGCCGCGTGCAATAACATCGATTTCCAGAAACCGGAATGGCCCGGCTATTTTCCGTCGGTTTTCACGGTCAATTTTTGCCACACGGACCGGCCCGACCAGTTCTTTTATCAACCGGGATTTATGGTGGAATTCGCCGCCAGCGGGGAAAATGTGGAAGTACCCTGGAGCGGCGGTGAATACAAAAAGGTGACCGGCACCAGCTATGCGACGCCACATGTGGTGGCATTGCTGGCGCGGCTGATCGGCTTACTTCCGGATTTGAGTCCGCTGGAAGCCAAGGCGCTCATGCTTCGTATCGCGGAGGGGGAGAAGAAGACGGTTCAACAGCCGGTTCGTCCCCGTTTCCAGCAGGGCAAGGCATAACCAGGATGGAGTTTTGCGTCCTGCAGCCCATCGGCTTGAAAGTTCACTGTCTCCTATGATCGCCTTATCCTCTGTCTTGCGCCAGGTGCCGGTTACGATTCTTTACGGGATGCCCGGCTCGGGCAAGACGACCCTGCTGCAACAACTCTTGTCCGAGTACAAGGGAGGGGCGCTTGCCTTCGTGATCGTGCAACCGACCGAATTCAATTTTGATGCTTCCCTCCTGCGCGGTTTTTGCCATTCGATCAACCGCAATCAGGACATCGTCTACGAAGTGCGCGAGGACGATGCCAGCCATCCCTGGCCACGCCGACTCGCCGCCATCGTCGAGGAATGCGCCAAATCGGCCCGCTTTGATCACCTCTTCATCGAGCTGAGCGCCAATTGCCCGATCAACGCCGCGGCCAACATGCTCGAATCGATCCGTAACATCGTTTGCGTCATTGATGCTCTCGAACTCTTGCAGGAAGTCGAAGGTCGCGCCAAAGAGGGCAGCATATCCGGGTCAGCCGATCTGGCGGCATCCATTGTCGTGGAGAAAACCGATCTGCTCAACGACGACGAGTTGAAGAAATGCTGGGATTATCTGCAAGCGCTGCGCCCCGATGCCGCCGTCATTGAGGCGACCTTTGGCGAGATACCGTTCGACTTTCTTGCCGAGGAATTGGTTCTGCCGGAGATGCCCCGCGAAGGCCAATGGCTCATCCCGTCCGAGGCACGGGTGTTTAGCGCCCGCCGCCCGTTTCATCCCCAGCGTTTTCACGATCTCTGCTTCGGCAGCTGGGACGGCATCTGGCGCGCAAAAGGTTTTTTCTGGCTGGCCACCCGCATGGAAGTGGTGGGCGGTTTTTCCCTCACTGGAACCAGTTGTTCCTCCGGACCCGGCGGCGAATGGTGGGCGGCCATGCCGCGCGATTACTGGCCCAAGGATCCCGACCTGATCGACCGTATCGAAAAAACCTGGCGTGAACCCTTCGGTGACCGCCGACAGGAACTGGTTCTTATCGGTGACAAAAAAGGACTTGATGCCATTGCCGAAAAACTTCAGTACTGCCTATTGACCACCCGCGAGATGGAATTAGGTGCAACGAGTTGGGCCAATTTCACCGATCCGTTTCCGTCGTGGACCGAAATGGAGTCTTGAGCCAATCAAACGCCTGATTCTATTCAGACGATTTCGCGGAGAATCCACATTACCAGTTGGGATAATAGCGGTAACTTGTTGTCGAAGTGGTCGTTGTGGTGACCGTCGTCGTTGTCGTCGTGCCGGACTGTTGAACTGTCGCGGTCGTTGTGCTTGGGGCGCTGGTCACGACCGTGGGAGCCGGTTGCTCGTAGACGACGGTGGGTTGCGTATAAACCACCGGCTGAGTGTAAACTACGGGTGCGGGTGCATAAACCACCGGGTCGTAGAGGTAAACGCCAAAGTAGCAACGGCTCGGGCCCCGACCCCACCAGCCATGATGATAGGGGGAACCCCAAGGGCCGGGACGAGGACCCGGGCCAGGGCCATATCCAGGACCCGGGCCGTGAGGACCCGCGAAGGCAGGTGAGACAAACACCGCGGAAAAGAGTAAGGCAAACAGCAAGAGTTTTTTCATAGTTTCACCAGAGTAGTAGACGCTGTGAAGGAGACTATGCTTCAACAAAAAAGCACTAAAAGCGATTCAAAAAATATTAAGTCATTAATAGTTAATGAAATAAAATTTGGCGTAAATTCGATTTCCCTCTTTCTGGAGTAACGGTGGCAGAGATGTTGACTCAGCCGTATCTATTCAAAACATCATGCTTTGGATTGAGAATTTCCCGAGGCTAAGGCGAGGCGCAAGGAGGGAATTTATTGCTCATCAATAAGTGACCGACGCGCAACGAAGCCTTTGCCTCGGGAAAACTCCAGCTCGGGCGTGAGG
>DBTH01000303.1:23941-25656 GCA_002306945.1 Methylacidiphilaceae bacterium UBA1321 | reverse complement strand
CTGGAGGATTACCTTTTGGATTTATGGAGAAAGCCGCTTCAACCGCGGGATTTTTTCGAACGATTGCAAAAAGAGTATGGAGTACGCCTGCTGATCGTAACACTCGGTTCCAAGGGTTGCTGGGTCGTGCAACAGGGGGAATGCTTACACGTTCCCGGCGTTCCAGCCAAAGTGGCCAGCGCCGTGGGAGCCGGCGATGCTTTTTCCGCATCGTTCTTATCGAGTTGGCTTGCAGGCAACCCGTCACACAAAGCGGCGGAACAAGCCAATCTATTAGGGGCTTTTACCGCATCCTCCGTGGAAACAATTCCCGATTACGACCTTCAGACGATAACAGAGCTGCGCGGCATTGCCCCTAATCCGCAGGATTAATCGCCGCTGTCGCAAACGACAGAGTCTGCAAGGGGTCGCCCCTTTTCGGACAATATTTCTCCAAAGACAGTCACGCGCTTTCGCGAACGACGATTTCGCCCCGCACCTGAACTTCGGTTACCGCAGGAGAATTTCCGCTCATCTGCGCATTGAGAATCTCAAAGGCTTTCCCCCCGAGCATTTCGTAGGGAACGCGGTACGTGGTCAATGCGGGAGAAGCCGCCGACGCGAGGGTGTAATCGTCCACGCCTGTGATTTTCAGATCATCCGGCAATCTCAATCCCATCGCTTTGGCTTCCTGGATCAAGCCCACAGCGATAAAGTCGCTGGCGCAAACAACCGCATCGATCTGGCCCCGGTTCTTTTCGAGATAATTCCGGGCCAGGGCAGCCGGTTCTGCGGTGGGATTTTCGAAGTTGGGATTCATATCGGGAACCAGCGTCACCCATTCCTTGTTCTCGACGATCCCTGCTGCCTCCAACGCCTGCCGGTAGCCCAGATAACGGTCGCGAATGAATGGCGCGGCAGCGTAGTGAGCCAGGAAACCGATTCGTCGAGCTCCGCGCTGAACCAGATGTTTCGTCATGGTGTACCCGGCGTGCAGACCATCCACGACAACCGAGGGTCGTCCCATGCCGGGAATAGCCAGTTCCACCAATACCACCGGGAACGGGCACGCCAGTATCATCCGGGAGTAGTAGGCCATTTCCGTGGGATTGGTAATTACCGGAAAGAGCGCAGCTCCCTTGACGTTGAATTCGCAGAGTCGTCCGACAATCTCAGCTTCCTGCCGGTAATCGGTGCCGGTCGAAAGCGTCAACATGCGGCGTTTGACCAAATGCGCTTCCTTTTGAAAACCGCGAACGGTTCGCCAAATGCCTTCATGCTGGTCGCTCGGATAGATAAACGCGCACGCATCGAGATTGAGCGCTGTTTTGGAAAAGATCGAATTGCGGACAACGCGCGTACCGTCGTGCGGTTTGCGAACCACAAGCCCTTCCTGCACCAATCGCATAATGGCCCGACCGACCGTGCCGCGGCTGCATTGGAATTCCGCCGTCAGTTCCAGCTCAGTCGGAATATGCCTATCAATAGGAAAAATACCGGTCTGAATTCGTCTGAGGAGTTCCTCGTATACAAAATCCTGCTTTGTGTAAGATTCCGCTTGCAAGCTCATGTCGGAATAAATATGTTCTACATATAGTCAAATGTCGAGTTCTTTCAACCTATTTCTCTTATTTTATGCCCACACTGCTCTCCACTGATCGGATCGAATCCAAAATCCAAGGCTGTTGGCTTGGCAAAGCCGTTGGCGGAACTCTCGGCGGCCCGCACGAAGGCTG
>DBTH01000303.1:8652-23698 GCA_002306945.1 Methylacidiphilaceae bacterium UBA1321 | reverse complement strand
TCGGCGGCCCGCACGAAGGCAAATCCGGTCCGCTCAAACTCACTTTTTACCATCCGGTTCCCACTTCCGTTCTTCCCAACGACGATCTCGATCTGCAAGTCGTCTGGCTTTGTTATCTTCTCAACAACGGCTGCAAGGAGGTCACTCCAGACATCCTCTCGGACGCCTGGAACAAGCATGTCGAATTCCCGTGGGACGAATACGGCATCTGCCACCGCAACGGCGCTTACGGTTTGAAAGGTTACCGGCTCGGAGCGGTCGACAACTTCTTCTCGGAATGCATGGGCGCGGCCATTCGCAGCGAACTCTGGGCCTGTATCGCGCCCGGTGATCCGAAGCGCGCCGCCGCTTTCGCCTGGACCGATGCCGCCTGCGATCACGCCGGAGACGGAATTTGGGCCGAAGTCTTTTTCGCCGCGCTCGAATCGGCCGCATTTGTCGAAAGCGACCGCGACAAGTTAATCGACATCGGACTCAGCTTCCTGCCCGCCAACAGCCGGGTGCGCGATGCGATCCAACTTGCCCGCGCGTCGTGGGACAAACACCACGACTGGCTGACTGTGCGCGAGGAAGTTCTCGCCGCGTACGAAAATCCGAATTTCACCGATGTCGCCGCCAATCTCGCTTTCACCATTCTCGGCTGGCTCGCCGGGGAAGGCGATTTCGGCAAATCGATTCTCATCGCCACCAATTGCGGCATGGACACCGATTGCACCGCCGCCACGCTCGGTTCGATCCTGGGCATTATCGATCCGGGCTCGATCACCGATAAATGGCGCAACCCCATCGGCACCGCCGTGATCCTCAATCCGCAGATCACGAAACTCGCCAACATCCCCAAAGATCTCAACGAACTGACGCAGTACACCCTGCGCCTGTCCAAGCAACTGGCCAAGGCGAAACCCGTGATGAAGCAGATCGTCCCGCGCGCTCCGCAAAATGACAACAAATCGCCCCTGTCGATCCCGGCGCGGATCGGCTTTGCCGAACGTTCCGCACTCTCCAACGATACGGCTCCCGCCAGCCTGACGAAGGAAAGCAAAGTCACTCTGCCCGGTCACTGGATTCGCCGGGAAGCCAGGGATTTCCAAGCTCCGGTGATGCTCCTGCGTTACACCCTCAAACTCAAGAAAACCGAGTCCGTGGAATTTCTCGCCTGGAGCCAAACCCATACCCGGCTCTGGGTCAACGGCATCCTCGCCACACCGATCTCCCCTGATCCGGTTTGCTCCCGGCGTCCTGCGCAGGGCGCGCCTTCGTTCCACCGCGGAGGACCTGGCCACTACGCTCTCAACGCGCCGTTGAAGGCCGGGAAACACGAGCTTCTCGTCGCTTGGGAATGGCCGTCATTCGTTGCCGACCTCGTCGTCGGAGTCGCCAACACGCAATCGAAAGAGTGGTTGCCATTCGCTTTGTTAAAAGACTGATCCATTTATCAACACATATTTCTGGATTGATGTGACCTTGCCGTTATCCTTGTTTTCGTTCCATGAAAACAGGGATCGACTTCGCCCGATTGGCGTCAGTGGCCGCTGGCGCTCTGCTCGTCCTCTCCTCGTGCGCCACGCAGCCGGAGAGCAGAACCGTCGATCTCGGCAAAAACAGCGGGTCCATCGTCGTCGAACAAGGTTCCAGTGCGCAGTCGAAACTCGGCCTCGATAACGCTCCCTACGTCGATTCCGACGGCATGCTCAACAGCACGAGCCAGGGCATCGACTCGGTTGCTTTTCTCTTCGACAAGAACGGTGTCCTGGCCAAGCCGCCCGTCTACATCTCCGATTTCGGTCTGAACGCGGTCAACGATTTCTACGTCAGCCGCTTCAGGGGTTTGACCGTCGGAAGAAGTACCCGCGCCAATGTCGAAACACTCTTCGGCCCGTTGACCACAGATCGCCGCTCACCCGAGATCGGCTACATCCGGATCGTCACCTACAATCCGTTCTCTCACAACTCCAGCAGCACAAGTCATTGACCTGCGCCGACGCACACACCACGCGTTATTTTCCCACCGGTTTTTCCGGCCCGGAAAACCGGTCTGCCCAGCGAAGGAAGAAGCGTTTGACCGGAGTGGGAATGAATTCGAGGAAGAGAGCACCTGCGCGGACAAGTCCGCCGGGAATAACGCGAACCTTACGGCGACGCACTCCATCGAGCGCCTCGCGCACCACCTGCACTGCCGGAACGTAAAGTGCCTTCACCGGAGCGAATTTCCGGCGGGAATTCGGTCGCGTGGCCACTTCACCGAACTCCGTGCTGACGGGACCGGGGCAGAGCGAAGTCACCGTCACGCCGCTCTGGCGCAACTCAACCGCCAACGCTTCGGAAAAGCTGCAGACATAAGCCTTCGTCGCGCCGTAAACAGCGAACGTCGGCAGCGGCAGGAATCCCGCCGTTGACGCCACATTGAGTATCGCGCCCTTGCCGCGCCGGAGCATGCCGGGCAGCAACGCGTGAGTCAGCGCAGTAAGCGCTTCGATATTCACCAGCAACATGGAGCGAACCCGCGGCCAATCGGAACTCTGGAAAGTTCCCAGATCGCCGAGCCCCGCGTTATTGATGAGGAAATCGACCGCAATCGATTTGTCCTTGAGGTAGTCAAGCAACTGCTCAATCGACTTCGGATCGTTCAGATCAACCTGGCAAAGATAAACATGCAAGTCGGGATGCTGGAGAGTGAGTTCCTCCTTCAGCACACCCAGCCGGTCAAGCCGGCGCGCCACGAGGATCAGCACTCGGGCCTCGGTCGCCACTTGCCGCGCCATTTCCGCTCCCAACCCGGAGGACGCTCCGGTAATCAATGCGGTAAAACCGTCCGGTAACTGTGGAAAAGTATTCATATCAGTCTCATCCTCTATTTCCCTCAGAGACTGCTCCGAATTTTTCCGCGACGCAAGCTGTCCGATGTCCGACTCGTTCGCTCTGCCTCGATCCTATTTCGGAACCAGCTTGCCACCGTTGACAAGATCGTAAGTTTTACCATCGAGCCATTTATTCGCCGCAAGCGCGGAATCATATTTTACCGTATGGCCATTGCCCGTAATGTTGGTGATCGATGAGCCCGATGCCGCATCCGAATCGGAAAGAGCCGTCACGACCGAATCTTTCGTCACGATCCACGTGCAATTCTTGTCGAGCGTCAGCGCTGCGGAATCGGCCGCGCCGGTCCAACTCGATCCGCCCTTTAGCGTCACCGAAATGGAACTGCCCGCATCGGCAACCAGATCGCCTTCGAGCACCTGACTGTCCGCAGTCAACTTCGCAACACCGCCGTTGCTACCCTTACGACCCCAACGGTCGGACGCCGCCTTGAGCAATACGCCGGACTTGGCCGAAAGCCGGACATTCTTCAATTCGATGGTTCCGTTGGTATTGGTCACGTAAAAGAGCGGTCCTTTTTCAGCGGAGAGAGAACCGCTCGACATTTTGTAAATGCCTCCATGACCCTGCGCATCGCCGGAAAAGCTCTGGTAAATCATGACACCACATTTCAGATAACCGGAAAGCGTGCAATCGCTCAGGGTGATGAAATTCTTCCCCTCAATGACCGCCGCCTCGGAACCGATGGCGATAAAGGTCGCATTCGTTGCGGTGATCACACCGGTCGAATAAATCCCTGGAGAACCTTCGCCTGCGGATTTCATCGTACCGCCGGACACATCAATTGTCCCGCCGCCACGATCAGTGGCCACAGGAGCGCCGTGTTCGCGCGCCGTATCCATGTCGACACCGATCAAACGGATTGTTCCTCCTCCCGACGCCATGACTCCATGACCGCCACCACCGGTTGCCTTGATCAAGCCGCCGGTCATCGCGATGACACTTCCCTTCCCCGAAGCGAAGAGACCGTTGGCTCCTCCGCCTGTGGAGGAAATCACGCCACCTGATAACGTGATCGCACCGCCATCGGCTGCCAACACCGCGGCATTGAGCCCATAGAAACTGCTATTCTCCTGCGAGGAAGTATCCCCGGCTGTCGTGACCGTGGCATTGACCAGAGTCAACTGACTCTTCTTCGCCACGTACACACCGGAGACATCTTTCGTCTCCGACTTGTAGATCGCATTCTTGACAGTCTTCGTGCTGCCGTCCGTCAACGAATACACGCCACTGAGCGTATACGTGTTATTGCGTCCTCCTCCCGGTCCGCCGGGGCCGCCGCCATTCGGAGGCGGTCCGCCTGGCCCACCCATTTCACCGCCGCCAGAACCACCTTCGCCCGGACCTCCCGGTGGTGGCCCGTCCTGAGCCAGACAAATATTAAACCCACTCAAGGTCAGGATCAGAAGAAGAAGCAACGGTTTCATAGGACGGCAAAATGGGTGACAATGATTTTCTCGATTCAATCGTTCCGGGTCAAGAGGACGGCTTGATCGATGTGCTAGAAGATCCGGAACCCGTGCCGCTGTCTGACGAGCTGGAGGCGTCCTTTGAAGGAGGAGGTGGTGGCGGCGGCGGATTGCCGGAATCATTTCCATTTTGGTTAGCATCTGGAGGCGGTGGCGGAGGGGGAGGAGGGGCTCCCGAACCATCGCTATTGGAATTCGCATCCGGGGGCGGCGGAGGGGGAGGACCACCGGGACCGGCTTGCGGCGGCGGATTGCCTGCTCCATCACCGGGACTGTCCGAAGACGATCCGTCCTGAGCCAGACACGTACCGAATGCACTCAACGTCACGATCACGGCTAATATAAGCGGTTTCATAGAGTGAATACTTTTGGGTTATTGATTGAGGATTTTCAGGTCAAAGGATTTTCGATCACATGGGCGGACCGCCGCCACCGGGACCACCGCCCGATTCAGGTGGAGGGCCTCCCGACCCACCGCCCGGGCCACCACCTGGACCGCCGGGGCCGTCGTCTTCAGCGCAACCCGCGAGAATCAGACTCGCGGCCAACATCAACATGAATAGGAGACGTTTCATTGGGATATAGATACCGGCGAAGCGACATGACCGTCGGCGTAAAGAACGTTGTAGGCGCTCATGTGAATCGCGTCATAGTCGTAGGCCATCAAAAGATTACTCAGCGTCACCTTGATCTCATCCCCGCTGGAGCTTGTGCCGTCGCCACCGAGCCAGGCCACCTTGGGCGAAGTCAACTTCTGACCGCTCGCCATCGGGCACCAGCAATAGCTGCTGCCTTCCTTCTTGTAATAATTGGTTCCCATCACATCAGTGAGGCAACGCAGGTTCAAGTCGGTGATCCCGTAATCCTTGAAAGCTCCGCTCAACGTCACCGCATTCGAAGTCGAACTCGTGTAGATCGGACTCGTCGGCCACGGTTCAATGGTGGGAAAATCCCCGTTATGCTCCGACGCATAGAGCGTCGCGGCCATGCCGATCTGGCGTAGATTATTCGCGCACGACATCGTCCGTGCGCGGGCCCGCGCGCGCTCCATCTGCGGCACGATCAGTCCGGCCAGAAGCGTGACAATGCAAATCACCACCAACAACTCCACCAGGGTGAACGCCTGTTTCCGTTTCATTGCGAGGCTCCGTTCTGCGAATTGACAATCTGTTGATCCAGACTGCGCCGCATGCTGGGGGACGGCACATGCGTGCTGCTCCCGTCCTGACTGCCGTTGCCGCCGGGACCGCCGCCATTTCCACCACCCGAACCGTTACCACCATTGCCCGCAGAGGAATCGTTTCCTTTATTACCAGCCGTTGGAGGAGGGCCGGGCGGTTTCATTCCGTCCGGCATTGCGGGCGGCGGATTCTTCGCGCGGTACTCGTCCATCTTCTTGCGGCGTTCGTCTTCGGACAAGCTCTTGAGCGAATCAAAAAAAGCCTCGTCGGTCTTGCGCCGTTCCTCGAAAGCCTGGCGTTGTTCCGGGGTCATTTTGCTCAACATCTCCTCGAACTTCGCCTTCATCTTCTCATCGGGTTCGGGCGGACGACCATCGGCGGTCTGTCCGGGAGAACCGGGCGGAAACTCCCCGATGGCTTTCTTCTTCGGCCAGAAGATCACCAGATTCAATCCCAACAAAAGAACCAACAGGAACCAAAGTTTATGGCGTTGCAGAAAATGCATTATATGAACTCGTTGTTATGAGGACAGACGCATCCCAATCCACAAAGTTGCGAAATCAGGCCTTAACAACCCCTAATCCGCTGTTGCACCCTCTTTTACCCGCTCCAACCCCATTCTCGCCCGCTTTTACAGAGTAATTGAGTGTGCTCACCCTCCCCCTAAAAAACTGGCACCCCCGCGACGATCCGCGACAAACGGCGACGCTCTCCCTTCTTTCCCTGATTCCCTGAGCTCGGGATAAAACCGGTTTTCCCCATTTCATCCCGACATTTTACCGCAGCGGCTCACCGGCCTGTGAGCACTGCGTGCGCTACCTGAGCTGCCTGGACAAAAAATCACGACCGCTTGCGCGCGATCACCTGAACTACCGCGCCCGGCCCGGTATGAAAACAACCCTCCACCACTTCGCGCTCGGTCTCGCGACCCAGAAGGAATTCGCACCCTTCCAGATCGATGTGCAAATCCTCCAAACTGACCAGCCGATCCAATTCCTTTGGCCCGCCTGTATTGCGACCCAATTGTTCCGGAGTATACGCTTCGAGCAGGAAAACGCCGCCCGGTTTCAACGCCTCCACCGACGCGCGAAAAACTTTTCGCCGGACGGCTGACGGGACATGAGCGAAAATGGCCACGACCGCTCCGAAAGTTTGCGCGGGCGGAGTGTATTGCGCCAGATCGCAGACAAGCGTTTCGATTTTCACTCCACGCGCTGCCGCCAGCTCCTGCGCCTTTTTCAATCCCACATCGGAACCGTCCACCCCGAGCACATCGAAACCGCGTTCTGCCAGAAACACCGCATTGCGTCCCTCGCCCTCGCACAAGCTCAGAATCGGTCCCTCGCGAATCGCCGCGACATTTTCCCTCAGGAACGCATTGGGCTGCGTTCCGTAAACATACTCTTTCGCCGAATAACGTTCATTCCACATTATGGTCTCCTGCAAAAATTTTACCGCCAACTCCGATTAGCCAGCTATTTCAGCGGCGTGATCTTCACACCGATGTCGCTCGGTTTGCCGAAATACGACGCCGACGTCGCAATCGTGTCAACTCCGGTTCCCGCGTATGCCGCAATATTGTGCTCATTGATTCCGCCCGCTGCAATCAATGTCAACCCGGGCCGCAGTGAACGCAATTCCTTCACGCAACCGGTCAGTTCCTCCACCGGAGTCTTGTCGAACTGAATGCCGTCCACACCCGCCCGTGCCAGCTTGAGCGCCTCCCCGGTTCCGTCGGCTTCGACAATGAATTTCTTTTCGGGAACCTTCGTCTTCAATTCGGGAATCTGCGCCAGAAACGCATCGAAGCTTTTGAAAAAAGCCCGGTGATGACCGAAGACCAGGATCGATTCCGAAAGCCCGAGCCGGTGCGGAAATCCGCCGCCTGCCAGCACCGCCTTGACCGAAAGTTCGCGCGCGCCGGGAATCCCCTTGCGCGTCGCCACAACCTCCACCTTCGGATTGGCGCCCTTGGCCAGATCGACAAACTTCCGCGTCCGCGTGGCGATACCGGAAAAGTATTCGAGAATATTCACACTCACCTTCCACCCCAGATGCAACGCCTCGACCGGCCCGGTCGCGCTCAGAATCTGTTGCTTCGGCCCGACCTGTTCTCCGGAGGGCTTGAAAAAATCGGTCTGCGCCCCGCATTTCTCCAGAATGCGCCGCACCTCCTCCGTCCCACAAATCACCGTCGATTCCCGGCTGGTAAAAGTAATTCGCCCCGGTTCGCTCCGCAACCCAAGCGTCCACGTCGTCAAATCCCCGTACGGCGCATCCTCCTGCAACCACCGGTCCAAAGTCTGATCGCCTATCGTATACATGCCCGGAATTTAGCAGATCAAATGCCACTCCGACGACTACTTTACGACGTAAAAAACAAACACCGCCGCAAACGTCACCAGCCCAATCCAACCCAGCACCGCCACGGCCACCGACTTCGCACCGTCCGCCCGCAATCGCGCGAAGTCGGTTTGAATTCCCACCCCTGCCATGGCCATCGCCATCAGGAAAACCGCCACCGTCACCGTTTCGCTCTTGATCGATTCCAGACTCGCTCCAAGGCCCGGCAATGCCCACTGACAGAGGGAACACGCCGCGCCCACGGCCAGAAACCCCAGCACAAACCACGGCTTGTTCGGCATCGCCAGAGCATCCCGCAACCGTCCACCCTTGGCTGAACGCATCTGCTTCCACACTCCAATCCCAAAGACCACCGGAGCCAGCAACACCACGCGCATCAACTTGGAAACCGTTCCCGCCTCCAACGCGCCCGGCACCGCCGCATTCACCGCCATCACCTGCGCGATCTCGTGCAACGTCGCCCCGGTCAAAATCCCGTACAGCCGGGGTGGCAATTGCGCCCACGTCTCGAAAAAGGTGTAGCCCAGAACCGCAACCGATCCCAACAGGCTTCCAATCGGAATCACCAGTGCCGTCTCTTCGTCCCGCGCGTTCATCGCCGGGGCCGCCGCCGCGACAGCCGATGCTCCGCAGATGGAACTGTCCACCGCGATCAGCATCGGAAGATTACCGCTCAGACCGAACCAGTTTCCCAACGCGTTGAACAGGATCAGCCCCACGATAATCACTCCGGCTCCGAGCAGAAAAATTTTCACGCCTGCCTGGGCAAGCAGTTGAAAATCGAGCCGCACACCCAATAAAACAATCCCCACCCGCAACAAGGTCTTCGCGGAAAACCCGATTCCCAGATGTTGATTCTCCGGAACGTGTAGAAAAGCCCTCCAGAGCAGGCCCAGCAACAAGGCTAGCGTCAACGGCCCGAGATGTTGCAGCCCGGGCAGCCTGGATAAATTAATACCGGCTACAGCGCAACAAGCCGTTGCCGCGACACCGGTGCGAAAATGAGGACAGCGATAAGACATGTGCTGTTGATAGCGTATAGTCTTATCGAATCGGAAATATTATTTTTTAATTCGAGATAACTTGAAATTATATCCACTTGATACACATCAAAGAACCGTCTTGAGAAACGCTCCCGCCACACCGCCCGGCGCAGGCCCCTGATGATGCAATGCCAGGAAGGGACGCTGGATGCGGACACCGCGAATTTTCACCTCGCACAAATCCCCCGATTCCAACTCCTCCCGCACACTCAACCGCGACAAAAAGCTCAACCCCAGTCCCGCCTCCAATATCCCCTTGATCGCTTCGCTGCTGGGCACTTCCGCCACCACGCGCAACCGCTCCACCTTCACCCCCGCCCGTCGCAAGGCCCGTTCGGCATATTCCCGCGTCCCCGATCCCGCTTCGCGCTGGATGATCGGATAGTCCGCAAGCGCCCCTGCGATCAACGTCTTTGTCCGCGTCGCCGGATGACCCTTGGCCGCCACGCAGACAATTTCGTCCTCGTAAAAATCCTTCGCCTTCAGATCCCGCCTCCGGCACAACCCCTCGACCAGACCGAGGTCGATCCGGTGCGACAAGAGTGCGCCGATAATCTCCTCGGTGTTTCCGCCCAAAAAGGACAAATGCACGTCAGGATGCGCCCGCAGGAACGCCGCCAGCAACGGCGGCAGGTAATATTGAGTGATTGTCGTGCTCGCACCGAGACGCAATTGACCGCTGAGTCTGCCCTGAAATACGCCGAGCTTCTGTGCCACTTCCTCGTGCAGGTCGGCCACGCGCAGGGCGTGATCGAGCAGGACGTATCCGGTCTCGGTCAGCGAAATCCCACTGGGCGAACGCAGAATCAATTGCGAGGAAAATTCCTCCTCCAGACGCTTGATGTGCTGCGTCACCGCTGGCTGGGAGATATTCAACTTCCGCGCCGCCGCGCTGATGCTCTTGAGTTCGGCAACCGTCCGGAAAACATGCAGGCGATAGTCCAACATCCCCACAGTCTCCTTCCTCTGCCGCCCTTACATCAAGATATTAAACACGCTCCCACCGCGTGCACGAATCTGACATCAGGCGCTGTGGCAACAACGGTGGAACTGTCCGCGCCGAAGCTGACCCTTGGCGTACTTGCGCGCCAGTTCAGCCGGTTCATCGTCCTCCGCCGAGATGACCGGTTCGATGCCCGACAAGGAGATTTCCTCCGCGATCCGGTGGCCCATGCCGCCCGCTATGACTGCATGGCAACCCATAAGCGCCTCCGCCACGTCCGCATACGGACGGTGTTCTCGTCCTGCACCGTTGGGAGCACGCATGACCGGCCCTTCGAACGAGTCGGCAGTCGCGTTGTAGATTGCAAAAGTTTCCACAGAGCTGAAATGCCCCGCCAGTTTCCCGTTGTTCAATGCCACGGCTATTTTCATATCGATTGTTTCCTTTTTTAGTTTTTATCAGGCTGTTAAAGAGGCGGGGGACTGCCCGCGCAAGCGCTCGGGTAACGCCACCTCTTCGGATTCCATGAATCGGCCCACGGCGCTCACGCAGAGAATTCCTCCCTGATGAATCGTCGCCTCCAGAATGTGCAGCGACCGCCGCGAACGCACCCGATGTCCCACGGCTTGAATTTCCACTCCGACGCGAACCGGCCGGTGATACCGCACCTCCAGCGCCGCCGTCACCGCTGCGATCCCGAGGGAAAACAGCGCGTGCGTCATGGCCCCGTCCAGTATCGACGCCGCCACGCCGCCGTGAAGACGATGCGAATACCCGTTCCACTCCGGCACGGGGACAACGGAGGCGCGCACCCGCCCCGGCTCCAGAATGGCAAACCCAAGTTTTAACCCAAACGGGTGGTCGGATCCGCAGACGGCACAGCTCTCATGGAGGCCGCGCAACGATTCGTAAACGGATTTATCGCTCACAAGTTATGAGCATACGCTCACAACAAAAAACGCCAAGATATTTTTACGCTTATTTTTTAGCGGTTTTACAGCAGCCTTTTTTGCCGCAGCCGGACGCACCGCCGCGTTTGCCCGCGCACCGGGATTTCACCGGGCCGCCCTCGATCTTCAATGCCGCGCCGTTGGTCAGAAAGTCAGCCACCTTCCCCCGGGCTGAACGGATGATGCGGGAAAAAGTCTGGCGGGACACTCCCATGATCTTTGCCGCCTCCGTCTGTTCGAGCCCCTGGCCGTCCGCCAGCCGGATCGCTTCGAATTCGTCCAGAGGCATGACCACGACGTTCAACTGTCCCAGCGGAATTCCCGCAGGCTTGAAGAAAGCCACATCGGGACAATTGGCTACTCGGCGGGGGCAGAATGGTCTGGGCATGGTTTTCTCTTACCTCAAATCCGCCCCGCCGTCATTTTCTTTTGCTTGTCCACGCCACGTCACGCCGTATCGTCGGCACATGAGCGAATTGACTCTGGTGTGCGAAAACACCGTCACCGTTGGCGGATTGATCGGCGAGCACGGCCTCTGCTGGCACATTCGCAGCCAGGATCGCTCCCTCCTCTTCGACACCGGGCAGGGATTCGGCCTCGTCAACAACACCGCCAAACTCGGCATCCCTCTCACCTCCCTCGACGCGGTCGTTCTCAGCCACGGCCATTACGATCACACCAGTGGACTTAAAACCGTTCTGGAAGAAAACAAATCCTGTCCCGTCTATCTCCATCCCGGTGCGCTGAAACGCAAATTCGCCCGCATGCCCTCCGGCGCATGCAAATGCACAAGCATCTCCCTTCTCACCGACGAAATTCTTTTCGCGTCATGGAAGGATCGTTATCGACCGGTCGAGAAATCGACTGAAATCATTCCCGGCGTTTTCGCCACCGGCATCGTCCCGCGCGTCACCACTTTCGAAAACACCGGCGGGCCGTTCTTCCTCGACGAAGCTCTCAGCCAACCCGATCCTCTCGACGACGATCTTTCGCTCTATTATGCGACGAGTGAAGGCATCCGCGTCGTTCTCGGCTGCGCGCACGCGGGCGTCATCAATATCCTGCGCTACATCCACCAACTCACCGGCGAGCGCATCGGCTCGGTCTTCGGCGGCATGCACCTGCTCAACGCGCCGGAACAGCGTGTGAAGGATACCATCGCCGAACTCAAATCGCTCGGTTCCCCCGCGCTCTATCCCAACCATTGCACCGGCATGACCGCCGTTCACATGCTCTATAACGCCTTCCCCGGCAAAGTTCATACAGCCTCTGCCGGGATGACGTTCAACGGTTGATTCTCTGGCCGCGATGCGCGACTCGCCGCCGGATCATTTATTCCTCGCGGCAGGAGCGGAACTCCATCCCCCGGAGACATTGCGCGCGGCCACGCCCCGCTGCGTGAGCAACCGCGTGGCCAGATAACCCCGCAATCCGACAGCGCAGTAGACCCGCAAATCATTACTGTCAGGCAGCGAACCGATATTATCCCGCAGGGAGTTGAGCGGGATGTTCACCGCGCTAGGCAGGTGACCCGAGGCGAATTCGTCCTCATCCCGCACATCGAGATAAACCGTTCCCTCCCCCGCGGGTTCGTTCCAGTGAGCGACAGGCATATCGCCCCGCAATACATTGGCCGCGACCATTCCGGCGAAATTCACCGGATCCTTCGCTCCGCCGAATTGCGGCGCATAGCACAACTCAGCCTCTTCCAGATCGTAGACGGTTCCGTTCTTCTGGATGGCCATGGCGATGACGTCGATGCGTTTGTCGACTCCGCCCCCACCGACCGCCTGCGCTCCCAGAATGCGACCGTCCGATTTCCGGAACAGGAGTTTGAGATGGATCTTCTCTGCGCCGGGATAATACCCGGCATGACTACCCGGATGGACGTAGACCTTCTCGTAATCGGCAATCCCGGCGCGCTTGAGCGATTTTTCGCTCGCCCCGGTCATCGCCACAATCTGTCCGAGCACGCCGCAAATGGCTGTTCCCTGCACACCGCGAAACGACGAGTCTCTCCCGCAAATCGCGTCGGCGGCAATCCGTCCCTGACGGTTCGCCGGGCCTGCGAGCGGAATGAGCGCTTCCAGTCCCGTCACCCAATCGCGCACCTCGACCGCATCTCCAACCGCCCAGATCGACGCATCGCTGGTGCGCATCTGCTCATCGACGCGAATCCCGCCGCGCGGGCCCAGTTCAAGCCCGGCCGCGACCGCCAGTTTCGTCTCAGGCCGCACGCCAATCGACAAAATCACGAGATCAGCCGCATAGGACGCTCCGCCTTTTGTTTTCACCGACAACCCGCCCGAGGCGCCCTGTTCAAAACCGGCAACGCCGTCGCCCAATGCGAGTTTCACTCCGCGCTTCTGCAAATGAACGGCCACCATCGCTGCCATTTCGGAATCAAGCGGAGGCATCACCTGATCGAGCATTTCCACCACCGTGACCTCGACGCCAAGCCGTTGCAAATTTTCAGTCATTTCCAGACCGATGAAACCGCCCCCGACGACAACCGCTTTTTTGGACGCCCGCGACTTGACCCAGTCCTTGATGGCGAGACTGTCCGGGATATTGCGCATCGTGAAAATCCCCGGCAGGTCAATGCCCGGCAACGGCGGGCGAAGCGGCGATGCGCCCGGCGAAAGCACCAGGGAGTCGTACGATTCGAAACACGTCTTCCCGCTCGCCAGATCGCGCAATCCGACCTGTTTTTTCTCCCGGTCAATCGAAACCACCTCGGTTCGCGTGCGCACTTCGATATTGAACCGCTCCCGGAACAACTTTCCGTCGGCGATCAACAGGCTTTTCTCCTGCTCGATCACACCGCCGATATAATACGGCAGGCCGCAATTCGCAAACGACACGTGCGGTCCGCGATCCACCAAAATAATCTCCGCCTTCTCATCCAGACGACGCAACCGCGCTGCGCACGACGCCCCACCCGCCACTCCGCCAACAATCAGCACCTTTCTCGAAGAATTGCTTTTCGACATGAGAACTCCTTCCTTATTTTGAAACCGAACAGCTCGAACCGCAGGAACACCCGCGATTATTCCACGGCATCTTCGCCAGCAACATTCCCATACCGCAGGTGTCGGTGATTCCGGCAAAGATCAATCCCGCCCCGACGAAACCGGAAAGAGCGATCCAGTTCGGATTTACAAAATAACCGAGCAACGCTCCCGTGAGCACAAACGTCCCGGCAGCAATGCGCACCTGGCGTTCGAGCGAAATCGTCTTGCGACCGCGTTCCAGGGGAAGTCCCGCCGCCGCCCATGCATTGACACCGCCATCGAGCACCACAAGACCGGGAAATCCCGCCCCTTGCAATTTCTGCGCCGCCTGCGTGGCGCGCTTGCCCGACTGACAGACGACGACGCACTGTTTTTTACCCGCGGCAAGAAAAGCGATTTCACCCGGCTCCCACGTTCCAAGCGGACGCAGAACCGCACCCGCAATGTGCGCATCCTCATACTCGGCCGGAGTACGCACATCGAGGAAAAGGGAATCGGACTGGGTCTGTTGCGCCGCGGAAGGGGCAACCCGCTGAATGAAAGATTCTGGGCTTGTCATAATCGTTTTTATTTGTTACTGTATAACTATACTACTATTCAGTAATATGCAAGCACAAAAATCCAAAATGATGTCGGACAATCAGGTAGATGAAGCCGCCAGGCTCTTCGCCATCCTGTCCGAACCGTCCCGTCTGCGTCTTCTGCGTACCCTGATGGGTGGCACGCGAACTGTTTCCGAATTAATCGAGGAGACCGGAATGAAACAGGGCAACGTCTCAAAACATCTCGGCGTTCTGCTCGACGCCCGATTCGTGGCCAAGGAGAAAGACGGCAACTTCGCGCTTTATTCGATTGCCGACCCAAATCTGTTCGCCCTTTGCAAGCTCATGTGCGGACGCATCGAAGAGGATGCCAAACGCCGACTGAAAGAACTGCGCTCCGGCGGCTCATGACATTTCAGGCGCGGCCTGCTTGAAGCGTTCCTGAGCCTGGTAAAGCGCCCGTTCGAGTTCGGCGAGTTGGACCGGTTTGGTCAGGTAATCGTTCATTCCCGCGCCGAGGCAACGTTCCCGGTCACCAGACAGCGCGTTGGCGGTCAAGGCGACAATATGAGCCGAATGCCCGCCCGGCTCGAACGTTTCATTCTCGATCTCACGGATCACGCGGGAGGCTTCGTAGCCGTCCATCTCCGGCATTTGCACATC
>DBTH01000303.1:2882-8399 GCA_002306945.1 Methylacidiphilaceae bacterium UBA1321 | reverse complement strand
CCATCTCCGGCATTTGCACATCCATGAAAATGACATCGTAGATGCGCCGCCGGAAGGCGTCGACCGCGTGGCGGCCATTGACGGCGGTATCGGCCTTGCATCCAAACTTGGACAGCATGAGCGTGACCACTTTCAAATTCACCGGATTGTCTTCCACCACGAGAACGCGCAAACTGGAAACGTCGGCGCGGCGCGGCAGCTTCTCCCGATCCTCAACCACCGGCCCTGTCTTCTCTGCGTCAAGCGACAGCACGCGGCGGACGGCCTGAAAAAGCTGGGCGTAGTGAACCGGCTTGCAGAGGAATTCCCTCGGTGCCTCGCTTTTGACGTGGATCAACTCCTGCAGGTGTTCATCAACCGAGGTCAGGCATATCACCGGCAGCTTCGGGAAACTCCTCGCCAATTCGCGCAAAAGGCCCTCGCGCTGAAAATCGCGCAGATAACAATCCAGCACCGCAAGAGCCGCCGCGCCCGGCTTGTTCAAAACCTGCGAGGCTTCGGCGAAATTCCTCGCCTCCTGCGGACTCATTCCCCATCCCTTCAAAATGCCGGTCAACGAGCGGCGCAAGGTCTCGTTGCCATCGACGATGAGCACCGGCACTTCCTTCAACCGCCCGTCCGTTTCCAGCGGATTGTCCGCATCGCGCTCGACTTCCTCGGCGGCCTCGGTCGGCAGGGTGAAATAAAAGGTCGCCCCCTCGTGCGGCGTGCTCTGGAGCCAGATTTTGCCACCCATGACTTCGATGAGATTTTTGCAAATGGCCAGGCCCAGCCCCGTCCCGCCAAAGCGGCGGGTTGTCGATGAGTCGGCCTGTGAGAACGGTTTGAAGAGGCGCGAGATTTTGCTCTCCTCAATACCGATGCCGGTATCGCGCACGCGGAATTCGAGCAGGATGCCCGTACCCGAAGGCATCGTGCGGCAATGATCCATCTTGAAATGCGGATGCGCCACGCGGACGGAAAGTTCGACCTCGCCGTGCGGAGTGAACTTGATGGCGTTGGCGACAAGATTGGCCAGAACCTGCCGCAGACGCGAACCGTCGCTCTGGATGAATTCGGGAACAGTCCCCTCAATCGTACAAATCAGTTCGAGGTGCCGCGCGGCGGCTTTCTGCGCGTAGAGTTCGAGAACATTTTCCAGCGTCCGGCGCAACGGCATCGGATGAATATCGAGTTCGAGCCGGCCCGATTCGATCTTCGAGAAATCGAGAATATCGTTGATGAGAGTCAGCAAGGATTCGCCGCAATTGCGCACCGTTTCCAGATGGTCGCGCTGGGTCGGGTTCAGGGGCGAATCGAGCAACAGACTGGTGAAGCCGAGCAAGCCGTTCATCGGGGTGCGAATCTCGTGGCTCATGACGGCGAGAAATTCGCTCTTGGCCTTGTCAGCCGATTCCGCGGCGACCTTGGCCTGATTGAGTTCCTCCTCAATCTTCTTGCGCCGGGTGATGTCCATGCCGGTGCCGATCATGCGCAAAGCCCGCCCCTGGATGTCGCGTTCCACCACGCGACCGCGTGTGCCGATCCAGAGCCATTCGCCCGATTTCGCCCGGCTGCGATATTCGATGTCGAAGAATTCCGTCTTGCCCTGCACGTGGGCATCCAGGCTCTCGCGCACCCGGCCGATGTCCTCGGGAGCAATCGTCTTTTCCCAAAACTCGATCCGCGGCACCATGTCGTGCGGACGATAGCCCATCAGCCGCGCCCATTCCTCGCTGAAGTAAATCGCTCCGGTCGGTATGATCCAGTCCCAGAGATATTGGCGCGAAGACTTGAGGGCGAGTTCGAGCCGTTGCTTGTTGAGGGCGATGGTTTTCTCCGCGCCGCGCCGTTCGCTCACGTCGCGCAACACCGCCATGAAAGTCTGCTGGCCGTTGATCTGCACGGGAGAAAGCGCCACTTCGGCCGGGAAATCCTCGCCGTTGCGACGGCGGCAGAGCCACTCGAACCGGTGATAACCGCGATTGTCCATGAGGCCGCGCATCTCCATGAATTTGAATTCGGAGGCAACGCCGTCGGGCTGGAATTCGGGAGAGAAATTGCCGAATTTCTGTCCCGTCACCTGCAATTTTTCCGTGCAATGGAGAATGGTCAGCGCCGCCTGGTTGCAATCCGCGATGCCGTGCTCGTTGAAGAGCAGCAGAGCGTCGATCGAATTCTCGAACAGCGCACGGAATTTTTGCTCCGACAGAACGCGCTCGGTGATGTCGTTCTGGATGCCCATGAAATGGGTGATCCGTCCGGTCTCGTCGCGCAACGGCTGGACATCGAGCGAAATCCAGTATTCCCTTCCCATCTTACTGTAATTGGGCAACTCGATCCGGAAACCCGTTCCAAGCTGGATCGCTTCGTGCATCCGCGAACGCATCTGCGAACCGGTCTTGCCACCCTGAAGAAACTCTCCCGGCTTCTTTCCCACCACCTCGTCCAATTCGTATCCCGTCAACCGGGTAAAAGCGCGATTGACCCATTGAATATCGCCGCGCTCGTCGGTCACGACCACTCCGTTGTGGGTCTGCGCCGCCACGCGCGCCAGGGCCGCCTGTCGACCCAGTTCGCTTTTGAGTTTTTGGAATTCGTCGACCTTGTCCGCCACAGGCGACTTATCCGCGCCCATCTCCATCGCTTCGAGCTTTCCCTTGAGTTCGCGCTCAAGCTGATAGAGCTTGTCCTGCACCTGGCGCAGTTGACGCCATTTCCAGATGACCAAACCAATCGCCAACGCCAAGGCCACCAACCCCGCGGAAACCCGCGGCGAACTCACCGTCAGATAAATAATCCCGACCCATAGAGCGAGACCGAGCGCTACGGCATAATACGGGTGGCCTCGCAGGCGGCCTCCCAACGCTTGCTTCAAATAAATCCACATGAGTTAAGACGAAATGGTTTTTCTGGAGTGTTTTTTAAAACACACCCTAATAAGATCGTCCCAACCTACTCAAAAATTAGAGGTGAATTCCCTTTTTAATCGTCGCGAAAATGCGCCAATCCGTTGCAATTAAGCGCCTTAGAATTTAGGAAGCCACCCACAAAAGACAACCCGTCCACAATAGCTCCATCATCGAAGTCGAACTAGCCGCCAAAGTATCTCGTTTGGATTACGGTGCCAGCGATCCAGGCGCAACCACATCCTGCGCACCCTTGATCGTGTCGGCTGAAATCGAGTCCAGACCGATCCGCCGCGCCGCCGCCGAGTTAATCAACTTCAACCCCGAAGGCATGCGGTAGAGCGGGATACTGGCGGGGCTATCGCCCTTCATGATCCGCGCGATCATTTCGCCCGCCGCGCGTCCGCCGCGACCGGCATCGGGCACCAGACAGTAGACCGCGCCGTTGCGGGCCTGATAGGCGGTAAAGCCGAAGATCGGAATGCGCGCGCGCGTGGCCTGCGAGACGACCGCCGCGAAGGAACCGTTCGGAATGGAACCTTCGATCATGACGATGGCGTCCGGGTTCTGGCTCACTAACGCCTGAACCGCGTTGGTCAAATCGCTGACCGTATCGACCGGCACAGCGTTGACCTGAACCTTGAATTTTTTCGCCGTCTCGATGAGCAGATTTTTTTGCTCGTTGGAAATGACTTCGCCCGGAACATACAACGTCCCGATCTTTTTCGCTCCCGACACGAGAAACTTGACCTGCGCCACAACGGCCTCGAATTCCTCCGGCTGCGTCTTGATATACGCTCCCGTCACCATCGGCAAATGGTCGGTGTCGGTCTTGGCCACGCCGAGCAGGAACGGGTCGGACACGAGGTGAAAAACAATCGGCGTTTTCGGTGCGCGCTGCACGGCAGGCTGGAGACTTTGCGATTGCAACGGAATGATAATGTCGGCCTTATCGGTCACGGCAGCGTCAACCAGATTGATCAAGGTCGACATGTCATTCTGCGCGGAAAAGACTTTCAGCGTGTAATCGGTTCCGTCGATCATACCCGAGTTCTTCAACCCGGCGCGAATCGCTTTTTCCCCGCTGTCGGCATCCGCCGCTTCGTTGTAACGAATCAGAACCAGCTTGGCCGGTTTCTTGATTTGAGCCGTCACGCCCATCCAGACCAGCACCGCAACCGCCATTGCCATCATTGCCGCAAGAATTCGCTTCATGGTGAGGAATGGTTGTCCGCACCCGGCTGGAGTGTCAATCTTTTAGAGTCGAACAAAACTGTTAGGGGTGCATGACGCCAAAGTTACCGGACAATGTAACGTTGGCGGTAGCGAGATGTTCACTGGTGGATTGACACACCCCGGCGCGTAAGCGCCGGGGTGTGTCAATCTTCACTCAATGTCTAGATACTGCTCGCACCACGTTGCCGACTGATTTTCATGGTTTTAAGAATGAACGCTAACTTTGGCGTCTTGCACCCAACTGTTAGGATTTAGTTGAATCGTCATTTTCAGCAGATCCTTTTATTGGTTTTCTGCGAGGTAAGCCTGCCAATATTGTTAAAGGACTACTAAAAAAATCCTATTATAAGTTTCACTATTTCTTGCGATTCAACGTAAAATCCGCTTGGCGTTAATAAGTTATAGCGCGTATAACATTGTAACACCTTATGATCAAGCGCCGCAAGTCGAAGTCCACCCCCGCTCCGCAACCCGCTCCCGTTCCAAGTTATTCCGCCGCCGCCAGTACACGACAGAGAAAACTCCTTGTCGCCAACCGCAGCGAAATTGCCATTCGCGTTTTCCGCGCCGCGAGCGAACTCGGTTTGCGCACGGTCGCCATTTTCGCGCAGGAAGACCGTTTCAGCATGCACCGCTTCAAGGCCGATGAAGCGTATCTCGTCGGTCAGGGCAAAGGCCCCGTCGGCGCCTATCTCGACATCGACGGCATCGTCACCCTCGCCAAGGACAACGGCATCGATCTGATCCACCCCGGGTACGGATTCCTCTCCGAGAACGCCGATTTCGCCCGCGCCTGCGCCAAGGCGGGAATCACCTTCGTCGGACCCAACCCGGAATTGCTCGACCTGATGGGCAACAAAGTCGCAGCTCGCGAATTGACGCAGAAACTTCAAATTCCCACCTTGCCCGGCACCGAAGACCCCGTCACCGACCGCAAGCAGGCACTCAAGATCGCCCGAGAACTCGGCTTCCCGCTCATCATCAAGGCGGCTTTCGGCGGCGGCGGACGCGGTATGCGCGTGGTTGAAAAACCCGAAGACCTCGACCGTCTGCTCGACGAGGCCCAGGGTGAAGCCGATCGCGCTTTCGGCAATTCGGCTGTCTTTCTCGAAAAATTCATCCGCCGCGCCAAACATATCGAAGTCCAGCTCCTCGGTGACAAACACGGCAACGTCCTCCATCTGCACGAGCGCGACTGTTCCGTCCAGCGCCGCCACCAGAAGGTGATCGAGATCGCGCCTTCCGTCAGCCTGTCGGAAACCGTCCGCAGCGAACTCTGCGACGCCGCCGTGCGCATCGGCCGGGAAATCGGCTACGACAACGCCGGCACGGTCGAATTCCTCTACGATCTCGACGACAACAAGTGGTACTTCATCGAGATGAACCCGCGCAT
>DBTH01000303.1:0-2617 GCA_002306945.1 Methylacidiphilaceae bacterium UBA1321 | reverse complement strand
CGCATCCAGGTCGAGCACACCGTGACCGAACAGATCACCGGCATCGACCTCGTGCGTTCGCAAATCCTCGTCGCGCAAGGCGCCTCGTTGTTCGGCCCCGAACTCAAACTCCCCAAGCAGGAGGACGTCCCGCGAATCGGTTACGCCGTCCAGAGCCGTATCACCACCGAAGATCCGACGAAGAATTTCACTCCCGACTACGGCAAAATTCTCACCTACCGTTCCGCCGCCGGTTTCGGCATCCGCCTCGACGCGGGCATGGGCGACACCGGCAGCGTCATCACGCCGTTCTACGATTCGCTGCTGGTCAAGGTCACCGCCAGCGGTCCCAACTTCCACACAGCGCTCCAGCGGCTCGAACGCGCACTCGGGGAATTCCGTATTCGCGGCGTGAAGACGAACATTCCGTTCCTGGAAAACCTCATCAACAACGAATGTTTTCGCCGTGGCGACGCCACAACACGTCTCATCGACACGACGCCCGAGTTGTTCAAGTTCACCCCGCGCCGTGACCGCGCCACCAAGCTCCTCTCCTACATCGGCGATGTCATCGTCAATGGCAACCCGCACTCGAAAGGCTACAAACCCGGCAAACTCCCCTCTCCCGCCACACCCACCTTTGACCCGAAACAAACCCCGCCCGATGGCACGCGCCAGATCCTGCTCAATCTCGGCGCGCGCAAGTTCGCCGAATGGGCGCTGAAGGAAAAACGTCTTCTCATCACCGACACGACCTTGCGCGACGCGCACCAATCGCTCCTCGCCACCCGCGTGCGCAGCTACGACATGCTCGCCGTCGCCGACGCCATCGCCCGCCGCGCTCCCAATCTCTTCAGCCTCGAAATGTGGGGCGGCGCGACATTCGACACCGCCATGCGATTCCTGCACGAAGACCCCTGGCAACGCCTTCGCAATCTGCGCGAGCGCATTCCGAATATCTGCTTCCAGATGCTCTTCCGCGGGTCCAACGCGGTCGGTTACTCGAACTACGCCGACAACGTCGTCGCCGGGTTCGTTCATCACTCCGCCGAGTCGGGCATCGACATCTTTCGCATCTTCGATTCGCTCAATTACCTGCCCAACCTCAAGGTCGCCATGGACGCGGTGCAGGACACCCACGCCGTTTGCGACGCCGCGATCTGTTACACCGGCGACATCCTCGACAGCCGCCGCGACAAGTATTCGCTCCAGTACTACGTCAAGCTCGCCAGGGAACTCGAAAAGATGGGCGCACACATTCTGACGATCAAGGACATGGCCGGTCTCTGCCGTCCCTACGCCGCCTACAAACTCGTCAAGACGCTCAAGCAGGAAATCGGCATCCCCATCCATTTCCACACTCACGACACCAGCGGAGTCAACGCCGCATCGATCCTCAAGGCGTCCGACGCCGGAGTCGACATTGCCGACGCGGCCATCGCCTCGCTCTCCGGTTCGACGAGCCAGCCCAATCTCAATTCCGTCGTCGCCTCACTCCAGCACACCCCGCGCGACACCCGGCTCGACCTCGACACTCTCAACGAATTCGCCGATTACTGGGAACAGGTGCGCGAATTCTACAAGCCGTTCGACACCGCTCCAATCCACGGCAGCGCCGAAGTCTATCTCCACGAAATGCCCGGCGGCCAGTACACCAACCTGCGTGAACAGGCCGAGAGCATGGACATTGGCCACCGCTGGCACGAGATCGCCCGTTGCTACGCCGAGGTCAACCAACTCTTCGGCGACATCGTCAAGGTCACCCCCAGCAGCAAGGTTGTCGGCGACATGACCATGTTCCTCGTCACCCGCGGCATCAAACCCGCCGATGTCCTCAATCTCCCGCCCGGCACGCCCTTCCCCGAATCGGTCATCGACATGCTTTCCGGCGGACTCGGTTTTCCCCAGGGCGGCTGGCCGAAGAAGCTCCAGCAAATCGTCCTCGGCAACCGCAAGCCGCTCAAGAACCGCCCCGGTGCAAACCTGCCGCCACTCGACTTCGACAAGACCCGTTCCGATCTCGAAGCCAAGCTCAAGCACGCGCCCACCGACGACGATCTCTACGGTTACCTGATGTACCCACAGGTCTTCCTCGACTACGACAAGTTCGTGCGCGACTACAGCGACGTCAGCGTTCTGCCCACTCCGGCGTTCTTCTACGGGATGAAGCCCAACGAGGAAATCAATATCACCATTGAGCACGGCAAGACGCTTTTTCTCAAGCTTCTCAACGTCAACCCGTCCGACAAGGACGGTCGCCGCATGGTCGTCTTCGAACTCAATGGCGTTACCCGACAGACGTGGATTTCCGACCGTTCAGTTCAGGCCAAGACCAAACCCCGCGTCCAGGCCGATCCGAATAATCCGCTCGAAATCCCCGCGCCCATTCCCGGCATGGTCACCTCGCTCGCCGTCACCGTCGGTTCCAAGGTCAAAGCCGGCGATAAACTCCTCACCCTCGAAGCAATGAAGATGTACACCAACCTCACCGCGCCCGCAGATGCCGTCGTGAGTGAAATCTTCGTACAGGTCGGCGAACCAGTCGAAAGTAAGGATCTCGTCCTCAGACTGCGCAAGCCCTGACTGCCCGTTCATTGGAGGACTCCGTCCTCTAAACCTCCTGCTAAAGGGTATGATA
>DBTH01000119.1:6269-7110 GCA_002306945.1 Methylacidiphilaceae bacterium UBA1321 | reverse complement strand
GCGTCGTCGCGGGTGTTCCCGATCGACACGAACGTTCCGTCGGCCTGGACCTCCGTCAGTTCTGTGTGCCCGCCAGAAACTGTCAAGCACAGGAACGGCGGTTCCAGGTCGGGAAAGGTCAGGCGCACCGCGGCCAGGTGGCCTTCCAGGTGGTTGGCGCCCCACAAGGGCTTTTGGGCGTCCATGGCCAGCGCCCGAGCGAACGAGGCACCCACCAGCAACGGCCCCGCCAGACCGGGACCGCGCGTGTAGGCGATCCCGTCGAGCTCTTCGACCGCAACCCCCGCCACCTCCAACGCCTCGCGGACGATCCCGGGCAGCAAACGCAGGTGCTCGCGGGAGGCGATCTCGGGGACCACGCCGCCGAACTCCTCGTGGACGGTCTGGGTCTTGAGGACGTTGGAGAGCACGGTCCAGTCGCGGATCACGGCCGCGGCGGTCTCGTCGCAGGAGGTCTCGATGCCGAGAAGAAGCATAGGAAGGCGAAGTTAGCTCCCGATCGAAGGACCGTTCTCGAAAGGAGCTTTCACAATCCCGACATGTAGAGATCGTAGCCACCCAATCCGCCGGGACGGTTGGAGCTGAAGATCAACGCGCTTGCCGCATCGCGATCGGAGTGCATCGCGAACGGCCGGTATTCGTCGCTCGAGGAATTGATCGTCGACCCGAGGTTTTCGGGCGTCGACCAGACCGATCCGTCCCATCGGCTGCGGTAGACGTCGAATCCGCCTTGGCCACCGGAGCGGTCCGAGACGAAGTAGAGCGTGTTCCCCACCAGATAGGGGCATCGCTCCTGTCCGTCGCTCGAAGCGAGCTCCGGGATCTCGCGGACCGCGACGCC
>DBTH01000119.1:0-5938 GCA_002306945.1 Methylacidiphilaceae bacterium UBA1321 | reverse complement strand
ATCCGGTACTTGCCGGACCGGTTGGAGTGGAACAGGATCCGGCCCACTCGCGGCGTCCAGGTGGCGTAGGCTTCGTCGAAGGGCGTGTTGATCGGGGCGGGCAGTTCGACGTCCAGGAGCGTTCTGGTCTTCCCGTATTTCCAGTCCGCGAGCGCCCAGAAGTCATCGATCGAATCGCCCGTCGACTGGGCGATCATCGCATGGATGTCGTGGGATCCGGATTCGCCACGGGCATAGGTGAAGGCCAAGGGAACCGAACCGGCACTGTCCAGGTAGGTGGGGAAGGTGTCGCGAGGGAACCAGAACGAGGGTCCCAGTTCGTCCTTCGACGTGTTGACGACCGACACCAGGCTGTCGAAGAAAGAGGATTTTCCGCCGCTGACGGAAAAGGAGGAATCGCGCCCGGACAATCCCAACTGCATGGGAGTCAGATCGAAGGTTCCCCCGCTGGTGGCGCGATTGGAGGAAAACAGGATCTCCATGTCCGCGTCCAGATCCCAACGCCCGTCCGGGGAGCACGAATTCCAATCGTCGTACGCGGAATTGAGCGCGTCCAACCGGAACGCCTTGTGCGGAAGGGCGATCGATCCGCAGTCGTAGTCCTCCGGCCCGAACAGGCAGCCAGGCAAGCCGAGCAGCAAGGCGAAACAGAAAACGGCGGAGATCCTCGTCGCGGTTCGCGAACTCATTCTTTGTCCTCTGGTGGCGCGGCGCATGGCGATGTCGGACTTGGAAGTCTAGCTAGGATGTGAACAAAAAAGCCCCCCGGAAACAACTTCCAGAGGGCCTTCATCACCTCGCGGGGCGATGGATTGAATCTACCGCTCCCGCACGCAGGGCGCAAGCCCCCGGAGCGAATAAACTCCGGGAACCTGGGTCGTTTCGCCACGGGCCTGGATTCCAGGGCGCTGCCCCCGGGGAATGGCAACATGCCACCCCGCGATGCAACCTCAATGAGACCAGCCTTCGTTCCTGCGGCAGCCCCACCAAACTGGGTGGCTTCGCGGGAAAGAGCCGCCAAGGCGACGCCATCGGTTCGAGGATTGCCGATGGCGTCGGTGGTCAAACCCGGCCGGGAAGGATGAGGCCCCGGAACGGGACAACGCTTCGACCCAACCCACCGGCGCAGGGGCGCGTCGGGTGCAGCGACGACCTCGACTAGTCCTTCACGCAGCGCAGGGAATACCCGTTCGTCTTGTATGTGATCACCGGAACGGACGTTTGGCTTGGAGCGATTTCCATCTTGTAGGCGCCAAGCGCGCTCGCGTAGGTGGAGGTCCAAAAGACCGCTTTGCTTCCGGAATTGGCATCCTCGCCCGTCGAATACACCTCTCCGGCCGGAAGGACGCGGAAGCCGAACTCGTCCGTTCCATTGGCTCCGGACCATCCTGCGGAAGATGCGAGTGCGGTGCCGCTCGCGGGCAACTCCCGCCACTCGAGGCCACTCGGGACATGCCAACCGAAAGGACAGATTCCACGGATGTTCCCGGCGGATGGAGAAGCGTATTCGGTCGATTCGCCCCAATTGTAGAGGCGCCCGAATTTGTTGCACATCTCCGGCTTGCCGTCGTAGCAGACGCCAAGCGGCTTGTCGACCGAACCCGCGAAATTCAGATTTTGCGCCATCCATGTCTGCGTTCCGATCTTGATGGTGCGATAGCTCTGGCCGTCGCGAGGATCGACAAGGCTCCCGTAGTCGATCTTGGAGTTCCAGGGAATGCCGTAGTCCGACGAATCACCGTATCCGACCTGGAAGACAAGTTGCCCCACCGATCCAAGCGTCACCTGGAGATCCGCCGCTCCGGAAGGAGGCACCTTGATTCCTGCCCATTTCAGGGTCAGGACGCGCGTGGCGCTCTGACCCGAGACCACGTTCAACGTCGTGTCGAGGGAATAGAGGAGCGTATCGATTCCCCAAGGCTTCCCGTAGACCCGGAACGAGAAGGGATGCGCGACTCCGGCGCTCGAAGCGCTCAGGTAGTCGTGATCGGCCTTGATGGTGTCCCCCACGCGTTTTTGCATGGCCACCGTCGAATCGACCCAGACCGCCCCATCGACGCGCAAAACGAACCGCGTCATGCTGTCGAGGACCGGGAAGTGGACGCGGATGCTGGAATAGCCCGCGTCCAGGGACAAGCCCACGTCGGTCGTGGTCCGGGGCAGCACGTCGAAGGCTTTGGTTCCCGAATACAGGATGGAATCCCGTTGATCGCGGCCGACGATGTTCAGGGTCCACTGCCGCTGGGAAGCCAGACTGTAGACCTTGGCGATCGCGCTGCGACCGGAGATCAGCTGGGTATCGCGGACGGTATCGGCATTGCTTGAAACGAATCGCAGGACCAGCCGGGTCGGCGTCATCTGGGCGGTGCGGGCAAGCACTCCCACGGGACCGAGATCGATGGACAGCGAAACCTGTCCTGGATCTTCCGATTTGGAGGACGAGGAGCTGTCTGCCGCGAGATGGCTGTCGTCCATGCAGGATTGGAAACCCACGCAGGCGCATACGGCAAGGAAGGAGCGAAGGATTGTTTTCATAGTAGGGAATTCCTTGAAGGGGTGAGAATCGGCAAGGACTCCGCGACCGGAACCAGTAGGGCAACGATCTTCTTCATGGCATCGCTTTCGAAGGAGGATGAAGGCCGCGGGAAGGTCCCCTTGGCTGACCAGAAAGGTTGTGGGAGACGCGGATTTTCACACCCAGAATTCGCCGTCAAAACCGCAAAACCCCGGCTAGCTCTTCGTCGCCGTTTCATGGAGAACCACCTACCAAGGCGACACCAGAATGTCGCCAAGGCAGAGATCCACTCCACTGCGGTATCTATAGAGTTATGAAGGCTTAATACTTGTAGCGATTGATCGCATATCAAAATCAAGCCGTTCAATATTACCCTTGAAAACCACAACAGACCCCATCAAAGACGAGCCGCCTTTTGATTTCCTTGACATGATTCGATACTGTCCATCAACCAAGCCCAGGGGCATATTAAAGCCCAAACAATTAAAAGGACAGTGTTCTATGGCAGAGTCAGATTCGTTTGAAGTAATGTAGATCTCATCGAAGCTTGACACAGATGGATTTTCCGGCGAAGACCAAAGCCAAGGAAATGGGTAAGGGATAAATGCTTGCGCCTTGTCTCGGCACCCGGAATCGCTTGCGTCCCCCAATGAGCGACGAAAATCCGTGAAGTTTTTTACCCCTGCCAGACCACTAAATCCATCGTAGTTTTCTGGTACAGCAAAACCGCAACTTGAAAGGCTCAGGGTTTCGGATACTTCCCTTCTTGCATAGTCCTTCATTGACGTACTGCGACTTTGCGTCTCGGCAACAGCTTTCGCGAAGTTAGATGTACTAACATTCAGCATCATTGAAGAGAATCCGCTTCCGGTGCAAACGCTAACCACATCTCCACCTTCAAACTCCAGCGCAACTTCAAACGCCGCGCTCTGACTAGATTTCGCTGGAAAATCCGAGTCACGCAACTCAATATTTCCAATCGAATTAATATTGAGCGACTTTGAATATGCTCCATCCAGCTGCTTCAAGGAAGCGACTTTACGCTCCCCCAAATGACCATAAACACCAATCGGAAATGCTTTATAAGCTATCACGACATCCCACAACGCACCACTTTCATAAGGACGCAGCTCATAATACCCAACTTCTATCAATTCCGTAGAAGAAATTTGAGCCACAATCGGTAGTTTACCAGATATATGCTGTTCACATGGCTTTTCAAATCTCAAGATCCCACTCTCGAATTTCAGTTCTTTTATCACTCCTCCCTTAATTGGATCCGAAATATAGCACCGCGACAGGCTTGAGACGTTCAATCCTAGGCAACCCAACGGATAACTTTTCCGAGACAACCGATCTGAATGCAGCAGAAACTCTTTGATTTCAGATGTATCAACGTAGTGAGCCACCTCCAGTGCATCTCCATCAAGTGCAAAATCAACACCCAAAAAGTTCACTCTATGCCCGTAATGACCTTGTGAGATATCCCCATCTTGCGCCCCCCAGTCACATTTTGCTTTCAGTTTTTCGAAAGAGTTTATGCGCTTATACTTTTCCCTAATTTGCCAATCAAGAAACGCCGCCAATGCGTGGCTCAAAGCAACGCCCCCTAACACGGCCAAAAGCGAGGGTGGAAAAATTGACTCCAAAATTCCAGCGACAGCACAAACCACAGCAAGGGCAACGGCCCCTTTGAGAGCGATCGCACGAGCAGCCTCAAGCGGTTCGTATGTCGGCGCATTACATATCAAAAAGAACGCTCTCGAGCTGGGGACAATGGAGCCACACTCTTTATCAAGAGCCATAGCCTTCGATAGATCCGAGTCTAGGCTTGCATCCCCATAGACAGTCCTTACAGCATAATCGCAGAATGATGGCGCACCATTATTTCGCTTGTTTGTAAATACAACCATCTTCCCCTTAACTTCACCAAAAGTAGCGTTAGTGTCATGAGCTGCATTCCCTTTAAACCCAAACCCAGGGTAACTTGGATTATTCGTCAAAGCATCCTTCACCCATTTGCCCGAAGAATCTAGCCCGTACAAATAAGGTCTAATTTCCGAATCAAACAGAACAGTCTCCAGTTGCTGGCTTGTCACGTAGCTCTCAAGAAAAATCCAAACCACATCGCTGCGGCCTTCACCACCTAGAAACGCAGCGACTTCCAAAAGCTGCTCGCGCAACGTCTTTAATTTACCACCCAGTGTCCACTTTTCAATGTACTTAGTCAACGCGCCGCCGCTTGCTGGAGATAGCTCATGCGCCAATACGACTTGATCATCAACATAGTAGACATCAAGATCAAATCCACGTATACCAGATCGCAGCTGCTTTGTTATACTTCTATCTTGCTGACAATAAACATATCCATCATCCGGGTTTGCAAAAGCATTGTGGGCAGTTACAAAACAATGCCGATTTACAGGGACATCATCGACACTACCAGCCCACGCAACTTCGATAATAACACGTCCATGATTATCACCCCCATCCCAATGCGGCAAGTCAGAAATAGTTTTTTCAGAAAAATCACCAGGAGCAATATACAACATTTCAGTTTCTTGTCCGCGCTCATTACCAAAAAATACTTTTATAAAATAATCCTTATCCGGATTACCTACGATTCTTACACGAATCCCTCGACCACCATGCTTGAAAAAGTGAGAGGCTTGAAAAAAGACAATACTAATGCGTACACTTTCATCCACATCAGAATACGCGGCACACCCATGACAATTATACATTTCCTTAAACTCTACGTATTGAAATTTTGTAGAGCAATTCGCTTCTACTTGTAGGGGTGGAGAAAATTCATTCATGTCATCCACTTCAATTGAAACTCGTTTCAGAAGCGAAGACTTTCTGTAAAATCTTGGATCACGATAACGCAGCACAATTCCAGTTCCAAATCCCATGTTCTCACCTCTCTTTAAGTGGCATTTTGACTTCACTAGAGACCTGGCCTTTACCCCGCAGGCCTCGATCGGGTCAGATCAACGACTCCAAGGAGCAGGACAGAAGCCCCTTTGAGGGTTGATGAGGCATTCCGGTGCACCCCCAAAAAAGGATGGAAGAACTTTCTCCGCTCGCCGCATCGCTTCCCGGCCACTCAGGGGGGGTGCTCCTACAAGTTGCCTAGACCAGTTGCCCATGGATCCACCTCCGTCATTGCGGAAAGTGGCGTCTCCCTGAAGCCACATTCAACGAAATTCCACCGTCAAAACCGCGATTTTGCGAAGATTTCCGGGAATCTCGCCGATTTCAGCGGATCGGACAGCCGGAACCCGGCTCAGTCGCCCCCACGCCCCAACATGGTCTCCAGCAAATCGGCCTCCGCCAACAGCCCCGCTCCGGCCTCCCCCACCTCGGGGCGCGCCGCCACAAACCGGACCGTGCGCAGCACCGGGCGCCACTTGGGCAGTT
>DBTH01000320.1 GCA_002306945.1 Methylacidiphilaceae bacterium UBA1321 | reverse complement strand
CGGAGGTTTCTGACTAGATACGGCTTAACGTGAATGCCGGAGCGATTGCCTCTGCTAACGGTCGAAGAGTTGGTGGAAGGCCTGAACGGGGAAATTCTTTCCGGGGCACTCGGTGGGGCGGGGATTGATTTCGCGGTGGGCCTTGAAGACGGGCGGCTTGCCGCATCTTTCGTTCAGGTAGGTGATGAGTTCAATAGCGGCGGCAATCTGTTTTTTTGTCGGGCGATCGCTGTTGAAATCGCCGACAAAACAGATGCCGATGGAGATTTCATTGAGTGCGTCGCTGTGGAGATGCCCGCCCTGGATCTGGCGCAACCAGCGATCGCCGACTTCGATCTCGCCGTCGCCGGAATCGTGTCCGTTGCCGATGACGAAGTGATAGGCGAGGCCGTTTTCCATGCCGCGGACGTTGCGGTGGAAGTAATCGAAGATGCGGGCGTTGCCGCTCGGCGTGCCGCTGTGGTGGACGACGATGTATTTCCAACGGCCCGGCACGACGTGGGGCCGGTCGATCTTGTCTTTGACCTTGTTGATGAAGAAATAACGCTGTGAGTGGTCGGGCGCGGGACGGCTCGCGCTTTGGCCGCCGGTGACGAGCGGGGAATTGGATTTTTCCGTTTTGACCGGCGAGGCGGGTGGCGGTGGGGGCGGCAACGGCGTATTCGGATTGTGTGAACTACGCACGCGGAGTTTTTGGCCAACACGGAGGGAGTTGCCGCCCAGGCCGTTCAACTCACGCAGTTCGGACGGGGAGATCTTGAAGGCGCGTCCGATGGAGGAAAGGGTGTCGCCCCTGCGAACGGTGTAGGAAACCGGCGCGGCATCGTTGTCGTTGATGGCGGGAGTGACGCCGTCGTTATCCTGTTCGGAGGAGGAAACCGGAATGGCCCGTTGCGGCGTTTCGGAGCCGGGAATGCGCAACGCTTCGCCCGCCTTGAGTGTGCGGCCACCGCCGAGTTTATCCGGGTTGGCGCTGACGAGTTGCTGAGGCGTGACGCCATAATAGCGGCTGATCTGGTAGAGAGTTTCGCCCTTGCCGACGATGTGCATTCTTTCCGCGGCCACGAGGAGTCCCACGCCCAGGGCCGTTGCTAGAAAGAAGAGTCTCCACACAATCCGGCTATATTAGCGTGAAGTCTTCTTACTCTAAAGCGCGAAATTGCATTCCACCGGCGAACGCGTCCGTGCCCCATAACGCCTTTTCCCGGCGGTGCAGGCTTTGAGTAATACTTCTTGCGTGACGGTCGGCTTTTGAGAAACTCACGGCATGTCCTTTGCCTCCGTCACCCGATTGCTGGCCGTCGCGATTGTAAGTCTGACGTTGACCACTACCTATGCCGCGGATTCCTCGAAGAAAAAGTCTTCGTCCACTTCCTCTTCATCTGCCGCCACGACCACATCGACCGCTTCACAGCCTGCGCAGCCGAAACCCGCGCCCGGTCTCGCCGTCACACCCGGTTTCTCCTTCAACAATTCCAAGCAGGGACTCGTCAGCGATTTCGCACAGGGCGAAACGCCCGGGGAACGCAGTGAACGCTTTCACAGCCTGATCCTCAAGGCCTACGACCGCGACGGTGATGGCAAGCTCGACCCCAAGGAAGAGATCGCCTTCCGCCAGGATTTCTACGTGCGCCACCAGTTCCTTCTCCAGAAATACGACAAGAACCACAACGGCATTCTCGACCCGGACGAAGTCGCTGCGATGGAGGCCGACCACGCCAAAAAACGCGAAGCCTTCATCCACAGTTTCGACAAAAACAGCGATGGCAAACTCGATGCAGATGAAACCGCCGCCATGCGCATGGAACTGGAACAACGACGCGCCAAATACATCGACCAGTTCAAGCGCTCGGCGTTCTGACAGGCCTGTTGCCTCTCCTCTGCACCAGCGTCGCGGTGAGGCGTTGACTTACTGCTGGATAGCTTGCCCCGGCTAGCCAATGTTGTTGGCGCTGGCCGACTTAAGTTTCAAGAGATAGTAACAACTATCATTCAGGGCTATTTTTGGCTAAAAGTTGTAATAACTTCATGGATCTGTGGAAAACGTCGGATCTGGTTCGTCTACCGACTAACTTTCCCCAAAAGAAATGCCGATCCTTATGGAAATGGAAGATAACGTTTTTAAAGCGACTCCTTCAGCGCCATCCGTCGTCCCGGACGAGGTCGAGCGACGTTGCGAAAATTTCATTGCCGCCGTCAACCGATCCGCCTCCCTGCCAGATTTTTACAAGGCCATCCTGGACGCAATGCCTTCCCCGGTTTTTGTCGTGGAAAAGGACGTCTGCATCATCGATTTCAATTCGACCGCTGGAAAGCTCTTGCCCCAGGAACGTGAAAAAGTGATCCGTCAACGCGCTGGCGAAGCGTTGCACTGCCTCCATTCGACCGATTCCCCCGACGGCTGCGGTCGCGGACCGAACTGCCACAAATGTGTCATCCGCAACTCGGTCAATCAATCGCTCGACGGCTACCAGATCATGCGCAAGCGACTCCATCTCGAAGTTCTGATCAACGGCAAAAAGAAGGCAATCAGCTACCTCGTGACTACCGCGCCGATGGTGTACGATGAGCATAAGTACGTGTTGCTCGTGCTGGAGGACATCAGCGAAATCGATATGGCTGCCCGCGCCGCTCTCGACTGCGAGGAAAGCTTTAACGCGATTTTCTAGCTCATTGGGATTTTGACGAAATCATTTCCTTAAGCAGGAGGT